>JAKSKW010000001.1 GCA_024401495.1 Paludibacteraceae bacterium
TCATCAATCATCAACCATCAACCATCAATCATCAACCATCAATCATCAACCATCAACCATCAATCATCATCGTCGTCAAGGTCAAGATCCCAATCCCAATCGTCGCTGATAAACTGAGGCTCTGTGTACTCGTTGATATCACGACGGTCCTTCTTCGTAGGGCGTCCGGCACCACGGTCACGCTGGCCATTCGATGTATAGCGGCTCAACTCAAGCATCTCAAGCTGTTCTGCTGGAGTGACATTCTCCATAAACTCAGGAACGAGTTTGGCACCCATACGGTTTTCACTCAACGCAAGCACCTTGAAAGAGTATGTGATGGGAGCACGCTTGATCTGGATAACATCACCCACCTTGACATTTCTCGACGCCTTCTGGGAGTTGCCACCAATCATGACATGACCTTTCTTGCAAGCTTCAGCCGCCAAAGTTCGCGTCTTGAATAATCTTACAGCCCACATCCATTTGTCGATGCGTACCTCCTCTTTTACCTCTTTTGCCATTACTTGATCAGCTACTTACTTATTATTGAATTGGTTCATTGTGATATCAAGACCTGCAAGCATGAAAGACGCGATTGCATCACCAGCAATCTTCTTTCTCTCAGGCATGGCCGCCATATCCTCGTCGCCAAACTTACCAAGCACGAAATCCACCTGTTTGCCTTTAGGAAAATCGTTACCGATACCGAATTTTAGGCGGGCATACTTCTCTGTGCCAAGCAGTTCCTGGATATTCTTCAAACCGTTGTGTCCGCCTGCGCTACCACTTCCTTTGATACGGATTTTGCCGAAAGGTAGAGACAGATCATCCACAATGACGAAGATATGATCCACGTCGATCTTCTCTTTCTGAGCCCAATAGCGGACAGCGTTTCCGCTAAGGTTCATATATGTATTAGGCTTTAATAGGATAAATTCCTTGTTTTTAACGCGACCTTCGGCGATAGCGCCGTAACGCTCTTCCTTAAAAACAAGATTGGACGCTTCGGCAAAAGCGTCCAATACCATAAATCCTATGTTGTGCCTTGTGTTGGCATACTCGTCACCGATGTTGCCAAGCCCAACAATCAGATATTTCATTTTTAATTAGCTCTTGAACCACGAGTTGCCTTAACAGTTGCAACAACATTGATTGGGTTGTTCAACAACTCAAGATTCTCGTATGAAAGTGCACCAACCTGGATTGTCTTACCAATACCTAGGCTCTCAACGTTAACTGGCAATCTGTCTGGGAAGTTAGTGTAGATACCCTTAACACGAAGCTTTCTCATCTGCTGAACCAACTTACCTCCTAGCTTAACACCCTCTGCAAGACCCTCAAGCTTAACTGGGATCTCGATTACAGCTGGCTTGTTCTCAGAGATTTCAAGGAAATCGATGTGAAGGATGTTATCCTTAACTGGGTGAACCTGAAGATCCTTCAAGATAGCAGTAACTGTCTTACCAGCAACTGTCAACTCAACGATGTAAACATTTGGAGAGTAGATAAGCTTTCTAACATCACCCTCTTTTACTGTGAAGTGCTTTGTCTCTGCACCACCGTAAAGTACACATGGGATAAGACCGTTTGCACGAGTCTCCTTTGTAGCCTTCTTGCCTAGATCTGCACGAAGCTCACCTGAAAGTTGAAATTTTTCCATTTCTTTAATAATTTTTTAAGTATACTCAGGATTAGATCACCTAATCCCCCATCATACTCCTCAATGATTTTTTGCCGAAAATCAAGAAAAGCGGTGCAAAGATAGTGAGAAAATTGCTAAATGCAAAATGATGAATGCTAAATATGATTATTGGCAACGTAAATTTCCCGAAAATGAGACGACATACCGGATATCAGAAAAAAAATCATCATCCAAAGCAAATTTTGCCAATAAAATTTGGCGGTGCAATAGTTTTTTTTAGAATTGCATCATAAAATGGTTAACGCTTCCGCCATAAGCGAAGCAAAGGACTAAATAATTAATTTATGGTAAAATTTTGGAAAATGCTCATTGCTATGTTTGCAATGATGGCAATGGTGGTCGTGCCTACAAGCTGTGGCGACGACGATGATGACGACGAAAAGAACGGTTCTAACACAAGTTCAAACCCGGTTGCGGGCAAAATGTTTGTAGAAGAGGATGAACATTGGGTAGACATTTATGTATTCGACAATGAAATTGTTACTCGATACGATGAAAGTGACGATTCATATTATAAAGATACAAGAAGTTATCGATATGAAATATTATCTAACGGTCAGATTACATTCAACAATAAATTCTACAGATACAACGCAGGCGAATTAATCCGCATTGATGATGGAGACGAGTGGGTAGAAGCAGTTGAAGACAAAACTGGTCGTTCTGTAGAACAGATTCTAAAAGATTGGGAGGAAGCCCAGCCTATTTCTCCTTACGGAGACGCTAAGGTTCAGGTTTACGTACAGCCAGGTCAGAAGTATCAGGCAGTTCAGGCTGGCACAACAGCTTTCTCATTCGAGGTTAAGTCTTGTGAGGGTACAGTATATGACAAGAACCAGGTTGTAACTTTCGTTCTCGAGAAGAATGGTAGGACTCAGACAGTTTCTCTAGGTGACGATGCAGCACACTACTCTTACCTTGCTTGGACAGAGGCTGATGGATTCAAGGGAGTTAATAAGGCCTACGCTGACACTCACGCTTCAGAGATCGTTATGATTCTAGCTGGCGCATCTAACGTTACAGGTGTTGACTACATGATCACTACTCCAACTATCAACAAAACACTTCAGGCTAACGGTGCTGTTGAGACATTATTCCGTTGATTGAAAGGCTTTAAGTCGAAAGAATAAGAGCTGTGCCCAATGGGGCAATAAATCAAAAAGCAATGGTCATTCGACCATTGCTTTTTTATATCCTCTCACCAACGGTTGATTTATCGTTTCGCGAAAAATCAACCATTGGCTAATTAAAAGAACCGTTCAACGGTTTGTCTCCTGAAACTTGAGTCCTGAATCCTCAAACTTGAAACCACAATAGTCTTTGAAAATCCCAATTATTTATCTATTTTTGCAAAGTTTTTTTGAAAAACGCCATGGATATAAACAATCAAGAGACGATAAACTTCGTAAAGTCAGCTATTCTGTTTTGCCACGTGATTGAGCAATCAGAGAATGATGCTCCAAAGGAATTCGCAAAGAAACTTGCTGGCTCATTGGCTGGACTATATGCAGCAACCAACTATCTTCCTTCTTATGACGAGGTGGAAGACGACTATATCGAACTGGAATGCAAAGTGACTGAAGAGATGTACAATTCCGTTGTACAGATCGTAAGCGATAAACTTGGGGCTCATGATGATTTCCTAACAGTCGACCACGTCGACATGCAATACAGCGATACTCCGATTGTAGTCCATGTGTCGGAAGACATGGCAGATATCTATCAGGATATCGTCGACATGACTCACCGCATCCAAAGTGCTGACAACGCCATCATGTGCGCGGCATTGAAAGAGTGCGTGGAGCATTTCCACGAGTTCTGGGGCCAGTGTCTTACTCGTAGTCTGGGAGCCCTTCATTCATATATATCTTCTCCAGACAACGAAGACGAAGAATAAAATCAAATGGGACAGTTTGCCGAATCAATAACTAAAGAGGAAATCCAACAGTTGCCGATAGCATCGTTTACCGGCGACATCATCGTCGTGTCGAGATTCGACATGGTGCAGGAGGCTGTCGACTATTTGAACACTCAGAAAGTGCTTGGTATCGACACAGAGACTAAACCTGTCTTCGTGAAGGGCAAGACCAACCAAGTTGCACTTCTACAAGTTAGTTCGGAGACGCGTTGTTATCTTTTCCGTCTCAACCTTTTGAACATTCCAGAATCGGTGGCTGACCTGTTCGCCAATCCTAACATCACAAAGATTGGTCTCAGCCTTCACGATGATTTCCGACAGCTCCGTCGACGTATGCCTAATTTCAAATGCGAGAATTACGTTGAGCTCCAGAGCTACGTGGAGAAATTCGGAATCAAGGACAAGAGTCTGCAGAAAATCTACGCGATAATCTTCAAACTTCAGGTCTCTAAGCGCCAGCAAACTTCCAATTGGGAAGCCAACCCTCTTGAACCAGCACAGATCAGATATGCCGCACTCGATGCGTATGCCACTCTGATGATCTATAAAGAGTTGAGCAACAGCGAAGAAGGTAAGAACAAACCAGCCGACCACTTGTCGTCAGCTGTGTTGGAGCAGATGCAGTTGGCTCAGCAGCAACGTGCTCAGGAGAAAAAGGAGAAGAGAGAGAAAAAGAGAAAAGAGCAGGAGGCAAAACCTAAAGTGGTTGTGCCAAAGACTCCGGAAGAGATCCACGAGGAGAATATGCAGTCAATCGCCCGTCTCTACAAGAAATTCCAAGGCCATCACCCATCTTCAATCACACCTATCGCTCAAGCCGGTTCAGGTCGTCAGTATTTCATGGTCGACGGTGATTCTGGCAAATACGTCGCGACTATCGGTGAGACAAAAGAGGAGAACGAGGCATTCTTCTATCTTGCAAAGCAACTGAAGCGAGCTGGAGCCTCAGTGCCAAAGGTTTTTCATATTTCCAAAGACAGAATGATCTATCTGCAGACCTACTGCGGACACGACTCATTATATAATGTGCTTGAACGATTCCGTCAAAGCGGAGAATACTCGAAGACAAGCATTCGAATGCTTGGCAAAGCTATGTCAGACCTGGCAAGAATACAGCTTGTCGGAGCAAAGACGGTGGATTTTGCGAAGTGTTATCCAGAATCTGAGTTTTCAAGAGACGGATTGATGGCAGACTTTGCCAAATTCGAGACATATTTCGTAAAGAAGCATCCTATAGATTATAATGAATCCCGTCTTCACGATGATTTCGAAAAGATGTGGACAACCATGAGTGCTGTCCGCAAAGACGCGTGGGGATTCATGTACCGTGATTTCCAGTCGCGCAACGTGATGGTGAAATCTGGAGGATTATGGTATATCGATTTCCAGGGAGGTCGACGCGGACCAATCTGGTACGACTTGGTGTCATTCGTTTATCAGGTCAGAGCAAAATATCCTGACGATGTCAAGACGCAGATAATCACCATCTATCTGAAAGCAGTCAAGAAATTCATTGAGATAAGCGACGAGGAGTTTTACGCCAACCTCGACTTCTTCATTCTAATGCGTATGGTCCAGGTGCTTGGCACATACGGACTACGTGGATTGGAGGAGAAGAAGGCAACATTCTTAGGTCAGATTCCAGACACATTGAAGGTATTGAGCACCGTCGTCGACAAGTTTAATACTGATTATCCGGAACTTATTAAAGTAATCAAAGAAGCGACAAAGCATTATGGAGAATAAGGAATTAGTTGTCAAAGTATTCAGTTTTTCATACAAGAAAGGCATTCCAGCAGACGAGTCAGGCAACGGTGGAGGCTATGCTTTCGACTGTCGTGCGGTGCACAACCCAGGCAGATACGAAGAGTACAAGCAGCTTACAGGTCGTGACCAGCCAGTGATTGATTTCTTGGAGAAAGACGGTGAGATACTCACTTTCCTTGATTCCGTGTGGGCTTTGGTGGATTTCCACGTCGCACGCTATATGGAGCGAGGCTTCACAAGTTTGATGGTCAGTTTCGGTTGTACCGGTGGCCAACATCGCTCTGTCTACTCTGCACAGAAGACAGCTGAGCATATCGCTAAGAAATTCGGGGTGGAAGTGAGACTGGAACATGTGGAGCAGAAAATCAAACAGGTTTTTGAGAAAAGAGATTAGAGCTTAGAGCTTAAAGCTGAGAGCACTCGTCTCTAAGCTCTAAGCTATAAACTTTAAGCTACAAACTAAACATGGACAGACAAGAGATCATAAAAATATCCGTTATTGCGCTCATCATCGTCGCATTGCTCAACGCAA
This sequence comes from Paludibacteraceae bacterium, assembly GCA_024401495.1. The sequence goes on from JAKSKW010000001.1 coordinate 5,902, forward strand.
TCGGCATGAGCAACAATATCCAGATAAAGTGGCTATTGAAGTTAGCCACAGGATTCTCGTTGTTCGTCGTCATATTATATTGGAAAGTAATACCGTACAAAAGCAAACTCAACGAAGACAACCTAAAAAAGTTTGAATCCGTCGGAAATATTTGTGATCCCATCTTCAACCTGTTCACAAAACTACCCAAGATCAAATTAGGAGATTCTACAGAAATGAACTCCGCCCCATTGGCAGTATGCGGAATCTTGATCTTGATTTTGATGATGCTGTAAAAGGGTGGAGGCCACAAAAACGCAAAGTAAATCTCCGCAAAAACACAAAGTAAATCTCCGCAAAAACACAAAGTAAATCTCCGCAAAAACACAAAGTAAATCTCCGCAAAAACACAAAGTTTTAAATTTAATTTATATCTTTGCGTTCAAAATCAGACAATTATGGAATACTTAAAAAGAATAGCAGATATAGACTTAAAGCAGAGATTAGAAGCCTTTGGAGCTGTACTACTGGAAGGGCCGAAATGGTGTGGAAAAACCACAACTGCGAAGCAGCAAGCCAAGAGTATTCTCCAAATGCAAGATCCAGACAACAAAGCGGCATACATATCCACTGCCAATATAAAACCTTCTTTACTTCTTAAGGGGGACAAGCCTCGCTTGCTTGACGAATGGCAAATTGCCCCAGTGCTATGGGATGCGGTGAGGACATCGGTTGACAATATAGGAGAACCTGGACAATACATTCTTACTGGTTCAAATTCCATTGAACTAGACAAAATCATGCACTCAGGAATAGGCAGAATCTCAAAAATGAAGATGTATCCAATGAGTCTTTGGGAAAGTCAAGATTCAAATGGTAAGATTTCCATTAAGGATTTGTTTTACAACCAAGATACCGACATCGACGGAATAACTTCAGACTTGACTATAGAACACTTAATTTTTCTCGCATGTTGCGGGGGGTGGCCTGCTGTAACAAACTTGCAGACTGACAGCGCAAAGCTTTTCATTGCCAAAGACTATATTGAGGGGCTTTGTTCATTGGATATCAAGACTATAGATGGAGTGCAAAGAAACCCGAAACTTACCAATTTAATTCTAAAATCATACGCTCGCAACATCTGTACACTTGCGAAGAAAACTGCAATGCTAAAAGACGTTGCATCAAATGAAAACATCTCAATGCCGACATTCGACGACTATACGAATGCATTAAAACGTCTGTTCGTAATCGATGATTTGGAAGCATGGTGTCCAGCCATAAGATCGGCATCGGCAATTAGAAGTGGAGACAAGCGTTGTTTTATAGACCCATCTATAGCAGTGGCTTCACTCGGTCTATCTCCGGAAAGATTACAAATGGACCTTAATACATTCGGATTCATTTTTGAAGTAATGGCAATTCGCGATCTAAAAGCATACTCACAATGTCTAGGAGGAAAATTATCATATTATCACGATAGGAACGACCTTGAAGCCGACGCAGTACTTCATCTGTCTGATGGCAAATATGCACTCATAGAATTCAAATTAGGAAGCGATGAAATAGAAAAAGGTGCCAAGCATCTACTTGAAATCAAGCATTTGGTAAAAGCTTACAATGAGAAGTCGACAGCTTCATCCCTCAGAGAGCCAGATCTTCTCATAATCATTACAGGTGGTCAGATGGCATATACACGACCAGACGGAGTAAAAATTATTCCGTTAGGTTGCTTGAAAGACTAAAAATTATCAACAATATCACCTAAAAAGTGAAAAAACGAAGGGAAAATTTAGTAATAAAATAAAAGTTTTGTAATTTTGCAGTCCAAATGGAAGCCATGGATAGATTTGTCATAGACTTGAAGCATCTTGAAAAGGGAGTTTATAACTATCATTTTTCGATGACCGATGAGGATTTCGAGATGATAGGCGGAACTGAATTTCAAAAAGGTGATGTGGAAGTCGACGTGGAAATGAGAGTCTCTTCAGCCGATTCATTCTCATTCGACTTTGAGATCGACGGTGTGGTGGTTGTCCCTTGCGACAGATGCCTTGAAGACATGGATCTTGAGATTTCTACAGATGGACATCTAGACGCCAAGTTTGGCGACGGTGAATCTGACGACGATTTGATTCTAATCTCTGAAATCGATCAGAAAATCGACCTTTCATGGTACATTTACGAGTTTATTGCTCTCGCAATTCCGATTCGCCACGTCCATGAAGACGGCGAATGCGATGAAGCAATGGCTGATAAGTTTAGAAGTCACGAGTGCTTCGAAAGCGGTGAAGATGATGAGGATAGCGAGTCTGCCGACCTGGCAAGTGATACGGCAGCAGGTGAGAAGGAGATTGATCCGCGTTGGGAAGCATTGAAGAATTTCAAATTAAAATAAATAACATTAAAATTATAAAGCAAAATGGCACATCCTAAGAGACGTCAGGGAAAGACAAGAGGAGCAAAGAGAAGAACTCACTACAAGGCAGTAGCACCAACACTTGCTGTATGTCCTAACTGTGGTTCATTGCACATCTTCCACACAGTATGTGGTGAGTGTGGTTACTACCGTGGTAAGGTAGCAATCGAAAAAGCAGTAGAGGAGTAATAACTTTTGCTTATCGAAAATAAATACCCCGAGAGTTTTTCTCGGGGTTTTATTGTTTAATTAAATTCATTATGGTTCGTCTTCTTCTTTGCCGTCATGGCCAGACTGAATGGAACGTGGCTCACAGATTCCAAGGTCAAAACAATTCCAACCTTACTCCAATGGGTGAACAGCAGGCCATCAAACTTGGGGAACGTCTGGCTGGCATACATATCGACGCCGTCTACAGCAGTTCCCTGCAACGCGCGTTGGACACCGCCAAACTGGTGGTCGGCAATCGTGGATTCGAGATTATTCCCGTCGACGAATTGAAAGAAATCTCTCTCGGCAAACTTGAGGGGTTGAATTTCGAGGAAGGCTACCGTCTTTACCCGGATGCCATGGAGCATTTCTGGGATATCACATCTAATTCCGACGAGCGTGAGTCTGTTGGCGACGTGATGCGTCGTGCTTCCAAAGCCATCAACGAGATTGCAGACAGACATCCCAACCAGACCGTTCTAATCGTCACTCACGGCGTGGTGCTACGTTCTCTTTATGTCTATTTGAAACGTTGGGATATGAAGGATGCATCCAACCAACCTAAGCCACAAAGCACTTGTCTTTGCGACATCCGTCGTGAAGCTGGAGTATGGGAGATCGCAATGTGGAACGACACGGAGCATTTGAAGGATTTAGGGTAGTTTCAAGGTTAATTTACTAATAACAAGAGAGGATTTCATCTATAATCAATCCAAATCATGTACAAATAAGGATAGTGTCACTTGCACTCTTCTAACAAATAAAAATAAACGACTATGATTATTCGATATTTTATAAGTGACTTAAAGCATTTTGTAAATGGATTAAAGCAAAAAGCAAAAGATAATATGTCAATCTGTATGATTTTATTGTCTATATCACTTTTGATCTCGCTCCGTTATTTATTTTCTTTATTTGTAGATCTCCTTATAGATAAAAGTATTTGTTTTGACCTTTGATTTCTGTATTTTCTTGTTGTATTTGTCACATTTACCTTTTATTTCTTTTGTAACAATAAGGATTTACAAGTCTCTTCATTTTTATCTTTCGTCTTTACTATATTTTTTGGATTGACAATTTACTCTACCGTTTTTGGCATAAAGAAGTCAGTCATAGAGGCCTCAAAAGTCTACAGACCAGCTGTTATATGTGACATTTCTCATGATAAGGGAGGAAATGGTTTTCTTTATAGTTATAGGTATACTACTGAATCTGGAGTTATGTATGAAAACAGTTTCAAGATAGATAAGAATTCATTACCACCTAATTTAGGAGATACCATACAAATCATGTATTCATTTGTATATCAGAATGTATCATATGTGATATCATTTAATCAACAGAAATAAAACAAAAAGCAAAAGACAACTTCTATTGATAAGAAATAACCTATAACATAACTGAGGCGGACTGGGATCATCGTTTTCAAAATAGTGGCGATTTTCAATTTTACGCCAAAATCTAAACTCTAAGTTTTAAATTTACGCCATTTTTAAAACTCTCGCTTTCAATTTTACGCCAAAATCTAAACACTCCCTTCCTAAAATCCAGCTTCATTATAGTCAAATTCAGTAAATTTGTTTGTACCTTTACACTTTCAAAGTATAGTTTAGTTATGGCAGACAGTGGATTCATATCCATTAAGGGTGCTAAAGTGCACAACCTTAAGGACATAGATATCAAAATACCTCGCAATAAACTGGTGGTGATCACCGGACTTTCTGGTTCGGGTAAGTCGTCACTCGCTTTCGACACTCTCTACGCTGAAGGCCAGCGCCGTTATGTGGAGAGTCTTTCGTCGTATGCCCGCCAGTTCTTGGGCAGAATGAGCAAACCTGAGGTTGACTATATCAAGGGGCTTCCTCCAGCTATCGCTATCGAGCAGAAGGTCAGCACTCGAAATCCACGTTCTACCGTCGGCACTTCCACTGAAATCTACGAATATATCAAACTGTTGTTCGCCCGCGTCGGACGTACCTACTCCCCTATCTCAGGCGAGGAGGTGAAGCGTCATCAGGTGTCGGACATCGTGGATTATATCCTCTCTTTTGAAGATGGTACAAAAGGAATGATTTTGTCGTCTCTTCCAAAAGAAAATCTTGAGGAGACGGTGGAGAAAGCTAAATTAGAGGGTTTTGCACGTCTGCTTATCGACGGTGCGGTGACGAAAATCACCGATTTCACCGCAGATATGGCAAAGTCTTGCAAGGATGCATATATTGTGGTGGACCGTTATGTGGTGCGTCACGACAATGAGACAAAAAACCGTGTCTCTGATTCCGTCCAGACTGCTTTATGGCAGGGCGACGGTTCTTCTTGCCAAATTTTGGTTTATACTCCAGACGGAGAATCACTAAAGCAGTTCAGCACAAAATTCGAGGCTGACGGGATCACTTTCGACGAGCCAACTGAGTTGATGTTCAGTTTCAACTCCCCTTACGGAGCGTGCCCTGTCTGCGAAGGATTCGGTCGCGTCGTCGGAATAGATGAAGACTTGGTTGTGCCAGACAAGACCTTGTCTGTTTATCAGGGAGCAGTGATCTGCTGGCGTGGAGAGAAGATGGGCGAATGGCTTCAGGATTTCATTTTCCACGCGGAGGCAATCAAATTTCCTATCCATAAGCCATATTTCCAACTTACAGCTGAAGAGAAGAAGAAATTATGGCATGGCACACAGCTTACTCATGGAATCGACGAGTTCTTCAAATTCGTTGAGAGCCAGCAATATAAGATCCAATATCGTGTGATGCTTGCACGTTATCGTGGCAAGACGATCTGTCCTAAATGTGGAGGCACACGTTTAAAGGAGAATGCCTCATGGGTTAAGGTGGCAGGAAAGAGCATCACAGAATTGGTGGATATGCCGGTATCTGAATTGAAACCGTTCTTCGACAATATCCAGCTTACCGAACATGAGGAGTTGGTAGCGAAACGACTGCTTATCGAAATCAAGAACCGCTTGAATTTCCTTGTCGACGTGGGACTTGGCTATTTGACATTGAATCGTCTGTCCAACTCACTTTCGGGTGGAGAGAGCCAACGTATCAATCTTGTGACATCGTTGGGATCAAGTCTTGTCGGCTCATTATATATCCTCGACGAGCCAAGTATCGGTCTGCACAGCCGCGACACTGAACGATTGGTATCCGTGCTACGCAGTTTGCAGAAACTAGGAAACACAGTGGTTGTGGTTGAGCACGACGAGGAGATCATGCGTGCTGCCGACTATATCATCGACATCGGTCCGGAATCAGGACGCAACGGAGGTAAAGTGGTGTTCGAGGGATCGCCTGAGGATGCAAAAAAAGCAAAGCAGAACGCAGAACTACACTCATACACTATCGATTATCTCAACGGAACAGAGAAGATAGCCGTGCCGCAGTACCGTCGACCTTGGAACAATTATATTGAGATCAAGGGTGCGTTGCAGCACAACTTGAAAGGCTTCGACGTGAAATTTCCGCTCAACGTCATGACCGTCGTCACTGGTCCGAGTGGTTCAGGAAAATCGTCATTGGTAAGAGATATCTTCTACCTTGCGTTGAAGAGAGAGTTGGACGAGTCGGAAGAAAAACCAGGATTGTACTCATCACTCTCCGGAGCCACAGATTTGGTGAAGAATGTCAATTTCGTAGACCAGAATCCGATTGGAAAATCATCTCGTTCAAATCCAGTGACATACGTCAAGGCTTACGACGAAATACGTAAACTATACGCCGACCAGCAGCTATCAAAGCAGATGGGCTACCGCAGCGCGCACTTCTCATTCAACACAGAAGGCGGACGATGCGACGAGTGTCAGGGAGAGGGAACAACAACCATCGAGATGCAGTTTATGGCCGACTTGGTTTTGCCATGCGAGAGCTGTAAAGGAATGCGTTTCAAGCAGGATATTTTGGAGGTTCGCTACCGTGGCAAGAACATCTACGACGTGCTTGAGATGACTATCAACCAGGCAGTGGAATTCTTCTCGGAGAAATTAGAGTCGACGGAGAAAAAGATTGTCAAGAGATTGAAATCTTTGCAAGACGTCGGTTTGGGCTATATCAAACTTGGTCAAGCCTCATCTACACTATCAGGAGGAGAGAGCCAGCGCGTGAAGCTTGCAGCCATCTTGGCAGAAGAGAAGACTCAACCTACAATCTTCATCTTCGACGAGCCGACAACCGGACTCCACTTCCACGATATCAAGACACTGCTTAAAGCCTTTAACGCCTTGATTGAGAAGGGACACACCGTCGTCATCATCGAGCATAACATGGATGTGATCAAATGTGCGGACCACGTCATAGATATCGGTCCGGACGGAGGAGACAAGGGAGGTGAACTTGTGTTTGCCGGCACGCCAGAGGAACTTGTCATGAACAAAGAATCATTCACAGCAAAATGCTTGAAAGCAAAGTTTGCCAATGATGGACTGATTTTTTAATTCATAATTCATAATGCATAATTCGTAATTGTCGGTACATACCATCTTGGGAGGATTCCAACGATGGGACACATTCGTAGAGACGTCGCGTGCGGCGTCTCTATTTTATGGGTATAGAAATAAATTACAAACGAGGGAATTACGAATTAATTCCTATCTTTGCATATAAAGATTTTGTATGTCAGAAAAGAACCTTTACATAATAAGCGGATGCAACGGAGCAGGCAAAACAACTGCTTCATATAGCGTGTTGCCTAAACTTCTCGACTGCAAACAGTTTGTCAATGCAGACGAGATTGCAAAAGGTCTATCTCCTTTCTGCCCAGAAAGTGTTGCCATTCAGGCTGGCAAACTAATGCTTCTTCGTATTGATGAACTTCTTGAGGCTAATGAAACATTTTCTATCGAGACAACGTTAGCGACAAAATCATACGCAAACCTTGTACGGAGGGCACAAGAAAAGGGATATGCTGTAACTTTGCTCTATTTCTGGCTGAACTCTCCAGAACTTGCTGTAAAACGTGTGGCTCGCAGAGTAAGTGAAGGTGGGCACAACATTCCTCAAGACGTGATCTACAGAAGATACGAGAAGGGAATCAAGAACCTTACAAAAATCTTTATCCCTATTGTGGATTCATGGATTGTGATTGACAATAGCATTGAGCCTCGCGAAGTTCTCGCTGAAGGCTGCAAAGATGAATGCAACATCTACAATATTGAAAAATTTGAACATATCAAGAATTATGGAAAATAACCCAACTTTAGAGAAAATAAAAGCTGCCCTAAAAATTGCGGAAAAGGAATTTTTGGAGAAAAAGGCAGCAAACAACGAGACTCTTATTCTTTCCGACAAAGACGGGAAGATTGTGGAGGTGCCAGCTAAAGAATTGTTAAATAGATAAGACGCCCTGCGTCTTTACATATAACCATGCCTCGCCACGTCATTATCATAGGTAACGGATTCGATCTGTTTCTTGGCAGAAGAACCAAGTACAGCGATTTCTATAAGAGCGATATCTATTGCCCTAAGGACTATCCTGCGCCCTTGATCGACTATCTCAACCAGTGGCAGCCGACGAGGGGGTTGAGCGAGGTGAAATGGTTCGATTTTGAGACCGAGCTCTACAATTATGCCCAAATCAACGAGGATATCCAGGATCCGATCTCGCCTGAGGAGCATAAGATTCTTGCTTATATTAAGGGGCGTAACAGCTCGGTAAGTGCTGAGGAAATATGTAATTTTCTATACGAGCCTTCCAACAATGGTGGCGATATCTACGTCTTATATAATAATCCTGAAATTGAGAAGCGCGAGCTCTTTGCCAAGCAGACGCGGGAGTTTTTGATGAAGATGGTGGAGAAAGGTTTGCTTATCCAGACCGACGACCTAAAGTACTATTACATCAAGGATCCTGTCTACGCCGAGACTAAAGAGATAAGAGACAAGGCTGCCTTCTATAAAATCAAGGATGGTCTGCGCGACTACCTGCTCGACCAGCCGTTTTCCCATGCGAATGATGATGAATTGCGACGTCGCCTTAACGCCATTTTCGACATGGACAATTACGACACCGTGGAGGTGTTTACATTCAATTATACCTTCGTTCCGTGGCCAGAAAAAGCCAATGTGCAATACGTACACGGGAATCTGAAGGAAGACACAATTGTGATCGGCACAAAAGAGTATAACGAAACCGACAATTCCTATAAGTTTCTCCAGAAAGCGATGGACGACAATTTCAATCCACCAGCCATCATCGACTCGTTGCTGACGTTGGGCGACGGCGACAAAGTGACGTTTTTCGGCCACTCACTTGGAGAAAACGACCAACAGTATTTCAGAGATTTCATCCAGGCCCGCAGCACAGGAATGACATTCAAAGACCTGACTATCGAGTTTGTTTTGAAATCGCTCGACGACAAGCAGTACACCAAGATGGCTCTACAGGAGATGTCTGGCAACCAGCTCACGTCGTTCCAATCAAAAAACAAAGTGATATTCAGGTCTTCGGAGGAGATGTAAAAGATTAGTTTTACGACAAAAAGCATAAGAAATAATCAAAAGATATAGGACTAAAACATTTACTTTTTTTCGATAAAACATTTTATATTTCAATAACTATTCTTATTTTTACATGAAGGCTAAACTGAATTTAGGAATCTTACAATTTAGGACAAAGACTAATTATTATATTTTTTACATATAACCTATTTTTTAATAGCAAACAGATTTATCAAAAAACAACTGTTTGCAAATACATTTTAGCATTGTAAATCAGAAGACATACTAAAAGTATAAATCAACAGATTTTATTAACTATTAATTTCTACGCGGTTATGGGAAATTTAGACTCTGTGGTAATAATTCCTTCTATTATTGGTTACATATATGGTTGGTATCTATTCTTTGATAAGAAATCAAGATTTTTGGTGAATGCCGCTCCAGGAATAAGCACATCTTTAGGAATTCTGTTTACATTTATATCAATAAACAACGGATTATCAACAACGATAAAAAATATTAATGAAATTAATTCTTTAATAAACGCAATAAAGCCAGCGTTCTCAACGTCAATTTGGGGAATTATCTTATCTATTATTTTTACAATAATCAACAAGATTATATTTTCACATGTTGATTATGAAGAATTAAAAGACAAAAAGTCGCCAGAGATATGCCTTGATGAAATTAACACAAGCAATTCTAAAATCAGAACGAGCAATTCTGAAATCGAAAAAAGCAACAAAATCATTTCTGGACAATTGGGGATATTAATTGATTCAGTCAACACTCTATCAAATACTATTAAAAACGAGCAATCTTCTATGCAAAAGATTCTAACAGATTTTCATGAAACTCTTCAACAGACACAAGAAGTAAACATGAAAAATATTGCAGAAACTATGGGTTCGACAATCAAAGACCTTTCTAACTCATATAAGTCATTCTTGGATGGCCAAAAAAAGGTACAGGAAGATCAAAATATGGGCTTTAGAAATTCGATGACACAATTGTCCGAAGACATGAAATCTTATTCTCAAGAGATGAAAGATAAGATGTCGACTTTCTTCGACGGATTCAGCAATACTTTGGATGGAACAGTCCAAAGCATAACGAAAGAGCAAATGGACAGATTATCACATGTATTGAATTCTTTATCTGATTCATTAAAAAATCAGTCCACTCAATTGCTGAATAGTTATGTTCAAGAGATGGGAAACATGAATCAAAAAATAGAAGAAGAGACAAAGAAAAACTCTGCTGAATTTGCATGTCAGTTGGATAAAGTGAAGTCCCAGATAGAGGAGGTAGCCAATGCAGTCAAGGATTCTATAGGAACAATTTCCAACAATTTAAAAGAAGATACTGAAAATATCACCAAGGGATGTGTTGGTCAGTTGAATGACGTAAAGACACAAATGGGAACAATTGCAGAAGCAGTCAAGACTTCAATGACATCTATTTCAGAAAACATGAAAGAAGAAACAAATAAGATATCCAACGATTTATTGACTCAGATACAGCATCAAAACGAATCAATAAAGATATATCAAGATGAAAAATCAAAAGAAATAGCAGACAAATTTTCAGCATTGACAAAGGATCTGGTTAGCAATATGAAATCTATTACAGAAGAAATCAAGACACCTATCGTTGACTTGTCTGCAAGTATACAAACAACAAAAGAGATGTTAGACAAGAGTTACGAACAAACTGACTTATGCCTTAACGATATTAAAGATAAGTTTGAAAGCTCTATGGCAACTACATCAGCATCATTCGAACAAGCAAGAAACAGTTACACAAATGCTGTCAAAACAATGAATGACGCAAATAGTTCATATGGAGACACAATCAATAAGATTGCAGAATCAAACAAGGTTCTTGGCAGTGTAAATGAAGATATTGCGTCAATAGTGTCTTCGATAAAAGCAAGTTCAGATACAATGAAGAGTATTACAGAACAAGTTGAGAATTTGAATCAAACAGTGGCTACTCTCCAGAATATAGAGATTCAACTATCAAAAATCGCAAACCTAAAATAACCAGACATGAAAAGAATTAATTTCAACGGAGATGAGGAAACCCACAATTTCTGGCAGAACTATACAGATTTGCTGGCAGGTCTGCTTATTGTATTTATCATAATTTCAATGGCCATGTTAGTTTTCTACAATAATTTAGAAAAAGAACTGAATGACAGCAAAAAATATCAAGGAGAGATAGAAATTTTAAGTAGAATAAAAAACGAATTAGGAGTTTCTAAAGTAGACGAAACCGTATTAAACAAAATAATAGAAGACCGTAAACTCTTCAAAAAAGTAGAAGCATTTTACGAAACAATGGAAAATATTGAAAACAATTCGACATATTTTCACTACAACAAACAGTTCAAAAGACTAGAATGTAAGATATTAGGACCTATGTTTGAGTCAAATAGCGACAAAATTATCGATTCCTATAAAGATGATCTTAGAAAAGCAGGACAAGAACTAGACGAGAATATACTAACAAATATTAACGACTCTCTTATTGGTATTAAAGTAATCATAGACGGTAGAGTTGCACGTTATATGGATGAAGCTCATAAAAATAACCCGATGCCTGATCCAGAAAATGCAGCATCAACAAGTTATAGAAGAGCAAAGGCTTTATTCAATCTGTGGAGGGAGGCAGGACATCTATCATCTATCGAAAAAAGAGGTGAAATATTTTTCTCCGGTTCTGGATATGGAGGTCAAGGTCGTTATTCTGGGGTTGACGAAGAACTAAATAGACGATTCATCATCGAAATCATTCCATTCATCAGATACTAAAAGCTTACGATTATGAAAATCAAGAATTTAGATACATATATAGAGAAATTAATTTTGAAATTTAGAGGATTTCCAACAAATACAAAAATAGAGGAAATCGGACAATCAACAGAACCTTTATTCAATGTATTAGCAGGTAGTTTGACCGAATTATCCAGTTTTGTAAGAAAATACAACTCTTTTGCAAAAAATCCTCAAGAACAGTTGTTTTATGAATGCATTCAGAATGCTTATGATTCTGGAGCAGATAGTTCTATGTTTTTTTGGACACCAGAGTTTTTATTGGTTGTAAATAACGGAAGACCTTTTTATACAGACACCATATTTGACAAGGAGTTAGAAAAGAAAGGTCAATTTTACAGGTTTCTTGGATTTAACGCATCTTCCCACATAGAACAAACAGGAGAAAAGACAACAGACATTGGAAACTATGGACAAGGAGCAAAACTAATCTTTTCTATGTTGGCTGATAACATACAGGGGGAAAGATCTGAGGATTCCATGACAAAGGCTATAGTTAACGACGGAAGATCTCCATATCTTATCAGTTGGAGCAATCGAAATCAGTACGACACCTTAATGGCAGGAATGAGTGAATACGAACCTGTAGATGACCTTTCCAAAGACAATCTAATTTTCTGCAAGATATATAAAGGGTACTATCCACTAATTCCAGGACAAAAAAATTTCACTTTTGAAGAAGCAAAAACTGCTGTCAGTAACATTAAAACTCTAATACCTTTAGAGTTTCAGAACATTATTGACAGCGGCACTGCCATACTAATTCCGTTAGGGAAAGGAAAGTATGAAGATATCATAGATGCACAAAACCTGCAAAATATAAAAAGCAGGTCGTCAATATTTTTATCCTTGTACAAAGACAAAAAGTTGAAAGGGAAAAATCTCAAAAGCATCATTTTGAATGGAGAATATTTAAAATCCGACATTGAAAATGTCTCAATCAATTCAAATATTTATTGGGGCAATAAAGTCGTAGACGCAACAGTATCATTTGAAAAAGGATACATAGACGATGTCAATCTATTCAAGGCTCTACCTATCATCAGTTCTAAATTAGGAATGGGATTTGTCATAGACACAAAGGAATTTGAAACAGATGATGCCAGACAAAATCTAAAAGATGCTAAAAGTACAGCATTGATGATTAAAGAGATCTTCAAAGAGGTAGCAAACGAGATTAAAAAACTTGACAAATCATCTATCGAATTCAAGAAAATCTGTGAAGCCTTACTTTATTCTAACGTTTCTATCTGTAATAAAGATTATGACAAATCGTTCATTGTAGAGCCTTTTAACGAATATTTCCTACCATTACTAAAAGAAAGCATACCTACCACTGACGAAAGATTTGAGACGTTAGAAAAAATTTGGTACAGCGATACAGCATTACCAGTGAGTCCACAAACGCTTGGCATTGATAAAAAATTGGTGTCAAAGGAGGTTGTTGATTTATTGAAGGAGAACCATAATATCAACGTTGAAAATACGAATCTTACAAATATTGTTGAACAAGCTAATGAAGAATGTCTAAAAAAATATATTCTTGAGCTCAACGATCAAGAATATAAACGTTTCATTGAATTAGCAGAATCTAATTGGAATGATCAATGGAAAATAAAAAAAATTTTCAGATCTAATCAAAAAAAAGTATACTCTTTTGACGAATTAATGGGAAACAAAGTTTTGTTCTCCACTGATGACTCTATGACTCGTTTGGAAAAAGAATCTGGACTGGAATTCATAGAAATTGAGTTTAAACAATTTAACATCAAGACTCTATTCAACAAAATCAAATCTCATCCAGAGCATTTCCGCGAAACTGTCAATACTCGTAATTTAGCATGTTATATTCTAAATCAGAGTAAAGAAAATCCCAATGAAATCTCGAAAATAGCTCTTCTAAAGTCGAAGAAAGGAGAATATCTTCCTTTTAATGTATTGTTTTCAAACGACGACAATAAGAAATCAATATATTCGGAATTTTTGGTTGACGGTATTGTACCACAATATGCACAGCCGAAGTGGTTCTGTCAAGATTGGAAAGCATGGGTTCGCAATAATGCAGATAAGGTTAAAGATATTTCAGATTGGGACAAATGTCACTCCATTTATGTTGAAGAGATTATTGACGCATACAAAGATTGCTCGTTCAACAATGATTCCTACTTCCCTCTATATCTAGATGACAATAACCTTCCGACAACAGAACAAAAAAGTCTGCATAATGCCGATCTTTTGTCTGACAAAGAATATAAAACTGTCACATCGTTATTTAATGACACATCTTTTCTTAATATTGCATATAGAAAAATACTTTCAAAAAAACCTTTTAAAGCAAGTCTTAACAATATTAGCATTGATGGTTTGATTGAGGAAGATGTAGAATATGACTTAAACTTAGTGTCTATATTCTTCAAGCTTGACCAACACTTGTTAAAAAATTTTTCGATCTCAAAAATAAACGAAAATTTTACATTCCAAAGCAAAGATTCAAAAATAAACATTTTGGATGCAGAAGGATTAACAAACGAGCAAAAAAAATTGTTTATCGAGGTTAAAGGTGTGTTCATTCCAAAGGAAATTGAAACTTTAATAAGCGACGATGAAAAAGAACGTTGTTCGCCTTTCATTTGGAATGAGAACACTCCACTTTATCGTGCAGTAACCCAAACTCAAGATCCAAAAGAACTCTTTTCTCTTATTATTAAGTCAAAAAATTATGAAGCTATCGAGTCTTTTCTAAAAAGAATCAAAATTAACATTGAAGATAAAATCACTAACCATGACATACGATGGAAGATAATAATGTATTCAATCGAAAATCAAAACTTTATTCAATTAACGAGAAATTGCATTACTGTAAATGGAGAAAGTCTTCCTCAAAACATTACTGAAAGATACATTACTTGTAATGGCACTAGGCATGATATCTATGAATTGTTAGACGCAGTACGAAGCGATAATGCAATAATAAGTAATTTGGAGGATTATCTATCTTCGCCAATGATGGATATCTTTAAAAATGCATACTATAAAAACAAAATCGCACTTGAATCAGAATGCATTTTTAACAAGTTAATCAAAGACAAACTTACTCTTAAACAGTTTGTATTCTGCATGGATTATGCAAAAGAGACTAAAATAAATGAGGATGAATTCAAACTTGATAAAGAAACTCAAATTCCAGAGGCTCTACAATTGATTTCAAAAAAAGAATACAAAGGTTTTGAAAAATTACTTTATATCCCAGAGTATTACGATATTCAGGTTTATGCCAAAGAAGAGATCATACTCAAGGAAGAGAGATTACCACAAGTACTTATAGCGTGGATTAAGGGAGACGAAAAGAATCTTTCTCTTTTCAATTCGATATGGAAAGAGAGCGATTCTCTTATTCAATTGCGTCGCGATATTTTAGAAGACAAAAAATGGACTAATCCTACTATTAAGGACAAAGGGTTGATTGAAAGAACAACAAAATGGCTTCTTTCATACAACAAAGATATATCTTTTAAGAGCAATTCTTTTGATGCAATAAATTGTTATGCAGACAATCTAAAAAACAAAGATGCAGACAAAGATATTGTTCTACTACAACTATTGCCTAAAGTAGACAATAATCAAAAACTGCTTTGCAAGATAGTCAAGATGTCAGAGACAAATGGAAATGACACTTATTATATCTATGAAAACGAAGCGATGCAAATTCAGGATTTAATGAAGAAAGACCAAAAAGAAAAAATCATTCCTTTCTTAAATGACAACAAAGTCCTAATAATACCGTCGAAAGAATTTGCAGGCAAATACTCTATTACAAAGGATAAAACAATCAATATTTCTCAGCAACCAGACATACAGGATGCACAAGTGAAATTTGAGGAGTGGTCAAAAAAATCAGGAATAACAATATACATGACGACACAAAACGTATCAACTTCTGTATTTTTTAAGGTTGGTGACAATGAAATTTGTCAGATTCCGTGCAAAAATAGCACTGACGGATATGTAGAAGACAAATATATTGTTATCAAAGATCCAAGACCAGAGAAAAAAATAATCACTGTTCTTAAAGAACTTTGTGATCGCAGTGAATATCGTTGGTTCCACAAACATTGTATCGATCTTCTTTCTATGATTTTAGACGGTATCATTTCTGAAAATGATCATATAACTACAAATTCAAGCGACAATCCTTCTAATGGAGGACAGAATACCAATTCTTCAGTATCTAATAACGGAACTAATGGCAAAGGAACAGGTTCTGGAAATATTTCTGTAAAAGAAGAAAACAAAGATTTACTCAAATATTTAGACTCATGGGATAAGGATTTGCTAACTTGGATAAAGGAGAACCCCAAAAAAATCAAGCAACTGCAAGAAACTGGAGAATCTCAAATCAAAAAAATATGTGGATATCTCGGAGAGCAACTTTATCTCGGTTATATGAATAAGAAGAATATCAAGATCGACGATGTCACAGACAAAAATTTTGCCGATTTTAAGATAGAGAATGGTGAGTATGTCGACGTAAAGACTAACATCGGCACTATGAAATCAGAGCCCAAACCCATCCATATACACAAAGAGACACAAAAGTACCTCAACGAGACTTCCAATAACAAGCTTTTAATATTCCATATATCACTTCAAGATGTGGGAATGGAGACTGATTATAGAAGATTGGAGGCCAAATACGGAAAGGACGCAGACCCAAGAAAGGATGTTAATCTGAAAGAGGAATGCGACAAACTCGCAAACGAATACTGGAAAAATAAGACTTTGGAAGATTTCAAGAAGGAAACTAGTGAATATATCCTTAGTACACCGATAAAGAAATCCTAATAATGCCATATAAGTAGATTTCCACGTTCAGCACATTTACAGCCCCAAACGATTTTTGCAACAAGATTACAGAGCATAAATTTAACTAAGAAATTTCATAAAATCGATGAATCCATAAAACACAAAAATGGGCAGGTTCTAAAACCCGCCCATTTTTCGTTTTCGTTTTCGTCAATATTATTTTGATCGTACAATAAACTTCTTACCATTCTGGATATAGATTCCGGCTGGCAACATGTTTATCTCAACATTGTCTCCGACGTATGCGCCTGTGATTGTGTAGACTCTAGTGTCGACCTTCTTATATGTCAAACTTGGTTTATCAATTACAGATGTCAACGAATCACCGAAGTTGACTGTGAATGTGATGCCAAGATCAATTAACTCAACATCCATATCATAGAACACCTTAGTCAAACCAAGTTTTGATTTACCATCAGTTACTTTTACTCTTGCCAAATCAAACTGGTTACCGATCTCATAGATATCGTCTGTCTTGATCTTAACTGTATCCTCACCCTCGAAGTAGATCAAATCAGAAGTTGTGGCAGGAACCACAATCTCAATATCTCCGATTACAATATCACCGTCTCCCAAGTTGACTGTCATGTCTACCAATGTCAACTTCATATTGCCATTCGAATAAGAAAGACGAGTCATTCCGTTGTGGATGCTATAGAATGCACCGTCAACTGAAGTAACATAGTTGTCGATTACAAAATCCTCGTTTGGAGTTGTATTTCCAGAACCAGCCTCCTCAACGACACCCGTGTTAGTCTTGTCTGAGAATCCGAAGTTAACAGTGACATACATATCCTCCAAATCGATTCCGATAATTGCCTTTAGCTTATCGTAATTATTTGAAGACGTTGCAGACTTAATCTCAACTGGAATCTCAGGCAATGAGTTACCCAATGCGTCTGGATTTGAAGAAGTGATAAAGATATTCTTTAGAATCTGCATTCTGATGCTATCTCCACTTGTGTATGGCACATTCTCCAAAACGATATCGCCTACAAGCATTCCGTCTTCACCCTCTCCCATGATGAAATTCATGATTGAAAGTGTAGCCATGCCATTGTCATAGTATGCGACGGTGATATCCTGTGTCTGAGGTGCCATATCGTCGCCAGAGATATTGATTACTAGATCATCTGTGTAGACCACTGTACGAAGCAACTTAGGACCAGCGTTCTCCTCTACAACACCTGTGTTAGTCTTGTCTGAGAATCCGAAGTTGACTGTGACATACATATCCTCCAAATCAATTCCGATCACAGCCTTTAGCTTATCAAAATTGCTTGAAGACGTTGCTGATTTAATCTCCACTGGAATCTCTGGCAATGCGTTACCAAGTGCGTCTGGATTTGAAGAAGTGATAAAGATATTCTTTAGGATATTCATTCTGATACTGTCAGTCTCTGTGTAAGGGACGCTATCCAAAACGATATCTCCTACAAGCATTCCGTCCTCACCCTCTCCCATGATGAAGTTCATGATTGAAAGCGTAGCATAACCATTATCATAGTATGCGACGGTGATATCCTGTGTCTGAGGTGCCATATCGTCGCCAGAGATATTGATTACTAGATCATCTGTGTAGACTACTGTGCGAAGCAACTTAACTCCATTATCACCTGGAATATTAGGAGTAGTGTCTGGAATAACCGGAACAACTGGTGTAGTGTCTGGAATTTCAGGAACAACTGGAATTGTGTCGTAACCGAAACGGAACACATTCGCTCCTGCTGTCATATCCATATATAGTTTGCTTAACGCTCTATCCGCAACAAACTTAGCGACGTTGACCTCAGTATTATTGCCAGCGATTGAAAGAATTGCATTTCCACTTGCTCTCAAACTGTCGCCAAGAGTATAGCGAAGACCAGTCATTGTCATGTTTTCAACCTTAACCACTACCGACTTGTCGCTGAAGAAATCAACATCAGCAACTGTCTGCTTCAACTCTCCGTTGGCATTCAACACATCGTTGAATTTAGCACTCATCACAACTGTTGGAGCTGGGGCAACTGTCTTCTCAGCACCGAAGATCACGTTGATCTTCTCACCAAGTTCTACCAAATCAAGGTTGATCTCAGCATCCATAGTAGTGTAGTTCAAATCTGTGGCAGCATACGAGATCTCCACTGGCAAGACACCAAGTGAAGCTCCGATAGCACCAAGTTTAGGTGCAATAGTGATATTTCTCTTAGCTGTCATTCTGACGCTGTCAGAAACAAGGTAAGGGACACTGTCGACGATGATATCACCGACTACAAGATCCGCGTCGAGTGCGAAATCAAACAATGAGATTGTAGCGTAACCGTTATCGTAGAAATCCACCTTCAAATCCTCGTGTCCTTCTACCACAATATCACCATTCGACTTAACCACTAGGCTGTCATTGTAGACAACCGACTTAACCAACACTACAGGTTCAGGCAAACCGAATGTTGCCTCAACTGGTTCACCGATCAAAGTGTTAGTCATGTCAAGAGTCATCTTAAGCACGACGTCGGCGAAATCAGCATTCGAACATGAACCATTTACCTTAACTGGGACACTCTTTACAGAACCTGCATTAGTACACTCTGCAACAACATCACCAGAAAGAGAGATTGAATCACCACTCTTTGTCCATTCAACACCCTCGATCACAAAATCTCCCATCAAATTCTTGTCACTACCAATGATACGATTGAAATCCTTAATCTCAATTGTAGCGGTATTGTCAGATAGGTATGCGATAGAAATAGACTTGCTCTTCTCCACTCCATATTTCTTTCCAGAATATGTAAGCATTAGATCAGTATATGTTTTGCTTGACACTGTGTCAGGAGCAAAACCGAATGTTCTGCCATCGCTGAACACCATCTGAAGTTTGCTATAGTCTAATGAAGACGCACCAGAAACGATGATGTCAGTTGCAGAGAAACGGATGCTGTCTGCAGAACGCTCGTATGCGACGCTATCGATAAACATCTTGTTTTGTGGCAATACGACTGTAGCGTATCCATTAGAGAAATATGAGATAACAACAGTTTCCTTAGATGCTGTCTTACCATACTTCATAATATCTACGTATGAAGCCTCTTTGATTAGGATAACCTCTGGCACAACCACGTCGTCATTCTTCTCTGTTGGGAAGCCAAACTTAACTTCAGCCACATAACCAAGCGTACTCAAGTCGACGCCGATATTTGCCTTCAAACCTTTATATTCAGCATTTGCCTTGGCGGACTTGATTGTCATCGGGATTGTACCCAACTTTGTTGACACTCTTGCCGAACCTGAGATCTCAATTGAATCACCAACAGCCTCATACTTCAAACCAGCAATTTCAACCTTGCCAAGTCCGAATGTGCCTACAGTCAAATCATCAATAGTCAAAATTGCCTTAGCGTCTGAATAGTAGTCGGCAGAAATAGCCTTAACCTCAGCGTCAGATGCCACTCCATTTACAATAGAATAGATAGTGTCGGAATAAACCTCCGAAGCTACCACTGTAGGAGGAGTATAGATTCCGAACTCCATCGACTGAGAAGCAGTCACTACTGTTCCAGAAGCCTTCTTGTTGTCGGCAGAAATAGTCAACTCAACACCAGAGCCAGACAGCTTGATGCCAGCCTCAGATGAAGTGTATTCAACCTTTTCTACTACAATATCATTAATCTTAACTGTAGCCAAATTGTTATCGTAAAGATCGATTGAAAGAGTCTTGATCTCAGGAGCAGATGTTCCTACAGTCAAGTAATCGTCAAAAGAAAGAGTATTGACGATCTTTGGAAGGACATACTTACCATACTCCATCACTGTATTGCCGACAGTGATTGTTCCGTATGCAGTGTCAGTGCCTGCCACAAGATCAACGATTGTTCCATCCTCAGCAGTACCCTTGATCAACGTCAAATCTCCTTCCTTAGTATAAGCAACGCTATCTGCCTTGATTGCAGGAGTAACGTCGTCCATCTTAAGATTTGCCTTTAGGTTGTCGTAAAGTTCAACAGTCAAAACCTTCTTTACTGGCTCCAACACCTCTTCTGCCTTGACTACCAACCACTGGATAAACTCCATGGCTGAGACAAGCACTGGTTTGACCACCTCAGGTTGTTTTTCAACGAACTGGATCTCGTAAGTGTGGAAATTATTGGCGTCGACAGCAATATCATTACCTTTGACAGTGATTGTAAGCAAACGAGCAGCCTCATCATAAGCAGAAACCGAAGTCGCACCTCTACCGTCTACACGATAAAACAACTTAGACGCATCATAGTCACCCTCGACAATCAACTTAAAGGCATCTTTATCGCCGTTAAGCAAATCTACGTCGTCGTATGCCAAAGTATTAAGTTTTGAATTATAGATGAAACGGATATCATCCACAATCAACTTATCGTTAGCAGTTGATCCAGGAATTGGATTTGTCGTCATGTTCATCAACATGTAACGAGTATCATTATCCATATCCACTTTGGCAGGAGTGTAATACTCGAAAGCCCCAGAGAAACGAGTCCAATCCTCACATGGTGTGATTGGGAATTCAAGGAACGCAACAACATAATCCTCCTTTGTAGGGAACCCATCCGGAGCAGGATCTGCGAAATCAATATCACCATGGATGAATGCGTTCACATTTCCATTATAAGAACCCTTCTCTCCTCTGGTATATTTAGCATAAAATTCAAGAGAGTCAGGAAGTCCAACAAACTCAAGGCTACCGTCGGCACCCATCTTACGGTTAGTCTCATTATGGTTGGCCCTATCGGCAGGAGATGTGCTACCCATGATGACATTACCTGTTGTAAGGTTACCGTTAGCTTTAGCTATTCCCGCCACTGATTTCGACTTGATAGCGATCGCATTTCCTGTACGTCCAGTCTCCTTATAACAAAGATCCTGAGCTTGACTTTTTCCAGTCTTCAAAAGGATGCTTGTTCCTCCAAGTGTGGCATTTTTAAACGAGTGCAATCCATTGCCTGGTTCATTGTCGGCAACCCACTCCATATCAGCATTACCGTTTGGAATCTGGTAGACACCCTCCGCGTAAGATGCGTTACCACCAAGAACAGCAGCCGCAAATAATGATATTATTGATTTGAATTTATTCATATACTTTTCCTTATTTTTCGTCTTCGTTTTCGTTTTCGTCTTCGTTATCACAACCCTACAAACACACCCACTGAGAAGAAAATAGGGTACATTTTAAATGTGATAGTTTCAAAATTCTCTGGGAAGACGCTACCGAAACCTAAATCAAGGTTTCCAAACACTCCAAAATACTTAGTTATCTTGAAGTCGGCAGCCACTTCAGCACCACCACCTACCTTCTTCACATCCTCTGAGAAATCATATGTTGCTGTAGAACCGTCGCTGAACACAATCTTCTGTCCGACAGGAGTGTTCTCACGCAAATATCCATCGTAAACCTCACCCTTGAATTCTCTATGAAGATTGATCTGTGCGTATGGTCCGACGCGGAAGTCAAGACGTGGAGAAACTCTCACCATAAACTCAAGAGGCATCTTAAGTGAAATAAGTTGAGCCTCAGTCTTGTCAACACCTGTGAAATAGCCGCTGATGTAGTCGCCACCCTGCTCGATGCTCATCTGGTAGTTCTTCACTCTTGCCTCAGCATTCATACCTTCAATAGCAAGACGCTCACCAAAGTAGATTCCCAATCTTTGTTTCTCACCCAACATCTTATAACCGTAGATTTCCTGCATAAAAGCCCCGTTAGGGCTGAAGGAAACCATCTCACGAATCTCCGCAGGTAGCGGAACAGGTGTGATACCTCCGATTGTAAAGGCCATTCTGTAACCATAACCGAAGCCTTTCAACGTTGTAGTGAAATCCTCAAATGTAGGCTTAACTCTTACTTTTGCAACAGAAGAGTCTTCCGCTGCAGAGATCACGTCAGCTGTAGTCTCGTTGGCTACAGGAGCGACTCTCTCTTCAATAACTTGAGCATTCACGTCGAGAGAATCAACATTTTTATGGCGACGTGCGGATGCCGAGAATGTGGAGATGAAAAGCATCACCACAAGTGAAATGATAGTATATTTATTCTTCATCTTCGTTGCAAATTATACGTACTTCATCAACTGTAAATGTGCTACCCACAGCACCAGAGAACTCTCCACCTGCAAAACTTGATGTGAAGACAATAGCGAAATTGTAGCCTCTACTCTCCAAGCGGTCCTCGTCGATATCTTCCAACACTTCAAATGGAATATTTATCTCAGTCCAATTATCTGCAGAAAGGCTTTTTGCATCCGACTCGCTCAAGAACGCGCGGGCAACAATGTTAGGATTCGTTTTTCCGTCGTCGCCTCGAAGAGTGACTGTTTTACCTTGTGCATCAGTATTCTTATAAAGCACAGCATACACATCTGGATAGTCTACCATACCTGGCACATCAACCAACTTCTTATTCTCCAAACGTTTGTATTTCTCACCTGGAGTGTACTTTGCCATACACTTAAGTCTCATAGGCTTAAGTTGGAATGGTTTTCCAAACAAAGTTGCAGCCATCGCGTCTTTCAAAGCCACACTCACGTCGAAAGAACCAATGAACAAGTTTCCTGCAGCGATAGGCATACCAGCCATCTCACCGAAAGTGCCAGTGGAACGAGTGACAAGCGACACTGCGTGACCAGCATAACCATTCTCCTCCACGATAGTAGGATATTCGTTAGGAGCGGCTGAAGACTTACTCAATTTATAACCAGGATTACCTGAAGCCCAGAAATTTGCATCATCGTCGTTGAGCCAGATATTGTACTTGCCATCCAAACGATGATCCTCGAAATTATATTCAATGATTTGCTTCTCACGAGAGAAAGCATCCTTTGGCACTGTGAAAGAGATAGTGTAAAGACGGTTCCATTTGCCATCCTCACTTGTAGTCTGAATCTTGATTTCATCCGCCTTATATTCCGACACATTATTACGAGTAGCGCCTTCAGTAAGAATATACTCAATATTCATAAGTGACAAGTCGGCACTTGAGCGGACCTCAAACTTGACTTCGTCGTCAGCAGGAGGCACAATTCTTATTGAGTCAGAAAGACGATAGAATACTGTTTCCGGATTTGGATGATGGATAATGATTTGTTCTATATCACATTCCGAATTAGGCAACTCGTCCTGAATACAAGAGGACGTTCCTAACACAAATAAACTAAGTGTTGGCAATAAACGCCAAAAATGTTTCATTGTAGGCATTGTCATGACTAAATATTAAATAACCTTTTTCCACAAAGGTAATGAAAAATACATGAAACACTAACATTTTAAGGATTTAACATGAATTTGGCAACAAAATAACATATATCGTCTATGTCGTTAAACATTCATCATTCCGAATTTTTCTTTTTAATTTTGATTATTCAATCCTATTTTCCATATTTACAAAAAGATTTCAAAAGCCATCTGCTTCGGAGAATCTGCAAAACAAAAAAAAGAGATGCGATTTTCACCACATCTCTCTAATTAATTTGAAGGCGCTTCTTCTAAGGCTTGAACTTAGGACCCCATGATTAACAGTCATGTGCTCTAACCAACTGAGCTAAAGAAGCATTACCGAAACTGTTTTACATCGGTTTCACGATGTTGCGCTTCTTCTAAGGCTTGAACTTAGGACCCCATGATTAACAGTCATGTGCTCTAACCAACTGAGCTAAAGAAGCATTTTATGTTTTGCAACCCCCTTCCTGAGAATTGCGATGCAAAAGTAGTGTCTTTTTTGAAACAAAACAATATATTTGCTAAAAAAATAACGAAAAAAGTGAAAATATTATGAAAATATTAGGAATAGGCAACTCTTTGGTGGATATGTTATGTCGATTGCCCAATGAGGATGTCATAAAAAAATATAATCTTCCTAAGGGAGGAATGCAATTAATCGACGATGATTTGGCTCTACAGATCTCAAATGACATCAAACATCTAGAATGTCAGTTTGTGGCTGGAGGTTCGGCTGCCAACACAACAAGTGGTCTTGCCAACCTTGGAGCAGAGACAAGTTTTCTTGGCAAAATCGGAAATGACGAGGTGGGAAATTACTTCGAGGCTGACCTTGTGAAGTCGGGCATCGAGGCTCAGATGATCCGCTCGTCGCTTCCTACAGGACGTTGCATATCGCTTATCTCTCCAGATGGCGAGCGTACAATGTGCACTTGCCTTGGTGCGACGGGAACATTCTCAGCTGACGATGTTAAGCCGGAGCATTTCAAAGGTGCTGACTTGTGCCACATCGGTGGCTATCTTGTGCAGAGCCATGATTTGATAGAGAAGGTGATGAAGACAGCAAAGGAGTGTGGAGTGAAGGTTTCGCTCGACTTGGCTAGTTATAATGTAGTCGACGATAATTTTGATTTCATGCACTACCTTGCAAAGAATTATGTCGACATTGCGTTTGCCAACGAGGATGAGGGACACTCATTCACTAAGGTCGACGATTTGAAACGTGCAGCTGAGATAATGTCGGAGGAGATCGAAGTGGCGATCGTGAAATGTGGAGCCAAGGGAGTCTGGACAAAGCGTGGAGACGAGATTGCTTTCGTCGAAGGTTTGAAAGGCAGAAATTGCATCGACACTACAGGAGCCGGAGATTTGTTCGCGTCGGGCTACCTATATGGATTGCTATCGACAAACGACATCACCGTCGCAGCCAAATATGGAGCGATTGTAGGTGCGAATATCGTAGAGCATATCGGCACAAAGATGCCAGCAGATGTTTGGGCTAATATCAAAAGTGAGTTTGCAAAAATATAATCCACAAAATGATTAAGGCAGCATTCTTTGATATTGACGGAACATTAGTAAGTTTCAATACACATCAGATTCCAGCTTCAACGTTAGACGCATTAAAGCGTCTGCGTGAGGCTGGAGTCCGCCTTTTTATAGCCAGCGGACGTCACATCGCCAGCATGGACAAAGTGACTCCACATGCCGAACTCTTCGACGGCTATGTGATGGTCAACGGAGCCCTCTGCACGTATGGCGACAAAGTGGTGCATAGCGTCACCATGTCGAAGAAAGATGTGAAGCTATGGCTTGATCACATCAAGAAAGAGCCCCGCTCCACATGTTTTGTTTTGAAAGATGACATTGTGCTCAACTTCATCGACGAGCAGATGGAAAAGGTGTTTGAAATATTAGATTTCCCTGTTCCACCGTCGGCAAATCTCGACGATTACGCCGATTCCGACGTCTACCAAATGATTATTTCATTTACGGAGGAGGAGAATTCAAAAATTTTGCCTATCTTTCCGAAGTGTTACGCTCCACGTTGGAGTCCGCTCTTCAGCGACATCATTCCCAACGGTGTCAACAAGATGGTGGGCATAGAGAAGATGATCGAGCACCTTGGCATCACCAAAGATGAAGTTGCGGCGTTTGGCGACGGAGGTAACGACATTGAGATGATCGAATCTGTGGGGATGGGAATCGCGATGGGCAATGCCTGCGATGAACTAAAAGCGGTGGCTAAATTCACCACAGACGACGTCGACAACGATGGTTTAGCAAATGCCGTCGACAGACTATTTAGAGAAGGATTTATTAAATAATATTCATGTTAAACGTAGGGGAGGGTTTCAAACCCTCCCGCAAGAATATGATAATTAAATTTGAAATGATATGGCAAAAGTAATTACAGACGACAGTTTCACAAGTGAACTAAACGAGAATAAAGTGATGGTGGTAGAGATCGGAGCTCCAGGTTGCGGACCATGCAAGGCATTGAAGAAGACAATGGAGGAGGTTGAGCCAGCATACGAAGGCAAAGTAGCATTCTTCGATGGCGACATGGGAAGTGGCGACGTGGATGATCTTTGTATGGAATACAGAGTGATGAGTGCCCCTACCCTACTATTCTTCAAGGATGGAGAGTTGGCAGAGAAGATGACAGGAGCAGTCAAGAAAGAGGTGATTGAAGAGAAATTGAATTCATTGATTTAATACAATCAAATCAACGACAATAGGGCGGGTTTAAAACCCGCCCCTACGTTCTTATATTTCGATCGTAGGGGCAGGTTTCAAACCTGCCCGCAATTTAATTTCATATACTAAATATAATGGGGAACAAGAAAAGATTAGTGGTGCTCACAGGAGCAGGCATAAGTGCAGAAAGCGGAATCAGCACATTCCGTGATTCAGACGGATTGTGGGAGAAACACTCTGTGGAAGAGATTTGTACCCACGAAGCATTGTATCGCAATTACGATATGGTGGTGCAGTTCTACAACGACAGATTCGCTCAATTAGCCACAGTTAAGCCTAATGCGGCACATTTGGCATTGAAAACGTTGGAAGATAAGTTCGATGTGCAGATCATCACTCAGAACGTCGATAATCTACACGAAAGAGCCGGAAGCAGCAATATCATCCACCTACATGGAGAATTAACCAAAGTGTGCTCGATGAAGAATGAGAATCTTATCGTCGACAGAAGCACATTGGACAATCCTTTGATTTCCGGCAAAGACAAAGCCCCAGACGGCGGGCAATGGCGTCCGTTTATCGTCTTCTTCAACGAGGCAGTACCGATGATAGAACCAGCCATGGAATTGATGCAGACAGCCGATATTGTGCTAATCATAGGCACATCGCTACAGGTGTATCCAGCGGCTGGACTTTCAATGTATGCCCCACGCAACGCAGAAATGTATCTGATTGATCCGAAGCCCAACACGGCAGGATTCAACCGTTCGATCAACGTGATTGCAAAGGGAGCGTCGGAAGGTATGAAGGAGTTCATGGAAATTATGAATGCGAAATGCTGAATGCGAAATATTGGGAGACGAGGATAGCCGCGTCTCTTTTCATATTAATCACGGCGTTCCTTTGTTCCTGTTCCTCACATAAAGAGGATCCGTATGAGGTGCCTTGCAACGGAGGAATCGCCAAAATCGACCATATACACGACAGTTTGAATTATCTGAAATTTATCCGTAATGATTCTTTACTATCGCAATGGAGACTTCCATATCCAGTCTACCGTTTGGATTATGGCGATTTGAATGGCGACGGGAAAGATGAAATTGCAGTGGGAGTCATAAAGGGCACCCGTTTCTTCAAGAATAAAGCCAAACGATTGTTTATCTATAACATTGACTCGCACAATCAAATCCGTCGGCTTTGGATGGGATCAAGAGCTGGAAGTGAGATAATTGATTTTCGTGTGGAGAGAGATTCCTTCCCAGCCCGCGTCATCACACAGAATGTATATGAAGAAAGAATGTACCCGGACTCTATAAGCAAAGAAAGATTAAAGGGAATCCGATTTAAGTTAGCCGAATTTGGGCTTGAGTTTGAAAACTATGTGATTAAATAAGACAAAAAATGAGAAAACCATATTTAGCAAGCATCCTCGTCTCAGCGCTGACATTTGCATCATGCGGCAGCGAGACAAATACAAGCAATACAAATACAGACTCAAGATCTGATTCAATTACGGTCAGTGAAAAGCAAAATAAGGGAGGTCAAGACAGTTTGCTTATAGACGATTTAGACTACGACATGGATTTGAGCAAATTGTCGTATAACGATTTGTATCTTCTTCTCCACTACCCTTACGCGAAACATGCATTCTGGTTTAAAGAACCAGAACTAAATCATAGATATACAAATATAAGATGGTATAATGACCTCATCGACGTCACATATTATACTCAAGATGAATACAGAATGTTGAGAGAGGACTTAGATAAAACATACTGGAAAAGATGGATTCATGACTATGACAAACTGAAAGCTGAGACAAAACTTGATCCTAAGGAAAAAGAATTCGTGACACGAGTGAGGGCACGTATGGCAGAATTGGAGAAAGAGAAACACGTCAAAGTGGACGGTGTCAATATCTGCAATCCAAATTTCATAGTCAACAGCAATCCATCAAAAGATGCAGAATTGTTTTCATTATTGAAAAGAAACGGATTTGCCCTACAGAAGACCGACTATACACAGTTATTCCAAATTTACGATCAGAACGACTACGATTGGATGCCAAACTATGTCACTACCGACGTCATGTTACAGTTGTTCAATCATTACAACCGTTTTGTGCTTGACGCAATCGAAGAAGAGGTAATTGTGCCAAACCTACAAAAGATGTGTGAAGGTCTTTACAAAAGATCAAAAGAGATAGCTGACACACTAAGCGACGCAAAATTAAAGGAGATTGCTGATTTTTCTACCACATATTACGCAATTGCCCTTTCTCTACTAAAAGGTGAGAAATACGACGTGCCTGAGTCTATGAAAAATCAATATGTCGCAGAATTAGAACTTATCGACGCTGCAGTTGACGAACTGTCGCCATTATTAGGCACGACAAGATATTTCAACTATAGCTTATTTAAGCCACGTGCACAATATACACGAACAGAAGCGAGCAAACGTTATTTTAGAGGAATGATGTGGCTGCAGTCGGCTTATCTATGTGCAGAGAACGATGGCCTAGAAAAAGCATTGTTCATGGCAAAAGTGTATGACGACAGCGACAATGAAATCAAGGATGCAGTCAAGAATGCATTTAAGCCAATCGACTATTTGATGGGCGAGCCAAACGATGTCCCTATACTTGAGTTGGCCAGCAAATTAAATGATTGGAGTATCTTCGAATTCAAACAGTTGCTCGATCAAAACATTATGGATAAAGCATCGTCGGCAATCACCGAGGCTACCAAGGGCAAAAGTTGCATTAAGCCACAAATCCAAATCACTTGTCAGCCAAAGATCAACTTCATGCCACAACGCTATGTGCCAGATGGTGATATCTTAAACATGATGGCAGACACAATGTTGAATGCAGAACGTGCATACCCACGTGGAGTGGATGTGTTTGATGCATTCGGAATCAAGGCCGCCAAGGCACTGAACGACACTTTCTTTACGGACAACAAAGCATGGAATAATTATGAGAAGCAAAGGAAGAAAGCAAGTGATAAATTCAGAAACTTCTCTGAGTGGAACAAGACCGGCTACAACAAATGGCTTCAAATGTTGATGGTTTTGCAGAATCCAGACAAGAATTATCCTGGATACATGCATACCAGCAGTTGGCAATTGAAAAATCTAAATACAGCATTGGCATCTTGGTCGGAATTGAAACACAACTCTGTGCTATATACTAAACAACCTATAGCAGCAGAATGTGGTGATGGAGGAGAGGATGAATTGCCTGAACCTATGCTTCTAGGTTATGTAGAACCTAATATAAAGTTTTGGAAGACATTAAAGGAAGCCGTATCGCAGACTTACGATTTAGCAGAAAAATCCGGGTTTAAGGTAGACAAAGAATACGAACGTAAAAGAGAGGATGATTACATCGTTAAATCAAGAACTCTCAAAAGTGTCACTAAGCCGTTGCTTGAAATGATAGACTTTTTTATCAAAGCAAGCGACAAGGAATTAGAAGGAAAGACTCTTACATATAAAGAATATGAGAGATTAAGATATATTGGAGGTGAAATCGAATCACAAACACTTAGTTTGTTGTGTAATCGATGGGTATATGAAGATTGGTCAGGTCTTACAGAAGTGGATAAAAAGATTCCTGTTGTTGCAGACATCTACACAAGAAATGTTCCTGACTGTCAGAAGAATGGAATTTTACATACCGCGGTAGGACGAGCAAATAGAATTTATGTTACAGTTGAGATAAACGGACATTTCTATCTCACTTGTGGAGCCACATTAAGCTATTATGAGTTTATCAATAATTCCAGACTTACTGATGAAGAATGGCAAGGAATCAACTCTAGCGTTGAATGTCCGAAGATCCCAGATTGGATGGCACCATTAATGTTAAGCTCTGATAAAAATAATTATGAAGACCATAAATATTTCACTTATGGACAATATGGGCATTGTAATTATGTGCCTAGCTTTATGGAGCAGTTTGTTCATTAGTGGATGCTCATCTGTAGACGGTGGGGAAATAAGCCTCGTTTTCACTGGTGACGTGATGCTCGATCGTGGAGTGAGGCAACAGATAGAAAGGAAAGGTATCGATCATATCTTTTCTGCTGTAAAAGATTCATTCCTCGCAGCCGATGCGACGGTGATAAATCTAGAGTGTCCGTTGACTGACGTCGAGGATCCACAAGAAAAGCAATTTGTATTCAAAGCGAATGAAGAATGGGCGACGTCGTTGAAAGCCAACGGTATCACCCATGCGTCGTTAGCTAACAACCATTCCTACGACCAAGGAAGAATCGGAATGGAGCATACGGCAAACACGTTGAAGAAAAATGGCATTATAGCGACGGGTGTTGGCGATTCCGATAGAGAACGCATAAAGCCAGTCGAGATCTCTAAAAATGGGCTAAAAACAGCCATATTCAGCAGTGTGTTGCTGCCGCTTGACAAATGGGTTCAGAAAGACGGAATGGTTGGCATCTGTAATGCCGACGCCGACGAATTAGCCAAAGCAATCACCGTCTACAAGAAGAGGAATCCAGAGAGTAAGATAATTGTGTCACTGCATTGGGGAATTGAGTATATGAACAAGCCGACGGGAAAACAAAGGAGAGATGCCACTCTACTTGCCAAAGCGGGAGCAGACATAATCATCGGACATCACCCCCACGTCGTGCAGCAGGTGGAGGAAATCAATAAATGCACCGTCATCTATAGTCTTGGCAACTTTGTTTTTGATTCCAAAAGAGAGGAGGGGCAAAAAGGTCAAATGGCTAAAGTAACATTCAATAAAAAAGGGACAAGGTTAAAACTATATGATGTGGATATAAAGAAATGCAGACCTAAGATCAGAAGACATTAAATAGATACAAAGACGTAATTTTATCATCTCTACAAAACAAAAACAGAGGCAGCATCAAACGACGCTGCCTCTTATTTTGATTGCAAATGAGTAATCTAAATTACTTACCGTAACGAACTACATCTGCAAGTTCAGCTCCAGCCTTGAAGTTAACAACCTTCTTTGCCTCAGTTGTCATCTGCTCACCAGTACGAGGATTGCGGCATGTACGTGCAGGCTTCTCCTTAACCGACAATGACGCAAAACCAGTTAGATTAACTGAATCACCCTTTTTCAATGTGTCTGAAATAACACTAATGAAAGCATCCAATGCCTTCTTGCTGTCTGTCTTAGTAAGACCAGACGCTGATGCCATAGCATCTACCAATTCTGACTTGTTCATATCCTGATAGTTAAATTTATTTTTCTCAAATATACTTTCTTTTTTTTATAATCATACGGAATGGAGTAAAAAATTACGTCAAAATGATTATTTTATCAACAAAACATGATAAACAACATTATTTTTGCATAAATCTGCATAGATTAGTTATTTGTGATTTGCAGAGCACAAATTTTGAAAACATCAAAAACAAAAAAAAGAGACACCTTTCGATGTCTCTTTCTTTATCTAAACAATCAAATTACTTACAAGAATTTGAATATTTAACCACGTAATCACGTGAAGGAGTACCCCAACCTAAGAAAGGCCAAACTCCACCATTGTTATCCTTCTTTGTGATACGAAGGTTATCCACAGCAATGTATGGCTCGTTATCGCTATTAGGCTGGTCATATGAACAGTATAGCAAACCTACATTAGTGATAGCTCTTGCCAATCCTTGTGACAATTTTGATGCAAGACCAGCGTTCTTATCAAAGAAAGCCTGACCTGACTTGCTGTCACCAAATGCAGAGTATGGAGTTTCTCCATCTGCTGGAGTTGGAATCACACGATTATTTCTAGCACTACAAATGTAGTTTTTAGCCTGGAAATTATACTTGATCTCATCCATTGGAATACAAACAGTAATCCACTCGCCATTTGTATGCCACTCGCTAAGTTCACTGATAGACCAATCTGAGTCTTCTGGCTTATTCCATTTAACCTCAGATGGCTGCCAAAGTGCACAGTATGTTCTGATATCCATAGGATCCACTCCATAGAAACCAATAGCCAAAGCGTTTCCAATCATTGGTTTGTCTTTATGAACAAGAACCTCGAACTTGATTACATAATCATTGAAAGAAGACTCACCATTAGCAATAGATTCCTCGTAAACACCGAATGGAGTTGAAGCTACTGGCTCTTCTCCAGTATCATTTGCATCACCATCTGGTTGATATGCATAAACTGTAAAGTTCTGATCCCAGAACACTGAGAAATTACCGTCAGTATTCTTAGCAGTATTCTTAACCTTTTCTACAAAATCACCCTTCTTTGAGAAATCTTCATCTGGTTTATAGCCGTTGAACTTATCCAAATAATTCTCATCATCGTTAGTGATAAGCATATTTGACTCGTCACGGTAAATGAAATCAGAAAGAGAAGCACCAACCTTATTCTCAAACTCGATGTTATGTCCTGGTTCAACACCCTCTGGAATATTGACCTTGATTTCATTCTTAGAAATGATCTCAATGCCGCCATCCTCAGAAGAAACCTCGATGTTGTAACCATTTCCGTCATGGAATCTTGCAGTTAGAGGAGAGAAGAATGAGTTACCTCTTACGTTCAACACTTTAGTTGCCATTTCGTTATCACACATTGAAGCACATGGTTCAGAAGCCTTAGCCATAAACTGCTTTGACTCGAATCCGTTAGGACATGATGCTGTTGTGATAAATGCAGGACTATCCTCTTCGATTCCTTCAGGAACTTGGAAAACAATCTGCTTGTCAGTCATGAATGCAGGCTGAATATCAGCAGGAATTCCCATGAAAGACATACCTGTGATATCAGAAAGATTTGATCCGTACAATATGATATAGTTACCAGAATTAGGGCCATCAGGACTCTTCTTTTCAGCACCCTTCTCCAAAAGTTCCCAACCTGTGATGTTAGGCATATTACAGTCGCAACCGCAATCTATTCTGTCGTCACAAGAAGTGGCAAACATTGAGCCTGCGATAAGACCAAATGTAAATAACTTATTATTTTTCATTTTGTTTTTTTTAATATGATGTAATTGTTGCGGTATACTTTCATAAGATTTCAACCGCAACAAATACAATTACTAATTAATATGGATACTCACCATTCTTAATCTGCTCACTATAATCGTTGACCTGAGATAGTGAAGCTGTTTGAGGAACAGATGCTGGAACTGGCAAGAAGAAAGTTAGATTATCATAATTGATCTTTCCTTCTTTAGCCTGCTCTTTCTGAGCGCTGTTGATATCATGAGCCTTAGCAGAAAGAGCGTTAATGATATACTGACGCTGATAACTGCTTAGGTTACCACGATCATCTTTCTTAGTAGCCTGATATTTCTCACCGAATGTACAAGAACGGTCCTGCTCCTTGATATACTGAACTGCCTTAGCTGGATCACGATAATAAAGTCTCTTGATATCCAACCAGTTCTGGTTCTCCAATGCAAACTCATGGCGACGCTCAAGCATCAAGTCGTATGTCAAATTCCAACTCTCACAAGATGCCTCGATAGAAACTTGTTTACCATCAGGATCATCTACGACAGCCTTACCTGTATACATCTTCTCAACATACTCATCTGGCATACAGAACGCAATCTTAGTGATTGCAGGCAAACCAGCAC
Organism: Paludibacteraceae bacterium; assembly: GCA_024401495.1. The sequence goes on from JAKSKW010000001.1 coordinate 40,167, forward strand.
GTGCACGAACTGTGTTAACATACTCAATACCTTCCTCTGTCTCTTTTTCAACATCTGATGCATTGATACCCATCTTTGCCTCTGCAGCCAAAAGATATACATCAGACAAACGAAGCAATGGAATTGTCAAGTCGATAGAGAATGGAGAATCCAATGGTTTTACAGAGTAAACGAACTTACGGCAGTGGTTGAATACCGCTGACATTGGCTCATTTCCGTAAATTGGAGCAAGTTCTTCTCTGTCTTCAGTTGGTTTCAACGACTTTCCTGGATTCAAGAAGTAATAGTATTTGCTTCCATCGTTCAAAGTGTAAGCCAAATCTGTCTTTCCATCGTATACATCGATATCCGATAGGTCAGAAGCAGACTCTGAACCCTTGTACTCTGAAATTCCTGCATTAGTACCGAAGTAATATGATGTTGCTCTCAAACGAGCATCACTAACCTCAAATGACTTAAGCAAAGAGAATGTCAAACCTTTCTCACCACCGTATGCATCACCACCGGCTGCCAACTTCTTACTTCTTGCGAACTGGATCTGACGAGAACATCCCTGAGCGTATACACCCTGCTCGAATCTCAAAGCGAACAAAATCTCTGAGCTTGTTGATCCTGGCTGGAACATCTCATCAAAGCCATAGTCCAACTCCTTACCTGCATATTTGAATGTAGTATCAGCGAACTCTAAAGCCTTTCCATAGTAATAATCTGGGTTATCACACTTGTAAGATCCTGGTTCATCCAAATCTGCCTGGCAAGACGCCATTGTAACATAAAGCTTAGTCAACATACCTGCTGCAGAAGCCTTATATACACGGAAATCAGGCTGACGGTCACTAGGAAGCAATGACAAGGCTTCCATCCAATCCTTCTCAATCAAAGTATACAAGGACTTTCTATCAGCTTTTGTGATCTGTGGTGCAAAATCGTTAGCAACATCCTTATTGTTGTCAAGAACGATTGGTGTTGCACCCCAGTACTCAGCCAAATAGAAGTATGCCATACCTCTGAACATCTTAGCCTCACCAACTACCTTTCTGATAATATCCTGTGAAACACCGTTTTTCTCAGCAATAGCAGGAACGTCATTGATGATATGATTACACTTTGCAATCACAGAATACAAAGAAGTATAACCATTAGCGATATGAGAGTTGTTATTTGTAAATTCCATAAAGTGGAACTGACCCTCATCGGCATAGTTGTGATAAACATTACCTGAATAAAGTTCACCTACGCACCATGAGAACTTGTCATCGAAACCGTTCCAAGTCAAAGGTCCGTAAATCTGTGTTGTATAATCGTCAACCTTCGCATCTGTGTTCAAGAACTCTTCCAAAAGGTATGAATCCTGAGGATCACGAGTCAAGAAATCCTCACACGAAGAGAAAAGCGACATTGCTCCAAATAAAAGAGCGACTGATTTATAAATTGCTTTCATAATTTTTCTCTTGCATTACAATTAGAAACTAAAGCCTAAGCCCAAAGTGTATGTACGTGGAGTTGGGTAACGAGCCTCATCAACACCCTGACGGATTGCACTACCTGGATTCTCAGGATCGTAACCTGAATAACCTGTGATTGTACATACGTTAGAGCATGATGCAGATAGACGTAGACCCTCGATGTGCAACTTCTTGTTTGCCTCTGGACGGAACTTATAAGTCAAACCGACGTTCTGTAGTCTCAAGAATGATCCTTTCTCTACGTAACGATCAGAAATAGTCTTCTGGCCCTTATCTGTTGCAGTAGGAGCAGGGAACTTAGTATCGTTTACAACGTGAGCTTCGTCATCCTTTCCTTCGATTCTTGCGAAGTTCATTACGTCAGACAACTGGTTGTACCACTTAGAATCTGCAGAGTTCTGCTCAAGCTTCATACGAACAAGGTTGTATACGTCGTTACCAACAGTTGCGTTGAACTGGAAGTTCAATGTCCACTGTCCTAGAGAGAACGAGTTGTTCCAACCTGCTGTGAATGCTGGGTTTGGATCTCCAATCCAAGTCTCCTCATCAGAGAACATCATGTCTCCTACACCAACACCATGAGCATCAGCCTCCTCCTTAGTCTTTGCTACACCAAGATACTGCTTACCCCAGAACTTACCAGGAGCCTCATCAACAACTGTCTTGTTGATCTTCTGATCTGTTGTAAACAAGAAGTATCTACCACGTGGAGAACCTGATGTATTCCAGATTGCCTCACAAGAAGAACCAAGGTCAAGCACCTTAGAACGTACCAAAGAGAATGTCAAATCAGACTCCCAAGTGAAATGTGTTTTCTCATTAATCTTCTTGTCGATTAGCTGTGCGCCAATCTGCAAATCCATTCCGACGTTCTGGATAGATCCTGCATTAACGTAAGAAGGCTCAATATTAAGATAACCACTCTGTGCTACATAAGCTGGAAGCTCCTGCTTCAAAAGCAAGTCTGTATTCTTCTTATAGTAACCATCAAGTGTTACATTCATCTTACCACCCAAGAATCCTAGATCCAAACCAAGGTTTGCCATTGAGTTAGTTTCCCATGTCAAATCTGGATTAGTGTACTGGCTTGGTCCGTAGATACCTGAAGATGCCACGTTAGATACTGTAGACAAGTGTGCCTGTGCACAGTCTGCCTTACCTGTCTGACCGAAACCTGCACGTACCTTGAATGCAGAGAAGATCTTCTGGAATGATTCGCTATTCTTAGCCCAATCTTCCTCCTCAAGACGCCATGCGAAGCTGACTGATGGGAAGAATCCCCACTTGTTACCTGGAGCGAAGTTAGACGATCCATCGAAACGTCCAGTTGCAGTGAACAAATACTTTCCAGCGATGCTGTAGTTAGCACGTCCGAAGAATGATGCCATTGCTCCTTCTCCTAAGAAGTTAGATGCTACTGTATGTCCATCGATAGCTGCTGCAGGAACCTCAATAGAACCCTTAGTGTAACCCTTATGGTTCATTACAATACCTTCGTAGCTATACTTGTTGAACTCAGTACCAACCATCAAGTTCAAATTGTGCTTCTTATTGAAATCGTGCAACCATGTTGCGTAAGAAGAGAAACGGATTGAGTTATTCTTGTAATCTCCAGTCTTCAATGAAGCATCTGCCTCCTGACGGTTAAATCCATCACTGATATAGAAGTATGGCTCATAGTAACTCTCATTAGCATTAGTGATATCAACACCGAACTCATTTCTCCAAGAAACTCTGTTCTCGCTAACCTTTGTTGTCTCTGCTTTTTCTAGACCCTCTTCCTTTGCTTTAGCATCCAATCTTGCCTGATCCTTCTTCTTAGCATCATACAAAGTGAAATCCAAGAATGCAGTTCCCAATACGTTGAACTCAGTTCTCTCTACTGGAGACATGTTAAGCTGAGCGATTGGGTTCATCTTCACACCCTCGTCAGTCTTAGGTCCGTATGGTAGACCATTCACACCATATGGCTGGCTTGATGGAAGCTGAAGCAATGTCTGTATGATGATAGACTCATCCATGTTATCGAAATTACCGATAGATGCGTCGTTTGCAGACAAGTCAAGGATGTTACGGATAGTAGTCTTCTCCTGACGAGTAACACCCACGTTCATACCTACCTTCAACCAATCCTTAGCCTGTGTCTCCAAATTAACACGACCATTGACACGCTTGTAATCAGAGCTTGGCATGATACCTTCCTGACCAGTGAATCCCATAGATACACTATAAGTTGTCTTGTCGCTACCTCCAGAAACACTTATCTGATGGCTATGTCCAAGACCATTGCGGAACAACTCATCCTGCCAATTTGTACCCTCACCAAGAACGTCAGGGTTACACAATATCATATCTCGCTCATTTCCACGGAAATCGACAATCTGCTTCTCACCCAAGTATTCAGCATACTCCTTAAGATTCATCATGTCATATCTCTTAGTGAACTGTGATAGAGAGAAGCTTCCATCATATGTGATCTTAGCGTCACCACTCTTACCCTTACGAGTTGTGATCATAACGACACCGTTAGCAGCACGAGATCCATAGATAGCTGTTGCAGAGGCATCCTTCAACACCTCCATTGATACGATATCTGCTGGGTTGATTGAAGCCAATGGGTTTGAAGATGCTGAGTGAGATGCATCACCACCACCAATTGGCATACCATCTACAACGTACAAAGGCTCAGTTGATCCTGACAAAGAGCTGACACCACGAACACGTACTGATGTTGCCTGTCCTGGCTGACCTGATGAAGATGCTACGCTAACACCTGATACACGACCTGCCATCGCCTGGTCGATTGATGTTGCAACGCTCTCTTTTAGTTTTTCCTCGCTTAATGAAGATACTGATCCAGTAACGTCGCTCTTCTTCTGAACTCCATAACCAGTTACAACCAACTCCTCAAGCATCTCTTCTGACAAAACAACATTAAGTGTAGATCCTGTCTTTGCAGTGATCCTTCTTGTCTGTGTCTCGTAACCTGAGTAAGAAAACTCTAGTACAGCGCCTTCTGGCACTTCGATTTCGTAGTTACCGTCCATATCTGTGTTAGTACCCATTGTAGTACCCTTTATCACGACATTGGCGAACGGTAGAGGTTCTTTCGCATCTTTCACAACACCCTTGATGGTTCTATCGGCCATCACAGTTAGTGCTGAGGACATCATTGCGACAGATAAAAAAATCTTCCTCATCTTTACCTTTTGTTAATTATTATTAATTTTTATTTCACTTTCTATCTCTAAAATGTGACAAATATATTCAATTTACTAATATTTTTTAGCATAATAGAGCAAAAACATTCGCTTGTTTGCACAAAGAATGCAGTAAAAATGTTGTTTAACACATTTTCACAGTTAATGTTAACTTCTGTTGAATTGTTTCATGGGCATTAGTGTTTGAATTGTAGAATAAATAGTGTTGTTAGATGAAAGATACACTTACTTTAAAGGCTGAATACTCTCAGACACTTGTCGACAAATGGTTCTTCCATACTCAAGGACTAACCGACTGTTAAAATTCCTCCTTTCTATAGCCGGATGGTAATATACTTACGGCAAAATTAAAAAAAAGAGTCAAGAATCCAAATAAATTCAAATTCTTGACTCTTATATGTTGACAAATCACTCTGCGCTTGAATACTTTGCTGCCTGCGCTTTGATTAACTCCGCGTCGTCGAAATAATTAATCTTCATTGATGCGCGAACCTCAGACAATGTCTGTGCGGCTTTCTCTCTTGCAATGTCTGAACCCTTCTTCAAGATTCTGTAGATCTCCTCGATATCTTTCTCAAGCTCTTTTCTTCTTGCTCTGATTGGATTCAACTCTTCCTGAAGGATTGAATTCAAGAACATCTTGACCTTCATGTCACCAAGTCCACCTCTTGTGTAGTGGTCCTTCAACTCCTGTAGATTAGCATACTCAGGAAGGAACTCTGCGAAGTGCTCGTCACGGCTGAATGCGTCAAGATATGTGAAGACGGCATTACCCTCAAGCTTACCTGGATCAGACACTTTCAAATGTGTTGGATCAGTAAACATCGACTTAACCTTCTTCTGTACGTCTGCCTCTGAGTCAGATAGGTAGATACAGTTGCCAAGAGACTTACTCATCTTTGCCTTTCCGTCTGTTCCTGGCAAACGCAAACATGCTGCGTTGTCTGGCAATAGGATATTTGGCTCAACCAATGTCTCTCCGTAGATGTGGTTGAATCTGTTTACGATCTCTCGTGTCTGCTCGATCATTGGAGCCTGATCCTCTCCTACGGGCACTGTTGTTGCCTTGAACGCTGTGATATCAGCTGCCTGTGAGATAGGATAACAGAAGAAGCCGACAGGAATGTTAGCCTCAAAGTTTCTCAACTTGATCTCTGTCTTTACTGTTGGATTTCTCTGCAAACGAGAGACAGTCACAAGATTCATATAGTAGAAAGCCAACTCACATAGTTCAGCCACCTGGCTCTGAATGAAGATTGTCGACTTTGTTGGATCCAAACCTACCGAAAGATAGTCAAGTGCCACCTCTATGATGTTCTGACGTACCTTCTCTGGATTATCTGCATTATCAGTCAACGCCTGTGCGTCGGCGATCATGATGAATATCTTGTCATACAATCCTGAATTCTGCAACTCGACACGTCTCTTCAATGAGCCTACATAATGTCCAAGGTGCAACTTGCCAGTTGGTCTGTCTCCTGTTAATATGATTTTTTCCATTATTTATCTTAGTTTTCGTTTTATGCAAACGATATTTATCTATTAATCAATTTTAAGAATGTTCAAAATCTTACTGCATACCATCTCTGGAGTGATCTGCTTCATGCAACGTCGGTCTCCAAACTTACATGGTTTATTTCCATAAGCCGAACATGGCTGGCACTCTAAGTTGGCAACAATTGCGTCTTCCTTATCCTGACCAAAACCATAAAAGCCCATATATGGATGTGTCGCGCCCCAAACAGAAACGACCTTGACTCCACACAACGACGCAAGGTGCATATTAGCCGAATCCATCGTGACCATAAGGTTCATCTGCTTCATCGCTGCCATCTCTTCCTGCAGTTTGTATTTTCCTGCAAGCGTTGCGACGTTGGGATATTTCTCCACCCATGAATTGAAAACCGTTTCCTCTTTCTGTCCGCCACCGAAAAGATAGATTCCTATATTGCTGCCGGACAAGGTCTCAACCACTTTCTCCATCTTATCCAACGGATAGATTTTGCCTTCATGCTGAGCAAATGGAGCTATGCCTATGTTGGCGACGTGGGATGCCAGACTCAACTCTGCATTAAAATCAATTCCAGTGTTGGGATCAAAACCCGGATAATCTATGTCGAAGTGATATCCAGCTTTCTCAAATGCTTCTTTGTAGCGCTGAATCATTGGCTTCAACTGAGACTTGTTTTTTCCGTTCACCAATGCCTTCTTCTCTGCCCTACCTTTGTCGACAACAGTGATCTTTGTGCCTTTCAATCTCATGAATGTACGGAGCAATTTGCTGCGTAGCACATCATGAAGATCGACCATCTGGTCAAACTTTCCTCCAGCAGTAATCTCTTTGCTTAGTTTAAGAATTCCTCTGATTCCTTTGTGGGCACCACCTTTATCGACTCCGACAAATGTAAGATTAGGGATGTCGGCAAACAATGGCTGCAAACGTGGAGCTGAAAGCATAGTGATAGCGACGTCGGGATAAGCTTTTGCAAACGAAGCAACAACAGGCACCGTCATCGCAACGTCGCCCATCGCCGACAATCTCATCAACAATACTCTCTTAGCCATTATATATCTTACTTGCCTGCAGCGTAAAGCACAGGGTTAAGATTAGGATCGTTGTACATCTTCATCTGCTTGTAGACTTTCATGTAACGATCTCCATTCTCAATATCTAAAATCAACTGATCTATAGCCGACGACAAATCAACTCTCTGCTCAAGAAGAACATTGAGTTTTTTCTGACATGCCTCGATATGAGCAGCGTCGACATCCTTACGGTCTACCTCTGCCTGCATGTGATAAATCTTCAATGCCAAGATTGAAAGGCGGTCGATAGCCCAAGCTGGCGACTCTGTGTTGATCACAGCCGTAGGCTTAACATTCACCAACTGATATTTTTCCAAGAAATAGCTGTCGATTCTCTCAACTAAGTCTGTACGATCCTGGTTCGACTTGTCAATACGACGCTTGATCTTCAACGCCTCAACTGGATCAATCTGTGGATCACGGATGATATCCTCCAAATGCCACTGTACTGAATCAATCCAATTCTTCAAATATAGCACCGCCTCAATCGTACCTGCCTGGTACGGATTCTTCATCTGTGCATCAACATTGTCGCTCTTGTGATAGTCTGCGACAACCTGATTAAATATCTTATTTGCGTCTGAACTAAAGCTCATTGTCTCTTTTTTTTATTTATTCTCCGTCAAAATTAGTTTTTTTATTTCAAAAACTGATTCTTTATCATTAGAAATTGAATGAAAACTCAAAACCTTTGTTTCTTCCTGTACCGTCTTCATAGAAGGAAAGTAGTCCTACTCTATAACCGACGTTAACAGACACCACATTGGCAATTCTACCTGAGGCTCCTGCAAAAACAGAGCATTGGAATGGTCGTACATCATACTCATATGAGTTGTCGGACACTCTCATAATCTTCTCTCCGTCCAAACCACCGTAGGCTCCAATCGACATATTCTTATTGCTTATAAGGCTATAATCTGCTCTGATTGGAATTCGAATTGACTTATAGGTCGCTGCATAACCATCATCACAACTGAAATTGTCCCAGTTGTAAACCAAACGTGGAGATACAGACAATTTTTTATCAACTTTGAATGTATATCCCGTACTTACCCAAAAGCCTTGTGATTGACCGTTTCCATCTGTGTCGTAAGAGTAACCTCCTCCCGTGTTCGACAGGATGTTGGCAAGGATTTCGGAAGTGCTTGACTTCTTCTTTTTCTCCTGTTTCTTCTCCTGTGCCATAGAGAATGAAGCGATCAAAGATAATAATGTCAAAATAATGAATTTCTTCATATCAGTCTTCAATAATGAGTGATTCCACTTTTTTCAACCTCTCTATCAAGTTTGGAGCATCCCCCTTACGAATGGACAACACCATCTTGCAATCGTTATCAAACTGTTGGGACAGCACTTGTGGAGCCACATCCTTGATTATCTTCATCACGTCGTTCATCACCAGATAATCAAAAATAATATGGATCTCCTCATCCACCGTCTTCTCGATGATTTCAGCATTTTCCAAAGCATCCGCTGACGCTACCTTATAGGCATTGATCAAACCACTTGTTCCGAGTTTAGTACCGCCGAAATAACGTACCACAGCAATTAGCACATTGGTCACACCTGCAGAAAGAAGCGAGCCAAGTATCGGACGTCCTGCTGTGCCCGACGGTTCGCCATCGTCATTGCTGCGATAATCAGCCTTGTCTACACCTAATATATAGGCATAGCAGACATGACGCGCGTCGTGATGCTCCTTACGTTTCTCCTCAAGTATCTCCTTAATCTGCTCAACGTTTGACACAGGAATCGCAAAGGCAATAAACTTACTACCCTTTTCTTTGTACAATCCCTCTGCCGGGCCGCTGATTGTCAGATACTTGTCTTCCATTTATTAATTTAACCAAAACGAAAACGATAACCAAAACGAAAACGATAACCAAAACGGTCTTCGTCTTCGTTTTCGTCTTCGTTAATTATACTTATTACGACGCTGGCCTTCCTTCTTACGCTTTCTGTTATCAGAAGGAGCACCACGTCTATCGTGTCTTGGTTTCTTGTAAGCCCATTCGTCATCGTCATGCTTGCGATCATCACGCTTGCGCTTTCCGCCGAACTCCTTGTCACCAAAATCTTTATTGCGTCTTTCGCTGTTGCGGCTGCGTCCACGTTGTTCACCCTGCACCTCAGCCAAAACGATATCGCTGCCACGGTGTACCTCATTGAATGCCTTGAACATCTTCTGGACATGTGAGTTAGGCACATCGAAGAATGTATAGCGAGGAGTGATCTCGATATCACGGATGCTGATCTGCTTATCGTTGACAGTGTCGTTGATCAAGCCAAGCACCTTCTTTGGAGTGAAGCCGACGTTCTCGCCCTTGTTGATTTTCAAACGAGTGAAGTCAGGGCGTGTATATCCGCCACGCAAGCCTTTCTTCTCCTTGCCTTCAAAGTCGTCACCTCCACGTCTACCCTTTCTGTCACGGCCACCACGCTCACCACGTTCTGGACGCTCAGAGATGTTGATATCCTCAGCATCTTTGTAGTATTCGATAAACTGGTTGAACTGCAATGATACGAAATGCTTGATGATATCCTCACGGCTCATTCCATCAAGCTCTGTATAAGCCATATCTAGGTATTGAGACACCTGCTCCTCGTTGATCTCAACCGTCTTCAATTTATTTAGGATCGACTTCAACTGAGCCGAGCAAACCTCGATTCCAGAAGGGACATCCTTCTTCTCGAACTCCTTGCCAATAATCTTCTCAATCTCACGGATCTTGCCCTTCTCACGCAAATGAAGGATACTGATTGAGACGCCGGTACGTCCAGCTCTACCTGTACGTCCGCTTCGGTGAGTGTAGCTCTCCACGTCGTCAGGCAAACAGTAGTTGATAACGTGAGTAAGATTATTCACGTCCAATCCACGTGCAGCCACGTCAGTAGCCACCAAAAGTTGAAGGTTCTTGATTCTGAACTTCTGCATCACAGCGTCACGCTGAGCCTGCGACAAATCACCATGAAGAGCGTCGGCATTGTAGCCGTCCTTCATCAAAGCCTCAGCGATATCTTTAGTCTCCTGACGAGTGCGGCAGAACACAATTCCATAGATATCTGGGTTCAAATCAACCACACGCTTCAAACAAGCGTAACGGTTTTTTGCAGCCACCATATAGTAGATATGGCTAACGTTTTCTGAACCAGAGTTTTTCTTACCAATTGCGATCTCCACATGATTCTTCATGTAGTTTTTTGCGATATTGGCAATCTCTTTCGGCATCGTAGCCGAGAAAAGAAGAGTACGGTGATCCTCAGGAATCTCGCTGAAGATTCTTTCGATATCATCCTTGAATCCCATGTTGAGCATCTCGTCAGCCTCGTCAAGAACAAGGAACTTAACATTTTCAAGATGCACCTTCTTACGGTCGATAAGGTCGATAAGACGACCAGGTGTAGCCACAAGGATCTGCGGCTGCACATCAAGGTCTTTAAACTGACGGATGATGCTTTCACCACCGTATACAGGGACCACCTTAACCTTAGTGTATTTTGCGAAATTCTTCAAGTCATTGCTAATCTGCACGCATAGCTCACGTGTAGGAGCAAGGATCAATGTTTGGATCTGATTACGGGAATCATCTGTAAGTTGAAGTACCGGCAGACCAAAACCAGCGGTCTTACCAGTTCCGGTTTGGGCCAGAGCCACTAAGTCTCTGTCGTCATCACTAAGCAAGAAAGGAGTAACCTTCTCTTGGATCGGCATTGCTTCGACAAAACCCATGTCGGAAACAGCCTTTAGGATTTCATTTTTGAAACCCAATTCTTCGAATGTTGCCATCAAAAAAGGATTATATTCATGGCCGAAACATCCTCACCCCCTTTTACAACAGTGATACATACCTCGCCATAAACCATTTAGCATAAATATTATCGGCGACAAATGTAAGAAAAAAAGTTGATAAATAATGTTGAATAGCACAAAATCGAATAAAATAAAGAACCAAATTCCCACGTTATTACAAAAAGAGCACATCTTTAAGGCTCAAAATAGTTTTTCATTATGAATAAAGAGAAAAAAGTGATAAATTTGCAAAATAATAAAACTTACGAAAGATGAGTATAGCAAAATACATGGTTTCGGCTTGTATGCTAACAAGCATCAGTGCGTCTGCGGTAGACATCAATCTTCCAGCATTGATGAAAACGTTAAACAAGTCAGATGATCCAGTCCTTATGGTTATTGGAAAAGACGAGTACAGATACGACACTATCACACGCGGTGAATTCGAGTACATGTACAACAAGAACAACAACATCTCGCTTGATGGTCCTATGAGCGTAGATGAATACAAAGAGTTGTTTGTCAATTACAAATTGAAAGCTTTCGACGCCACAAAGAGATTCCCAGATTTGAAGCTTAATTCTTACAAAAGCGAGCTTGAATCATACGCAAAGCATTTGGCATACCCTTACATGATAGATAAGACTTTGGAGCGACAGTTCATCAACGAGGCTTACAGACGTGAGCAGGAGAATGTAACGGCGAGCCACATTCTTATCAAGGGAGTCAACGAAAAATCAAGAAAGAAGATCGAAGATATCTACGCCCGTCTTAAGAAAGGTGAGAAATTTTTCGACTTGGCAAAAGCCAACTCAGATTGCGGTAGTGCAGCAAGAGGTGGATACTTAGGTGAATTCACTGTGTTTGATATGGTCTACAGTTTCGAGACAGCGGCATACACTACACCAGTCGGAGAATTCAGCGAGCCATTTACGACTCAGTTTGGATACCATATCGTCTACGTTCACGACCGCCGACCAAGAGCGATAAGTGTAGAGGCTCAGGAGATATTCTTCCCCGCAGAGACACGTGAGACATATGCAGACTCCATATTCGCAATTGCTAAGAAGAGCAAGAAGTTCGACAAAGTTGTCACAAAGTATTCACAGAAGGGCAACGCAAAGAAGGACAAAGGCCATATGTCTGTAAAAGACAACGGAATGTATCCTCAGGAGATTGTAGACAAACTATTCAAGATGCCTGTTGGAGACATTCAGAAGTTCAAGAGCCAGTTCGGATACCATATTCTCAAGGTCAACAAGATGGAGACAGCGTTGCCTCTTGACAGCGCAAAATATGAAGACTTGAAGAAAAAGGTTATGAGCGGAGACCGTTACGAGGCAGTAAAGGGACGTGTAGCCGCAATGCTTCGTGAAAAACGAGGATTCGCGGTCAACGACTCAATTCTAAATCTCGCTTCACGATTCCAATTCGTTGATTCTGGATTAATTGGGGATTCTTTGAATAAGATCGACGGCACATGGTATGTCTACAATGGTGACGATATCACTACTGACATTTTCAAAAACGACCTTATAAAATTCCAGGCTTCATACAGACAAAAGACAGTCGACAGATATCTAAAGACAGCTATTCATATCGACACAAACGCGTCTTACAAGCAGAACCTGTTAAACTACATCTACACCAGAGTTGACGGTGACGCATTAAACAACGAGTTGCTGAACATCGCAAAGAACAATAAAGAATTTGTTTATGCGTTAAAAGAATATAGCGACGGATTGCTTGTATACGCAGCAAGCGAACATAACATTTGGGGAAACAAGTCAACAAAGCCGGACAGCTTGTCGAAATTCTTCCGCGCAAGAAAAGAGGATTACCAGTATGACGAGCCAAAATGGGTAGGAATCGTCTATTCTGTTGCGAACAAAGACACTTTGAAGAAGATTAAGAACTTGGCAGCCAAGAATCCAAACATGGACGCTTTTGATTTTCATGAGTTAATCAGAAAAAATGTTTGGAGCGGATTCATGAGCAAGAAGGGAGCTTGGAAAGCTGGAGAGAATGCCATCTTGGACAAATATTACTTCAAGACAATTCCTGCCGACTCAACAGTAGAGACTCCAAAATTCCCAATCGTCTACTTATATGGCGAGGAGTCCAAGATTCCACAATGGCACACATTGGTAAAGGGCAAGGTTATCGCCGATTACCAAAAAGAGCTGGAGAAGAATTGGATTATGAACAACAAACGAATCTATCCAGTTGTCATTAAAGAAGACGTTTACAAAACAGTGAATAACCATTAAATATGGCAAACACAAAAAAAATATTTGAAATGATCGGAATAGCAGCACTAACTTCTATGTGCTGCTTTTCGTCATGTAAATACTTCGGTAAAGGAGTAACGCCTATCGCAGAGCTGAACGGCAAACCTCTATACGAAGATGATGTCAAGAGTGTTCTTTCTCCAGACATGTCTTACGAAGACAGCGTTAAGAGCGTCGACAACTACATCCGCAACTGGGCTGTAGAGGAGCTACTATACCTAAGGGCGGAGGAGAACATCACGGAGACAGAGGAGGTGGATCTACTTGTTGAAAAATACCGTAAATCATTGATGATCTACGAGTATCAGCAACATTTGATACGTGAGAAGCTAAGTAATCCAATCAAAGAGACTGACCTTATTGACTTCTACAATAATAACGCTGATCTTTACACCGCTCACGAGACTCTGTTCAACGGAATCTTCATCACAATGCCAGTAAAGTCGCAGGCAAAGGCAGAGATCAACCCATTGCTTAAGTTTGCAGACATCAACATCAGCGCTATAGAGCCTATCGCGACAAAATATAGCTTGAAAATCAAATATTTCGATAACGAATGGACTCCTATCGCAGCCGTCCAGCGTCTTGGAATGTCTGATATCTCGCGTACCCACTCATTTGAGAACAAGAACCATTTCGAGAGTACAGACGAAGAAAACATCTATATATTAGTGGTTCAAGACCACATCAAGGTCGGAGACAAACAACCTTTCGTCTACGTAAAGGAAAGAATCGAGAACATGATGATTGAGCAGAAAAAAGCAAATTTCTTACGTAAACTTGCCGACGACGCATACAACGAAGCTATCAAGTCGGGTGCTTTGAAGAGAAACGAGAAAAAATGAAAAAGACAAAATTAATTTCCATATTGTTTTGGCTGAACCTTGCGGTTTCAGCATTTTCACAAAACAACATAGTAGATGAGATCGCATGGATTGTCGGCGACGAAATCATCCTAAAATCCGACGTTGAGGAACAGAGAGTCCGCATGCAGATGGAAGGTGAGAAAATCAACGGAGATCCATACTGTTACATTCCAGAGCAGATGGCTCTTACAAAGCTGTTTCTCGACCAGGCAAGAATAGACAGTATTGAAGCAGACGAGAAGCAGGTCGACCAGCAGGTGGAGATGCGACTAAACTATATGGTTGGACAGATTGGATCTAAGGATAAACTTGCAGAGTATTTCATGAAAGACTACGAGGATATCCGCAACGAGTTGAAAGAGATGGTCCGCACTCAGCAGTTAGTGCAACAGGTGCAGAACAAGATCGTCGGCCACGTACAGTCCACTCCAGCAGAAATACGCAAATACGTCAACAGTCTTCCTGACGATAGTCTTCCTAACATTCCAAACCAAGTGGAGGTGCAGATCTTGACTGTCGAGCCATACATCACAAAAGAGGAGATTGAAGAGGTGAAGGACAAACTTCGCGACTTCCAGAAGCGTTGTGACGATGGTAGCACTTCCTTCTCCACATTGGCAATCTTCTACTCAGAAGACACGGAGAGCGCTAAGAGAGGCGGCGAGCTTGGATTCATGGGTAGAGGTCAGTTGGTAAAAGAGTTTGCCGACGTCGCATTTGCAATGTACGAGCCAGGCAAAATCTCCAAGATTGTGGAGAGTGAGTTTGGATTCCACATTATCCAGCTTATCGAAAGAAAAGACGAGAAAGTGAACACACGTCATATTCTGCTTAAGCCAAAGGCTTCTTTGGAAAACATGAACAAGGCTAAGGAGCGTATCGACAGTATCGCCAACATCATTAACGAAAAGAAGTTCACTTTTGAGCAGTGTGTAGCTCTTTACTCAACAGACAAGAACACTCGTAACTGTTCAGGTATACTTACTAACATGCAGACTGGTTCGACTAAGCACCAGATGCAGGAGCTTCCTCAGGAGGTCGGTAGAGCAGTCTACTCTTTGGAAGAGGGAGAGATATCAAAACCATTCCTAATGGTAGACCGTTCAGGAAAGCAAGTGTACTGTATTGCTAAGTTGAGAAGCAAAACAAAAGCACACAAAGCAGACATGAGCCACGACTTCGCTCTACTTAAAAATATGTATGAGGCACATAAGAAGCAGGAGAAGTTGGACAACTGGATCGCTAAGAAACAGAAGCAGACTTATGTCCGTATTGATGAGAAATGGAAGAAGTGTGACTTCGAACATGAAGGTTGG
Organism: Paludibacteraceae bacterium; assembly: GCA_024401495.1. The sequence continues at coordinate 55,703 of JAKSKW010000001.1, forward strand.
ATTAAATAAGAGATCCGATAGATGAGTCTATTAAAAAAGACATATTTATATTTACTTTGCATTTTTGCAGTTTCAGCAAATGCGGCAACTAATGTGATCCTTGAACATAGTGAAGAGCTATCTTTCGACAAGGAACACGGTCGTGACTATCAGATTCTGCGTGGAAATGTCAGATTCCGTCACGACGACGCTGTGATGTACTGCGACAGTGCGTATTTCTACGACACCAACAATTCGTTTGACGCTTTCGGCAACTGTCGCGTGGTGCAGGACACTATGACGATGACATCCAAATCGATGTACTACGATGGCAACACACGAATCATCAAAGTGCGTGGTGGCGCTGAGCTCCGTAATGGCGGAATGACTCTGACTACCGACTGGCTCGACTATTATCGTGATGCAAACTACGGCTATTACGCCGACGGTGGCCATCTCGTCGATCCACAGTTTGATATCGTCTCAAAAGTGGGCTACTACTACCCTAACTCAAAAGTGTCGTTCTTCAAAGGCGATGTCACGATGATAAGCGGAGAGACGAAGATTCTGACAGACTCGCTGAAGTTTGACCAAAAACAGAATATCTCATCCGTGTTCGGACCTTCGACTATCTATCACACCGACTACACAATTGAGACAACCCACGCATGGACAAACACCGTCGACAGATATGGTAGGCTTTACAACCATTCCGTCTTGACAAGCAAGAAAGGCTCAAAAATGACAGCCGACTCCATCTACTTCTCAAGTTTGACTAATATAGTGGAGATGTGGGGCGACGCATTGGCACTCGACGACTCGTCGCACACCGGTTTTTCCGGCGATTACGCATGGATGCAGAACAATCCTAACAGCGGTCTCGTAGTAGGCAAAGCCTGCATGATGGATTTCTCCAACCCAGACGACACAATGTTTGTGCATGGAGACACCATCAAGTATCGTCAGTCTATCGTCGACACTACAAAAAGAGAACTTTATGCCTTCTACCATGTCAAGCTATTCAGCAACGACATGCAGGCAAAGGGTGATTCAATGTCGTACATAGAATTGGATTCTTTGATCCGTCTTGACGGCAATCCAGTGCTATGGTCGGATGAAAGCCAGATCACAGGAGACACCATCAAGATCTTCACTAAAAACAACAAGCCAAACTGGATGCACGTCCGTGGCAACGCATTCGTGATCCAACAGCAGGCCATCGACTGCTTCGACCAGCTTAACGGACGTGAAGCCAAAGGTTATTTCGTAAGAAGCTATCTTGATCATCTCGACATGATGGGAAACGCGACATCCGTTTACTATGCTCAAGACGACTACAACAAACTAATCGGAATCAATAAGTGTGAAGGACAGATGCTATCGATTTTCTTGCACAACAAAAAAATGGATAGAATCAAGATGACGCCTGAATCAAAAGGCACAATGTATCCTCCGGGACAAATTCCAGAGAAGGAAAAAACATTAAGAGGTTTCAACTGGAGAGAAGAGGAAAGACCTTTGTCTAAAGAGGATATTTTTAAATAATTAATAGTTAACAATTAATGATTAATAATGGAGGGAAGGCATCCAATCTAACATTAATCATTAACCAACTTAACTTACTATTAATTATTAACCATTAACTATTAACTACAAAGAATTATGAGCAATATAGATATTTTCAAAAAGGTACAGAAGGCATCAGCTGAATTGAACCTTCTTTCTGAAAACAAGATCAACGAGATCCTTCGTGCTTTGGCAGACGCCGCAGAAAACAACTGTGCAGAGATCTTAGCAGCCAACGAGAAAGATTTGGCTAAGATGGATCCAGCCAACCCAATGTACGACCGTCTAAAACTTACAAAGGAGCGTATCGACGGAATTGCGTCAGACATCCGCAACGTCGCTACCCTACCGTCGCCACTTGGCAAGACATCTAAGGAGAACACTCTTCCAAACGGTTTGAAGATCAAACGTGTGAGTGTGCCATTCGGTGTGATCGGAATCATCTATGAGGCTCGTCCAAACGTGACTTTCGACGTGTTCAGCCTATGCTTGAAGTCGGGCAACGCTTGTGTGCTAAAGGGAGGAACAGACGCATTCGACAGCAACTCAGCTATCGTCAATGTCATCCACAACGTATTGAAGCAGCACAACGTCAATCCAGACATCGTGGCTCTTATGCCAGCTGGACGTGAGGCCACAGCCGATTTGCTTGCCGCACGTGATTACGTCGACTTGCTTATTCCACGAGGAAGCGCAGGTTTGATCAAATTCGTAAGAGAGAACGCTAAGGTTAATGTCATCGAGACAGGAGCCGGAGTGGTCCACACATATTTCGACAAGGCTGGTGATTTGGAGAAAGGTAAGGCCATCGTCAACAACGGTAAGACACGCCGTGTGAGTGTCTGCAACGCACTCGACTGCTTGATCATCCACAAGGATCGTCTTAACGACATTGATGCTCTATGCGCACCACTTGCAGCAAGCAACGTCAAACTATACTGCGACGACGCTTCGTTTGCAGCCTTGAAGCAGTATCCAGCAGAACTTAAGAACCACGCCACACCAGACGATTTCGGTTGTGAGTTCCAGGACTACAAGATGGCAATCAAAACTGTAGGTTGTGTGAACTGTGCAATCGACCACATCTCAAAATATTCGTCTAAGCACTCAGAAGCTATAATCAGCGAGAACAAGGAGACTCTTGCCAAATTCGTCAAGATGGTGGATGCTGCCTGCGTCTACCAGAATGCTCCAACAAGCTTCACAGACGGAGCTCAGTTCGGCCTAGGTGCTGAGATCGGAATCTCCACTCAGAAGCTTCATGCCCGTGGACCTATGGCACTTGAGGAGATCACAACCTACAAGTGGATCATCGAAGGCAACGGACAAGTAAGGAAATAAATGCTAAATGCTAAATGCTAAATGCTAAATGCTAAATGCTAAATGCTAAATGCAATTAATTATTAAATTTAAATATGAATGAAAGAGAATATTGTTGAGTCAAAAAGTTTGGAATTTGCTGTGAGATGTGTAAACCTTTACAAATATCTCAATTCAGAGAAAAAGGAATACATTCTTTCAAAGCAATTAGTAAGAAGCGGCACAAGCATTGGAGCAAACATAAAAGAAGCTATAAGAGGACAAAGCAACGCTGACTTTCTTTCAAAAATGAGCATATCATTGAAAGAAGCTAACGAAACAGAATATTGGTTAACGTTACTTGAGAAGACAAATTATTTGACATCTATCCAATTTCAATCTATGTATACTGATTGTAAAGAATTAATTGCTCTTCTCACAAGCATAACCAAGACTGTCAAACAGAATATTAACAAAGGATAAATGCAAACTGCGACACTATAATTTCGCATTTCGCATTTATAATATATAATTTAAAAAAAGATGAGATATTATACAGGAGTCAAGGATCTTGGCGATTTGAACGCAGCCGTTAAGGAGGCATTGGAAGTTAAGAAGAACAGATTTGGATACCAGCATCTTGGCAAGAACAAGACATTGCTTATGGTATTCTTCAACAACAGTTTGCGTACACGCTTGTCTACTCAGAAGGCAGGTATGAACCTTGGAATGAACACAATGGTTCTAGACGTAAACCAGGGAGCATGGAAACTTGAGACAGAGCGTGGCGTCATCATGGACGGAGACAAGAGCGAACACTTGCTTGAGGCAATCCCAGTGATGGCATCATTCTGCGACATCATCGGAGTAAGAAGTTTCGCACGTTTCGAGAGCAAGCAGTTCGACTACGAGGAGACAATCATCAACCAGTTTATCAAGTACTCTGGCAAACCAGTTTTCTCAATGGAGTCAGCCACTTGCCACCCACTACAGGCATTCGCAGACCTTATCACAATCGAGGAGTTTAAGGAGGTTAAGCGTCCAAAGGTAGTGTTGACATGGGCACCGCATCCAAAAGCACTTCCACAGGCTGTGCCAAACTCATTCGCTGATTTCATGAATGAGGCCGACGTCGACTTCGTAATCACACATCCAAAGGGATACGAGTTGGCAGAGCAGTTCGTAAGAGGAGCAAAGGTAGAGTATGATCAGGACAAGGCGCTTGCCGGAGCTGATTTCGTATATGCAAAAAACTGGAGTGCATACCAGGATCCTAACTACGGACAGATTTTGAGCAAGGACATGTCGTGGACAATCACAACAGAGAAAATGGCGTTGACAAACAACGGACACTTCATGCACTGTTTGCCAGTGCGCCGTAACATGATTGTTACAGACGACGTGATCGAGAGCCCACGTTCATTGGTTATTCCAGAGGCAGCCAACAGAGAGATCTCTGCAGAGGTAGTATTGAAGAGAATATTAGAGACTGAATTTTAATAAATAAAAACAAAAGGAAAATGAAAAAGGAGTATTTAGCAGAGATGCTAGGCACAATGGTGCTTGTTCTCATGGGATGTGGTGCTGCAGTAGCACTAGGTTGTTCATCTAACTGTGCTGGTCTAGGCGTAGTCAATGCAGGATCAGTTATTGGTACATCAATGGCATTCGGTTTGGCAGTTGTAGCGATGGCATACGCTATCGGTGGAATCAGCGGTTGCCACATCAACCCAGCAATCACACTTGCTTGCTTGATGTCAAAGCGTATGTCAGGTAAAGACGCTGGTATGTATATGGCATTCCAGACAATCGGAGCATTCATCGGAAGCGGTCTTCTTCTTGCGTTGACTTCAAACGTTGATGGTCTTGCAGGAACAGGAGCAAACGCATGTCAGGATGGAGTTTCTGTAGTTGGTGGTCTACTTGCTGAGATCATCTTTACATTTGTATTTGTATCAGTAGTGCTATTCTCTACAGATTCAAAGAAGGGAGCAGGAGAGTTCGCTGGTCTTGCTATCGGACTATCATTGATTTTGGTTCACTTGGCATGTATCCGCTACACAGGAACATCAGTTAACCCAGCTCGTTCAATCGCTCCTGCTGTATTCCAGGGTGGAGAGGCATTGTCACAGCTTTGGATTTTCATCGTAGGTCCATTCGTTGGAGCTGCAATTTCAGCAGTAGTTTACAACTGCATCTCAGGAAACTGTGGCAAGGAAGACTAATCTGATTTTTAACAAACAAAACAAAGGCTGTCTCATTTGAGGCAGCCTTTTGTGTTTTATATATCACGGGATCTCATATTATCACCACGGAGACACAAAGATCACAGAGATGAGGATTGTTAAGGGCGGAACGCCCTAACCCCTCCTCCAACGCGAGTCCGTAGGACGAGCGCATAAATAAAAAGCGTGTTGGACATCTTGTATATTCACCACAGAGACACAAAGATCACTGAGAAAGTCTACGACTTTACTAAGAGGATATGAGTTGAATTAGAGTTGATTTGAGAGTTTTTGGGAGATTATATAGTTTGTGCTAAAATGAGGATTGCAAAGGGCGGAACGCCCTTGCCCTCCTCCAACGCGAGTCCGTAGGACGAGCGTATAAAGAAAAAGCGTGTGTTGGGATAACTTGTATATTCACCACAGAGACACAAAGATCACTGAGAAAGTCTACGACCGTTTATGTATTTTTCTCCCTACCCTATCGTCTTCATTATCTCCGCCGTCTTATCCAATATCGCGATAATTTTCTGATAATGACGAATATCATCCAACGACAGTGTGCGACTCTTACGGTCTTTCAACCATTTCTGCGCTGGCTGATAACCTCCTACATAAAAGCCCCACGCTGTTTCACTTACTCCAGAGAAATATTGCTCACTGTTTATCCAAACACATCCATCCACATATTTCGGGATCTCCACTTCGTTGCTTCCTGCTTTTGGAAATTTTGGCAGTGATGCCATTGGCAAACTTGCTCGCATCAGATGCAGATCGATCAGTTCATTTCCCAAATCCACAAGTCTCTTATACTCTTTTTCATCCGTAGGCAAAGGAATACGGGGAAAATCTATCTTCAAAAACTCTTTATACTTCTCCCTATAACTTGGAGAGTGAAGCACAGCATAGATATAAGCAAAAAACTCCTCTGCGTTTCGTCCACCTAACATCTCTTCCTTGATATTCAAATGACGTCCACCTGCTTCATCGTAGAGATAGAGAGGGAAAAGATAAGGTGTTCCACTTGCACTTGCCATAAATCTATCAGGAAATATTGTATTTACTGTAAATGCATGAGTCCACTCATTAGACGTTATTTGTCGCATTGTAACAATGGCCATATTAGGATTTTTTATGATATGTTTCATAGTATCATATCTTGGATATGCCATGATGCCTTTTGTTTTTCCTGTATAATTTGTATATCTAAAATCAAATGGTTTATACTGTATCTCCAATGGAATAATTTTCGTTTTACATAGATCTTCTTTAGCCAACGATAATTGCCAATCTCTACTATCTGATAATGAATACCTATCAGATAGTTCAAACACCGACATTTGATTAAAGTCTTTTAATAACAACTCCCTTTCAATTTCAGTAAAGAAAATATTTATCTCATCTCTTTTGGTTTGGATGCCAGAATTATAATGATTAAACAATTCGTCAATCTTCAATCCTTTCTCATATTCTTCCTGAGCACCAAAGTCTTTTGGAACAAAGAAATAATTTGGGGCTGGACAATCAAGAATCTGCCATTGATCCGTAGAGACGGGGCACGCCCCGTCTTTACACGATTTAACGTTAGGCAACGACAAATTATCCAATTCATCGTATTTGCTCTTTCTTGCACCATATAGGTCAAGATAATGCACTGTGGCTGGTGCATTCTTTTTCTTTGATGATTTATTCGGTTTCTTCACAAAGATACCGATGTTTGTGCCAACCATGATATCGAAGACATTTTCGTCTTTTCCTCCGTCTGGAGCAGTCTCCTTTCTTTTGCTATTGCCGTGAAGATTCACAATATAAATATCATCAAACACATCAAGCAGTGTCTTTCGCATCTGACGATGAGTAATTCCATCTATGTAAGAATTGTTGCTGATGTAAGCAAGAATGCCTTGCCCATTTTTCTCTATATAATGTTGGCCAAGACGAATGAATTTGATATAGTCATCATCAATATTTATCTTCTTTTCATTCAAATCTTTTTTATAGATTTTCAGCAAGTCAGTTATCCATTCTCCTTTATTATGAGATGATATCGAATACGGAGGATTTCCCATCATCACCATCACTGGGCAGTCTCTCTTGACACTATCCGCTTGTTTGCTCTCATCACTCAACCATGCTGCAAACAATGTGTTCGCATCACGATGATGCTCTTCAAGCGAGTTGGTAAGGAATATTCTTGTTCTGTTGTTTGAAGTCGGAGCATTCTCGTCGCCATTCATCAGCATATCCAATTTAAGATGAGCGATGGTGTACGGAGCCATAAGAAGTTCAAAACCATTCAATCGTGGACGTAATCCGCTCTCCACATAGCTTGGCCACATTCCTTCGTTTCCCTCAAATTTCTTATAGATCTGTCGCACCGTCTCAGCAAGAAATGTGCCAGTACCAGTGGCTGGATCAAGAATCTGCACACGGTGTAGCTTCTTAGTATACTCCTTATCTGTAGCATCCTTAAGTTTATAAATCTCCTGTTTGTCGTCCGCCAACCCGTCTGGAAAATCGAAATCTCTAATAAGAATATTGTCGACGGCACGAACGATAAACCGCACCACAGATTGGGGCGTATAGTAGACTCCACATGATTTCCTTAGATTTTTATCGTAAGCGGCAAGGAAATCCTCATAGAAATGGATAAGCGGATCTTCGTGTAACGCATTCTGACGGTATCTTCCCATCACTTTATCCATATCCGTAGCGGCAAAAGCTTTGGCAAGATCATCTACAATCCATGCGACACGAGAGTCGAGGTCGAAACCTGCGATATTTTGGAAAATCCTCCTCAAAAATGGGTTCGACGTTGGGATTAGAGTCGCTGCTTCTTGTCTGCTGAAATCTTCGGGAGTTTTATCATGCAGACGAGCTGCAAACATACCGTAGGCTATAGTCTGAGCATAGATGTCGGCAAAACTTGTTTTTGTAAGGTCATTAATCAAAACCTGCTTAAAAGTGGCGAACTGATCATGGATTTCAGAGTTTTCTTCCGTCTCCAAAGTCTTTAGAGTAGACTCTTTAAGAAGTTGGGCTTTATGGGCCATGATTTCAGCGAGACGGGAAGCCGACGTAATCTTTTGCATCGGGCAATCAGCCCACGACTGAAGCACACTGATGAATTTATCCTCGTTGACGACGTTGAATCCACCTTTTGGATTTTGCTCAAGCAAACATACAGAGTCGATAGGCTCACCGTCGACATAAAAATGGAATTCAAGATAGTCGGTGAAACAAACATGAGATAGTGCTTTTTTGTAACGGTCGAATTGCTCCTTATGGATCTTTGGATTCACACCACGAAGATCATTATCAAACAAATCTTTTGCCTCTACGTAAGCGTATGGAATCTTATTTTTCTTGTCAATCAATGCATAATCAGGAGCACCACAAGCCGAACGCTTTGGCTCATTCACAGCCATATAATTTGGCAACAAAGATTCAAGTAGAGTTTGCAGATATCCACGAAACGAGTGTTCGGTTGTGACACCCGTCTTGAAAAGTGCGGAGACATTCTGCGCGTATGTGCTAATTTCATTTAACATGGCAGTTCTTGAATTATACTTTGTGGGCAAAGATATAGAAATTATTGATTTTATTGTTGGAAATCCACCATACGAATATCAAATATTTATTATTCTATACAAATAAAATCGCATATCAGGCAGCAAGAAATTCCCACATATCGGGAATTTTTTTAAGAATTTTCAAACAATTATTTTCAAAAACTTGTGAATATTAGATTTGATAATTATTTTTGTTGGCAAAGAACGATTGTCATTGACAAGTAAAGATATCATAATGGTTAAGCATCCAGGTCTTATATTAAAGGAAGCACTGATAGCTCGCAAGACAACTCAAAAAAATCTTGCTAGCATGATAGATATGCAACCATCACATCTTTCTGAAATCATAAAAGGGAAAAGGAGCATCAGCCTATTAGTGGCAGAGAAATTGGAGTCCGTTTTGGATATTCCTGCTTCTAAATGGATTCAGTTTCAAGCTGAATATGATTTTGAAGTTGCAACAAAAACAATTGAAGAAGATGAGAATCATAAAGCAGAACTTGAACTTGTGGCGTATGAGGAGCTATATGACTTAAAATTATTATTTAAGAAGTTAGGTGTGAATACATTGTCAGCAACAGAGCGATTGCATTTTTGCAAAAACGATTTGAATTTTGATTCTATTAGTATTCAGAGAAAAGCTGTACAAGGATATTTTCATCGCTCAGAAAAGACAGGTTTGGACAAAAGAATGATTGCGACATGGTCTTTGATTGCCATGTATGAAGCATCTCAACTTCCAATGCCGAATGGGAAATTCGACAAGTCTGCATGTGACACTCTTGCTGGAGAATTAAGTTTGGCTTTTAATGACAATCAAAACACCATAAATAGAGTCACAAGAATTTTGTCGTCTTATGGTGTGAAATTTTGCATCGTCGAAAAAGTTCCTCATGCTTCTATTGATGGTTTTTCATTTTATTCAGATGGAATTCCATGTATTGTTGTCACTAAACGTTTTAATAGGATAGATAATCTTGCCTTTGCCATACTTCATGAAGTAGGACACCTGAAATTACATCTACAGGAAAATAGAATTGGCAAAGTCAATGTCATAGATCCAGATGAAGAGAAAATCTCAAAAGAGGAAATCGAAGCGAATTCTTTTGCTGCCAACGTATTGATTCCTGAATTAATTTGGGATGATCAGCCAATGATTAGGTTGAACAATCCACAAGAAATACAAAGAGAGTTCACAAAATTTGCTAACAAATATCACATAAACAAATGGATTGTGTTAGGAAGAGTTAGTTTTGAAACTAATATATTTATGTTTAAATCGGATTCATCAAGAGAAATCCACTAAAAAGAAAGGAGGTTTTATGACAAAATGATACTAATTATGGAATGAAAATACCCATTCGTCCTGGCAGACAAATGGGTAATACGTTTGTACAGCGATTGAACGTCATTCCTTAGAACACGACAATGTGACAAACCAAATAATCAATGCAAAATTATATATTTTTGCATCATATCGTCGCATATATCGTGAAATAATCGCTGAATAATTAACGTTATTATTCCTAAAAAGAACAATAACCAGTAATTAATCGCATTTAAATAAAAGAATATGCGAATGAATCATAATTATTTGAGTTTGTTTCCTGAATATGAAAATGAGACGGTCTCAAACATCAAAATTGAAAAATCCCATGAAATATGGGTTCGTAAAAAAAGTCGAAATTTCGGCATGGAGCATTGCTCGAATGCTTTTTTTCAGGGGAAGTATGGAATTCCACAAATCAAAAAATACACTGGTCCAATCCCAGACAAGTTGATAACGCTTGATAAGGTTAACAACATAGGTTCTAACACTACAGGAATTACAACATTTGTTTTTGATTACATACTGGATGACGTTGCGGACAATCCTGAAAAATACCAAGACAAGTTTTCAAGGTACGCCTTTATCGCCGAACCTGATTTTTCTATGAAGGTAACCGACCCTTTATCCCTTGTCATTGCAAATACGTTAAGAAGTCATTCTACCGCATTCTATTATCAAGAGCATGGTTGTAAGGTAATGCCTGTCATGAAATGGTCTACAAACGATTCTTATGAAGTTTGTTTTGATGGTTATGAAAAAGGCGGCGTTGTAATGCTATCTACAATAGGTGTATTAAGAGACGAACGTTCTCATTTCTATTTTAAGAACGGCATAAAGGAAATGCTTAGAATAATAGCTCCAGAAGCTATTATTCTTTACGGAGATATCAACGAATGGATAATGGGAATATTTCCAGACCAACTTGATATACATCATTTTAATCATGAACGCTTTAATAGAATGAGAAATGGGAGGTAGAGGAGCTTTTGACCCAAAATACGGTCGCACTGGTGGAATTCCATCAGAAAAACGAGAGTATTCTTGCATAGGAATGTTGGGTAAGATCAAAATTATTCAATGCGACACAAAGAGTAATAATCCAACTACGACTTACTCCAACACAGCGAACACTACCTATTACGCATACTCTAAAGAAAGTAAGTGTATTGAGCACATCTATTATTTTCGTAACCATAGATTGGTAAAAAGTGTGGATTTCAAATCAAATGAAATTCCACATGTTCATTACTGGCATACCGGACAAGTAGGACGAAAATCTCACGATCCAAGAAATTTTCATGCTCTTAACGGTCGAGATAATAGATTAGTTCAGAAAGCATTAATGTATAACTCTAAAAACAAAAAATGATGGGAAACGAAATCATAGTTCCTAATTTTTTTCGAGTCGGAATTAATGGAGACAAATCAATCAGAAAAAATGACTTAGGATGGTCAGAATCATCAAAACGAGATGCTCAATCTGATTATCCTGAATCAATTTTTAGATATTTTGTTGAAATAGTCGGATTCAACATTCTATTCTATTATGTTAAAGATCGTCAATTCTACACAATTGAAACAGAAAAATTTCCAATTGAAGTCAGACGTATTTTCCCAAATCCATATTGGGATGGTATAATAGAGATGGAAAAATCCGGAATAGATGGTCTTCCATCTTCTTGCTCTGCAGGGGATATAATCGCATTATTTGATGATCCAACTAAAATCTGGGATGAACTTTTTATTGATGACACTCCTATTGGAGAAGTCATTCAGAATTCGTTTATCATGACTATGGACTAATCATTGAGCAATTAAAAAAGAGGGAATATTAAAATCGATATTCCCTCTTATTTCCATTATCTGATAAAATGTTTTGAACCTTAACTCTGACACTTCTCGTTTTACACGACAACCCAAGATAGCAAATTATTTATCTTCCCCTACAAGTTATACTCAATATATGTGTCTACCTCTTCCGCAACCCATTTAGCCGACATTGATTCCGACTCTTTTAGTTCTGCGACGAGGGTTTTAACTCTGTCGAGATATGACTCGCGTCGAGACACCTGCTTCAAGAAGAAAGCGATAGATGCCAATGCTTTTGTGTCTGTCTTCTGGACATCAGCCACGACTTTCGACAGATACTTGCTAATCATTGCGTCGCTTGCCTTATCATTCATAAGCAGACGGGAGTGTAGAGAATATCCGATAAGAGTCTGCTGCCATTCCGTCGCACCTGCTAATTTATCTACAATAGCATCGGCAAAATCAAGGCGGATCAATAAATTACGAGACAAATACTCGGCAATCTCTTCGTTGAATGCCTCCCCTACCCACTTGTCTGCAATCTCAGGTGTGCAGCATTCCGTCGGCATGATGATTGTGGCAATAAGCATTGTCTCTCGCTGACGCAATCCCCACAATTTGTCTGCAAGTTCGGCATCTGGCTCGATCTCCACCGTCAACTCTCTCAAACGAGGATATGTGACGCCGAAAACCAACTTATATCCCAAATGACGCAATCTTGCCGCTGTGCTTCCGTCCATCGAAAGACGAAGCATCTCTTTCACTCTACGGACTCTCTCATGGAGATCCAATGTCTTATTTACCTTTTGCATAATTCATAATTCGTAATTCATAATTCGTAATGCAGAATTGTTCAAACACGCTTATTTTTTAGACGCTCGCCCTACGGGCTCGCGTTTGAGAGAGGGTTAGGGCGTTCCGCCCTTAACAATCCTCAGTTTAGACAACATGCCAACAATTGTAGAATTTCCAATTCAGCATTTAGCATTTCCAATTCAGCATTTAGCATTTCTAATTCCGCATTTAAAATGGGTATCCGACTGCAAAATGGACTGAGAAATCGTCGTCCCAATTCATTCTGACACGACATTTATCATCATCACATCTGTGATGGTTGATACGCCATTGCGAATTATCCTGGATTCTGCTTGGATCGTGGATCTTCATTCCGAAATCAAAACGGATCAAGAAATACGAGAAATCAAGTCTGAATCCAAGTCCACCTGCCAAAGCCATCTGTTTGTAGAACTCTTTAAAGTCGAACACTCCACCTTCCTGGTCAGGATAATCGTGGATAGTCCAGACATTTCCCGCATCCAAGAATGTAGCAAGTTCCAGTTTCCAGAACAATTTGGCACGATACTCCAAATTCATCAACAGATTGACATCTCCAGTCTGAGCCAAATAGTCGTTGCTTGTTGGGTATTTACCCGGACCAAGAGAACGGACCGACCATCCTCTCACTCCACTCGCTCCTCCACCGTAGAAACGTTTCTCAAACGGAACTCCATCAGAGTTTCCATACGGAACGGCGACGCCGGTCTTTGCATGGTACACCATTCGACACTTCTCGTTGATATACTGGTTGAAAGCAAACTCCAATTCTGTCTTAAAATACTGAGAATAAGGCACACCAAAAATCAAATCCTGATCGTAGTCATTCGTTCTGTAATCGAAGACGTTGCGGAACAGACGGAATGTGTTTCCTCCAGTCTCAAAACTAGCCTTGAAGAGTTTCTTGTCAAGCACTCGTCGGCTTGCCATATTGTCAAATGTATAAGTGAAACCGGTACAGAGAATCTGGTGGTCGGTGTAATTATAAAGCAAAATAGCATTTGTATGGCCAGAGAAATATCGGGCGCGGAACGAGTCAGCCTCAGCCATTCTCACAAGATTATAGTCGAGGAAGTCGATCGTGAAATTGTAGAAGCGACGTCGCTGCCAGATATACTTCCATCCAAAACTTAACTGATCACGTTTGTAGCCCATTCGCTGGATATTAAATCCGGCGTTGAGCTCAGTGCTCGCATTGATACGTCGTTTGAAATCACGAGTAAGGAAAGGGAACATCACACGAGGAATAGTAAGCGTTAGTGTTGCTCCATAATCACGAATCTTGTCGAATTTGGAACTGTCGCCAGTCATAGTCATTCCGGTAAACACCGAATCGCTGATTGCCTCTTGGGAATAACTCAACTTCACAGAAAGGCACTCCGATCCACGGAATATATTATGATGGCTCCAGCCTAAGTTTCCACCAAAACCTAAGTCGCCTCTTGTCACCGTCGCCTCAACATTGGCTGATACTGATTTTGTCTTCGTTGGCGAAAGGGTAATCTGGCAATCCACCTCATTCTCATCGTTGTGTTTGTCATTGAAAGTGACGTTTGCCGTACGCACAATACCAAGAGAATTAAACTTAGACAAAGTAAAGTCTGAGCGATAATAATTATACACCTCCCCTTTTCCGAACATGATATTATCCTCTATCACAGAAGTTCTTAGGAACGGCTTATACATATATTTGATCAGGATACCCTCTTCTGATCTGACACTATCGTATTCCACGACTTCAGAAAGAGAAGATGTTGGTTTGTCAAGCGTCACGACAGAAATATCCGCAATTTTATATTGGGCATGAGGCACATCGACGCGAGTACCGTCCGACATAGTTTTTGAGAACGGCTTCAACTCAAGAGTGATATCCACCTTATGGTCACCGATGGTAGTGTCGGCAGTGTATGAGATATAATCCTTGGTGAAATAGAAATATCCACGTCGACGCAATAGGCTTGACATATTATTACGCTCAGCATCAAGTTCATCGCTGTCGAAATACATTCCCGACTTCAGTTTCGACTCATAGAATCTATCCGTCTCCACGATATTCTTGATAGCCGTATCTCCTCTATAATCATATTCAATACTATCGATAACATATGGTATACCCTCGTTGACATGATAAGTCACAGTCGCGCGTTTGTTTTTATACTCCACATCGGAAGAAACCTTTGCATTCATAAAACCTTTTGCGCGGTAGTATTTCTCAATCTGACGCTCCGACTGGATACGCATCATAGAATTGTAGATCACAGGCGGTTCTCCCATCTTACGCAAAAGACGTCCCATATGTCTGACGCGACCATTCTGCTTAATAGAATCTTTTTTAGAAAGACTGTATAAACGGAGGTGTGCTCGGAACAGACCGAAAATCTTAAGGTTAGGCTGTTGACGGATATATGATTCAGCATCATTGTCCTTCAACTGTGAATTTTTAATATCCATCCTGACATCATCAAGCAAAAAATCCCCATCCGCCACATGCTTCACGGGCGAACAAGCGGAAAACAAGATGACAAATAATGCAAATATTAAAAAAAACGCTTTTTTCATATATTTTAACCTTTCCTTAAAGGTTTTGCAAATATATTCTTTTTATCACTAAAATTTTGTTATAGATTTGCATTTATAATGGATTGAACGAAAAAAATTAACAAGAAATGACACTTATAAAATCAATTTCCGGAATCAGAGGAACAATTGGTGGTGGAACAGGCGATAACCTTACTCCACTTGACGTAGTAAAATTCACAGCAGCATTCGGCACTTGGATTTCTAAGAGATGTGGCAAGAAGGCAGCGACTATCGTTGTTGGTCGCGACGCGAGAATCTCTGGTCCAATGGTAGATTCAATCGTTACTGGAACACTAGTAGGTCTTGGAGTAAACGTTGTAAATATCGGTCTTGCATCTACTCCTACAACTGAGATCGCAGTTGTAAACGAGAAGGCAGACGGTGGTATCATCCTTACAGCAAGCCACAACCCTAAGCAGTGGAACGCGTTGAAGCTTCTTAACGAAAGAGGTGAGTTCCTTTCTGACGCTGACGGAAAAGAGGTGTTGAAGATGGCCGACAACGACGAATACACATTCGCTGAGGTTGACAATCTTGGACAGGTAAAGAACGTAAACAACTACGATGATATCCATATCGATAAGGTTCTTGCTTTGAAGCTTGTTGACGTTGAGGCTATCAAGAAGGCTAACTTCACTGTAGCTATCGACTGTGTCAACTCTGTAGGTGGAAACATCCTTCCTAAGCTTCTTGAGCGTCTTGGCGTTAAGAACGTTAAGGGCTTGAACTGTGAGGCTACAGGACACTTCGCACACAACCCAGAGCCAATTCCAGCAAACTTGACTGGCATCGCTGACCTTTGCAAGAAGGAGAAGGTAGACGTCGGTTTCGTTGTTGACCCAGACGTTGACCGTTTGGCTATCATCACAGAGAACGGAGACATGTTCGGTGAGGAGTACACATTGGTATCAGTTGCCGACTATGTATTGAGCAAGACTCCAGGTAATACAGTTTCTAACCTAAGCTCAACACGTGCTCTACGCGACGTCACTAAGAAGCGAGGTGGTGTTTACAACGCTGCTGCGGTAGGTGAGGTTAACGTAACTACTAAGATGAAGGCTACAAACGCAGTCATCGGTGGTGAGGGTAACGGAGGAGTCATCTATCCTGAAAGCCACTACGGTCGTGACGCTTTGGTTGGTATCGCATTGTTCTTGACTCACCTTGCAAACAAGGCAATCAAGGTCAGCGAGTTGAAGAAGGAGTACCCTCTATACTTCATCTCTAAGAACAAGATCCAGCTTACTCCAGACATCGACGTCGACAAGGTGCTTGCATCTATCAAGGAGGCTTACAAGAACGAAGAGGTTAACGACATCGACGGTGTTAAGATCGACTTCGCTGAGAGCTGGGTTCACTTGAGAAAATCTAACACAGAGCCAATCATCCGTATCTACTCTGAGGCTGCAACTGAGGCAGAGGCAGAGAAGGTAGCAAAGGAGATCATGGACGCTGTGGCTAAGATCACTAAGAAATAAAAATCAAATTACTAACTACAAAAATTCAAAAAAAATGAAAAAACATTTGCTAGCATTGCTTTCATGGTCAATGCTTTTCTTCGGAGCAGTTTCTATGACATCTTGTGGTGACGATGACGATGACGACGACAAGACAGAGGTTAAGTCAAACTCAATCGTTGGTACTTGGACTGTTGACGAGGCAGCTTCTAACGGAGATGCAGACGAGGAGGGATGGAACGAGATCACATTCAACGCTGATGGTACTTTCACTGCTCTTGACAACGGCAAGGTTGATATGACTGGAACTTATGCTCTTTCAGGAAACGACTTGAAGTTGGCTTACAAAGAAATGGGCGTAGAATACGTTATCGAGAAAGGTCACGTTGAGGAAGAGGAGGCTTACGGTATTAGCGTTAAGGTTCTTTTCAAGGAGTCTTCTCTTGTATTTAACGGAAACGACAAGGCTACTTGGACTGTAGTTACAGAGATCGAGTCTATGGGATTTAAGACTTCTGACACTGAGATTACTGTATTGAACAGAAAGAAGTAATTTCTAGAAAGAAGACAAATAAAGCCGGGATGATGCAAGGCATTCCGGCTTTTTATATTTTGAATAATTAATCGCGACATAAAAATATAAAATTATGAAAAAACACTTTTTAATGTTGGCCTCTTGGTCAATCTTAGCATTCGGAGCAGCAACATTCTCTTCTTGCGACGATGACGACGAGGTAGAGCTAAAGAAAGAGAACACTGACAACGGCAACCAGAATAATAATCAGAATGGTGGTGACAATCAAAACCAGAATGGCGACAATCAGGGTCAAAATGGCGACAATCAAGGCCAGAATGGTGGAAACAACCAGGACCAGAACGGTGGCGACAACCAGGGCCAGAATGGTAATGATGATCAAAACCAGAACGGTGGCGATGATCAGAATCAGAACGGCAATGACGACCAGAACCAGAATGGTAATGACGAGCCTTCTGCAGCTGATATATACAACCAATACAGTTCTCAAAGCGGTGCTCAGATCGTTGGTGATGATGTTGTTTACACAGCTACAGCTCAGGGAGAAACAACTGTTATAATCATGGACTTCGATGGAGACGATATCGTTGGAGGTAAGGCTTACATGGATTTGAAGACAGTGGACGCAGCAAATGCAGCTTATGCGGAAGCTTTGGCTGAAGGATCTAATGTTGAGCTTGACGGCACAATCCTTATCTATACAATGACCGATTCTGATGTTCAAGCATTTGATGGAGTTCCTAAAGACCAACTTGTAATGTTGATGACACTTGCAGGAGGAAATCTCGGTGGAGGTATCAGCGACATCATGAATAATCTAGGAAACCTTGGAAACTTAGGCGGACTTGGTGGTTTGGGCGACCTTGGAAACCTTTTCGGTGGAAAATAACCAGAATAAAGGCTATATATTTAGAGGAGGACTTCTGTTCTCCTCTTTTTTATTTCCCTTTTAAGAATCAAAAGTTTAACCTATTTTGTTGTAAAATTTCGTCTACAATCCTACCTTTGTGTTTATAAAAAGCAATCAGATGAAAAGATTTATCATTCTCACTCTATCCGTATTGCTCAATAGTGTCATGCTATGGGCTGCAGCACCTTTCTCTTTCTCATTCGATGAGACGACGGGAGAGGCGACGCTTCTGTCTGCCAACAAATCCATCTCGAAAGCGGTGGTGATTCCAGACAGTGTGGAGAATGGAGGAAAATATTACGTCGTGACAATGATTGCCAAACAGGCTTTCGCTAAATGTGGAAAGGTGGAGACGGTGAAACTTCCGTCGAAACTAAAGGAAATTGGTCCGACTGCTTTTGCTGAGTGCACCAAACTGAAATCGATTGCCATTCCTGAGGGAGTGGAGGTTGTGCCCCACCACTGTTTCTTCCTATGCAGTTCACTTGAGTCGGCAATCCTACCGTCTACGCTAAAGATGATCGATCACGACGCGTTTATCGCGTGCAGAGCATTGCAAACGATACGTATTCCAAAGAGCGTCAGCCATATCAAATCGTGGGCTTTCGGAGAAAACCTTGCTCTTAAATCAGTAGTGTTTGAGCCAGGCAACACTCGCCTATCCATAGGTGACCATGCTTTCGACCGTAGCGGATTGGAGACGGTGATAATTACATCTTTCGTAGATTCCCTTGGCGAATACGTTTTCAACGGCTGTAATGCCTTAAAATCAGCCACAATAGAGGCCAATTTCGACACTCTACCTAAGATGACATTCCACGGATGTGAGAACATGTCAGAATTGTCGTTAAAAGGCACGATGAACGCCATTGCCTACGGAACCTTCTCCGACTGCAAGAAACTGGCAAGCATCACACTCCCCGCATCATTGCAGGAGATTGGAGTGAACGCGTTTGACGGATGCAAAAGTTTGGCCAACATAAATCTGCAAGACCTCGCGTCGCTACACACAATCAGAGAGGCAGCATTTTCAGGATGCGAATCACTAACCCGCGTCGCACTGCCAAATGGAATTAAGAAAATAGAGGACGGCACCTTCATGAGCTGCCATTCATTGATAGAGATAACAGGAGAAAACGTAGAATCTGAGGCAGAGTTCTCATTCTACGATTGTCCAAATTTAAAAACTAAAAAATTCGCAAAATGAAAAATTTTCTACGAGCAATAATAGCCATGCTATCCCTTTCGTGCTGCACACCAAAGAACGGAGTCGAGACACAGGCAAAAATGAAAGATGTGAACAAGGAGTCGTCGGACGAGCATACTATCCCATCAATATCATACGACCAGTTTATCAGCAAAATCTATGATTTCGAGCACGATACGCTACAGAAGTGGACAAACAAATCCAACCGTCCGATCGTGATTGATTTCTATGCCTCTTGGTGCGCACCATGCAAGAAAATCGCCCCAAGTTTGGAGGCATTGTCGAAAGAATATAAAGGCGACGTGGATTTCTACAAAGTCAACGCAGAAGAGGAGTCACGTCTTGCCATCGCATTCAACGTGCAGTCGCTTCCGACACTTATGTTCATTCCGAAAGAGGGAGATCCATATTTGAGCATCGGCTACATCTCTAAGGGAGAGATCAAATCAATCATCAAGGAATTGGTGAAGTATTGAGGAATGAACGCCTCCGACACCTGCCGTGCAGTTAGCTGAGATTAACCACGCAATCAGGTCCAGCGGACCTGGTTCGCTTGCGACAATAGCCGATTCCATGTGTTCGGTCGAAGACTGAATACATGGTGTCGGTTTCATTGATTTCCGGATTATTCCCGACACCCGAATCCGACACACTATTCTTCCTCCAAGAAGCATCCGTGGAAGCCGTAGTCTTTTTCCGACTCTTCTTTTGGCACAATATAGTATGTGCCTTCCGCTGATCCACACACTTCTCCTTCTGGCGACAAGAGTTCTATATGCAGTGCTACAAACTTGCGTAAGTCTTTGACCTTTGTTGCCTTAAGTTTTATTTCCGGCCAAGATGATTTCACACTTTTAATGAATTTCACTTCCAACTTGGCAGTGACTGTTGCTGACTGCTTGAAGTAGTGAACCCACCATGCTCCGACCTCATCGAGCATCAACGACTGGATACCTCCGTGCACTACTCCACTCCATCCGTCGTAATGTGGTTTACTCTTCCATATTCCGATCATCTCTTCTCCTTCAACGTAGAATTCCATCTTCAATCCGATGGGGTTTGTTGGGGAACAAGCAATGCAATCATATCCTTCTTGTCCAAGCCAAGGACTTCTTACTTTCTTCATTGTATATTTCTAAATAAAACTATGTCAATCAAGTTTCGCGAGTAGTTTAGAACAGAAAACGTGCCTAACAAATAAACAACTTCGTTGTGTTGGCACTGGAAAACAGACATCAAAATGTCTTGAAAACGCCTAACTCGGAAAACAAAAACATAAGAAAACTTCGAACATGGTTTTCATTTGTTAATGTTTTCCCCGTTTTGGGGTTTTCCAGAACAAACGAGTTTGTGGGTTTTCCAAGCGTGAAATATATTATAAAACGCTGTTTTCTGTTGTATTAAACTCGTTGACAATACATACGAAAATTGAATTGTGCAATTATTTGTCCATAATAAATGCGGAATTAGAATTCAATCTTAATTCCGCATTCAGTATTTCGAATTTATAATTTCTATCAAATTGTAACTTTTGCGAATGGTGGTAGCGAGACGTCGCTGAAATCGCCATCTTTGTATTTGAAATAACCTGTGATGCCGACCATAGCAGCGTTATCGGTAGTGTAGCCAAACTTTGGAATGTAGATGTTCCACTTGTAGCGACGGGCGTGATCCTCGAATGCAGCTCTCAAAGCTGAGTTTGCCGACACTCCACCTGCCACAGCGACGTGGTTGATTCCTGTCTGCTTTACAGCCTTACGAAGCTTGTCCATCAAGATGTCCACCACAGTTGTCTGCAATGACGCGCATAAGTCGTTGACATTCTCTGCCACAAAGTTTTCATTCTTAGCGATCTCGTCACGCAAAGTGTAAAGGAACGACGTCTTCAAGCCACTGAAACTATAATCCAAACCAGGGATATGTGGTTTGCAGAACTTGAATGCCTCTGGATTTCCCTCTTTAGCCAACTTGTCCACAACTGGGCCACCAGGGTAAGGCAAGCCCATCACCTTAGCGCATTTGTCGAATGCCTCACCAGCAGCGTCGTCGATAGTCTGACCGATGATATTCATCTTGTTGTAGTTTTCCACCAACACAATCTGTGAGTTTCCTCCTGACACAAGAAGGCATAGGAATGGGAATGGCGGACACTTGTGGTCTTCACCCTTTTCTTCGATGAAATGGGCTAAAATATGAGCCTGAAGATGGTTGACATCAATCAACGGAATTCCCAACGACAACGAGAAACCCTTAGCAAACGATGTGCCGACCATAAGGCTACCCATCAATCCCGGACCTCGTGTGTAAGCCACAGCATTAAGATCCTCCTTCTTCAATCCAGAACGCTTGATTGCCTCACTCACCACAGGGACAATGTTCTGCTGATGAGCTCGTGAAGCCAACTCTGGCACCACTCCACCGTAACTTTCATGCACCTTTTGGCTCGCAACCACGTTGGACAAAAGGATATTGTCCTGTAAAACGGCAGCAGAAGTGTCGTCGCACGAAGATTCTATCGCTAAAATGTTTATTGACATTTTCAAATCTTTTTAATTATCATTAACTTTGTAGCATTATTCAATGACTGCAAAATTTATACAAAGATAAAAAAACTTACTTACATAGTGCTTATTCTTGCCGCACTTGTTTTCTCCTTATTTACAGCGGCGTATTTTGTATTGCAAAATGAGCAACTACAAAGTAAGGTTGTACGCAAAGTGACGAAGGATCTCGAAGTGCGTACAGGAGCAGATGTGTCATTGGATCGTATCGATTGGAACTTTCCCAACGCATTTATCATCAATCAGTTATATATCTCCGACGAAGAGAAAGACACCTTGCTTTACGTAGACAGAGCCAAGGTGACGCTTAATGTGCTGCCTCTTTTCAAGTCGTGCATCAGTTTCCGTACTATCCAGTTTACCGAAGCCGACGCGAGGATAAAATATCTGAAGGAGCGTCAGAAATACAACTACGATTTTCTCGTGGATGCGTTCTCCACACCCAACGACACCACTTCATTCGACTGGGATTTCGATATCGAGTCGCTCGCATTCACTAATTGCAAAATGGATTTTATCGCCGACGACGAGATATCTCACGTCGACAGCGCTTTCTGCCCGCAACATATCTCGTTAAACGACATCAACGGAGCCTTGTTCATCAAGGAATCGATGTTCAACGATGCGCAGGAATACCGATTGCACCGTCTACACTTCAAAGAGAGATCGGGATTGGAATTGAGCAATCTTTCCACTACCATGACCGTCACCGAGAACGAAATCAAATTCGACGAATTCGTGACACAGACGCAAAACAGCCAATTGGCACTGTCACACGCGTCGATCCAACTTCCAAAAATCAGAGAGAATTTTCACCGTTATACCGACAGTAAGATTGACATCGCCTTGAAGCCATCGAATATCCATCTTGCCGATTTCTCCGCACTATTCCACTCGTTCCGCAACTCCAAAGACGATATCAGATTGAGCGGAAGCATCATCGGATCAAAACATGAGATGAATCTTAAATCGCTTCAAATGGATATGGGAGAGACGATGACTTTCGACGCGGATTTCAAATTCACAGACATTTTCAGCATTGACTCTATCGGTATCGACGTAAAATTCAATTCTATCACATTGACCGCCTCCGACGCCAAGAAACTAGGACAGTTGATCATCGACAGACCTGTCTATCTTCCTCCTGTCGCCGACTCTCTTGGATTGATTAGATTCTCAGGAAACGTCAACGGTAAATTCAAAGAGTTGTATGCAGACGGAGAACTATCTACAGATGGTGGCAATATCACAACCGACGTGGTGATAAAAGCCAACGACAACAAGTACGAAAAATTCGGCATCATCGGTGCCACATCAGCGAAGAATTTCGACCTTACCAAACTGTTCGGAAAAGAGAGTGGGTTAGGCAAGACCGCGTTTGAACTTGAAGTGGACATTCAGAAAGTCGAGGCAGAAAAGTTTGATATGGAACTTGCCGGAAAGATCGACACGATCTACTTCAAGGACTATCTATACCAGGGTGTGACTCTAAATGGAAAACTTAACGACAGAAGCTACACCGGTAATTTCTCACTAAAAGACGATAATATCACCTGCGAATTTGAAGGAAACGTCAATATGAAGCACAGGGATATACCAGTGATGAATTTCACCGCAAGCATCAAGGACGCCAATATCGACAAACTGAACTGGATAGAGTCGGAGGATCCGATCACCGTCTCATTCGATATCACCACAAACTGTACAGGAAAGACCATCGACGACCTATCTGGTTCGGTCACACTCGACAATTTCCTTTGCACGCGTGGCGACAGATATTTGTATCTCAACCTTTTCACTCTCAACACAGTGCCAGCCAAGAACGGCAAGAAGCGAATCAACGTCATCTCCGACTACATAAATGGAAATGTGGAGGGAAGATACTCCTTTGTAACGTTGGTCGACAACATGAAGCAGATCGCATACTCATATCTGCCGACGTTGAAAGAGATGGACACCAAATATATAGAGCCAACATCGTCGGAGAGTGACAACGACTTCTCTTTCAACTTTACGATTGAGAATACAGAGCCAATCAATGATATCTTCGAACTTCCTGTTGTGATCCAGCAGAAAAGTTCACTGAAAGGATTCATCAACGACAGCACAAAGAAATTCCAGTTGAGATTCGAAGCCCCACTTTTCATATACAACGACAACATCGTGGAGGATGCGTTGCTTTTGGTGGAAAATCCACATGACGACCTTAAGGTGGTCTGCCGATCAACTTATTCTGATCCAGACAAACGCAGATTCCCCTACTATATCAGTTTGAATTCCAACGCCAAAAACGACAACCTCGATTTGCGTCTGTCGTTCAGCAATTCGGAGGATGTGACATACAGTGGAAACTTATCGTTGAAGACGGCGTTGAAAGGCTACACCAAAGAGGGATTGTCGGCTGACATCTCAATCATCCCGTCGAAAGTGGTAATCAAGGATTCGGTGTGGAGCATCGGAGCCGGAGAAATTGCGCTGCGTCCGAAGCTACTCGACGTCAAGAAATTTGAAATTGAGAACAGCTACCAGAAATTCCATGCGCAAGGAAAAACGACGGATTTGAAAGACGATAGTTTGAGAATCTGGTTCACTGACCTCGACGTCACTCAGTTCAGCAAAATCCTTGACAACAAATATATCACATTCGGAGGAATCGGAGACGGTGATTTCTACTTGACAAAGTTGTTCAGCAATCCTACAATTGAAGGAAAACTCGGTTTGTATGACGCGTATCTCAACAATTATCCGTTTGGAGACATGCAAGCAGAGTTTGGCTACGACAAGAAGAACAACACACTCATCTTCGGAACCGATGTGATTACCGCATGGGAGACACACGAGAAGAGTGTTATCGACGGAGCTGTCTATTTTGATAATGACTCTCTGTTTATCGACGGTAAGCTTCGTGACATCGACATGAAATTCCTTCGTATCTGGCTCGACGGAGTATTAAGCAACAACACGGGAGTGCTTAACACCGATGTCTTGGCATACGGAAAATTCGACAATATCGGGCTTGAGGGTATGGGACTTGTGCGTGATTTCGATTTCAACATCGACTACACTAATGTCAAGTACACATTCACAGACACTGTATGGATGAGGCACAACTCATTCCGTCTCGACGGCATCAATATCAAAGATCAGGAAGGCAACGACGGATTGCTGTCGGCGCTCATTCTCTGCGAAGGATTCCTACATTGGAAATATGCCGTCAATCTCGACTCCAAGCATCTGCTTGCTCTCAACACAAACGAGACAGACAATGAGCTATTCTATGGAAAAGCATACATCGACGGAAAGGTGGGAGTGTCTGGTAGTGGAGACGAATTGAACGTCGATCTTAAGGCAAAGACTAAGAAAGACAGCAAATTGGTAGTACCTCTCGACGGAGCGAAAGGTGTGGACGACGCTGGATTCATAACCTTCAAGAAGAGTTCTAAGATGACCACACAGGAGTTGCGCAGAGCAAGAAGACAAAGAATCCAGAAGATACGCGAAGAGAAAGAGGAGACTCCGCTTATTGTGAACGTCAACGCCGCTATTGAGGCAACCCCAGACGCTCAAGTGTCGTTGATTCTCGACCAGAAACTCGGCGATATGATCCGTGCAAGAGGAAATGGAAACCTAACATTCAACTACGACGGAAGAGACGACCAGTTCAAGATGTACGGACAATATCAGATCACGAAGGGAGACTATCTGTTTACAATCCAGAGTATCATTGCCAGAAAGTTTGAATTGCTTGACGGAAGTACAGTGCGTTGGAACGGAGACCCTACAGCCGCAGTGGTGGATATTGATGCCAAATATACGCTTAACGCATACGTTGGCGACATTCTTGCGGAAGACAACGTCACATCGACTCAGGTCAACTGTCTGATGGATATCTCCGGCACAATTTCACAGCCAAACGTGAAATTCGACCTCAACATGCCTAATATCGACGACGACATGATGCGCAAAGTGAGAAGTGTGATCAACACCGATGAAGCTATGAACAGAAACGTCGCCAGCCTTCTTGCTTTCGGAACATTCAACACAAGCGATTTGGGTGGAAACAGCAGTATGTCAGCCGTAGGATTCGCAGCATTGTCATCTGAGATCAGCGGTTTGCTTTCTAAGATCAACAATGATGTCAACGTCGGATTTAACGTCCGACCAGACCAATTTACGCAGAACACGGAATTTGAGGTGGCCCTATCCACAGGATTATTCAACGACCGTTTGCTTCTAAACGGAAACTTTGGAAAACGAGAAGGAATATCGGCTATGCAGGATGAAATAAGCAGTAGCCCAATCGTCGACTTTGATGTGGAATACAAGATATCTTCAAACGGAAGATTACGTGGAAAAGCCTTCAACCGTGCTTCCAACAGTTACCTTCGTAAACTTGAGTCGCAAACCCAAGGATTAGGATTATTGTATCGTCACGACTACGACGATGCTGAGGAGTTGATTAGCACATACATCTCTCCATTCAAGAAAATGTTTGGAAAGAAGCGTAGGAAAAACGATAACGTTAACGTTGACGTTGACGAAAACGATAACGAAAACAATAACGAAAAGAAGTAGGAATGACAGCGAACATTTGCATAACACTCTCTATAATTGTCTCTATAGTCATATTTCTATGGGCTATAAAGCAAAGAGGAGGCACACACTATTTTCTTGCTGTGTCTTATACCTGCGCTCTACTTCCAATTGTCTGTTTTTGTCTATTTGGGCCATCATCTGTAGATACTTTTATAAAAGAAACAGTTTTATACTCATTTTTCACTTTTCCGATAGCACTATTTTTCACCATAGTATTCTTTTGTATTGCTTATAAGTTAGGAGCAACAAATATACCAGTCGAAACCAGCGTTTCTAAACCAATACCTCTGAAATGGTTTTGCTATGTGTTACTAAATGGAGTTGTGATTAATAGTGTCCTTTATATTACGTTTGGGAGCAAAGAGATTTTATGTTACATAACGTCCACCGCTCTTATCATTCTACAATATCCGATTCTTTGTAAAATGGAAAATTGGACAAAGAAATCACTCATACTCACAGCGACCATGTTGATTTTCTTATTCCTCTTCTATTTTATTCATATAAAATACGACACAGATAAAACGGTTTTAAGCAATATTGGTTCCGCAATGGGGATAACACTAATGGGATTCTGTTCTGGTTCTTTTTACCTAATGTTCATCATATGGATGAACTACGCATTAAGAAAGAGATTATTCTAAACGTCAACGTCATATTTTCCCTTCTTTCTCAAATTTCGTCATTTGATAAGTATTGAAGAGATTCTGCCACAGGCTATAAAAACCTCCAGCAATCGCACACGACGGATGAAGGAATGTGGAGCCAAGCCAGATGATGAAGACAGTGTTACGCTGGGCCAAACCCTGCCCTGCACCGATATGTTCACCATATTTTCTGCCTATCTTTTTGCCAAAGAAAAACAAAAAGGCACATACCACCATAGAGACAAACGCAACCGCTATCTCAATCGGTATTCCAAACTCACTCGAAATCAGATATCGTAAAGTCAACGAGATCGCCAGGCACATCGCCACAGCCCAAAGGTACAAAGGCAGATCTCGCCACTTCTTGACTGTATCAATCACCTTAGGGAAAAATATCTGCGTTGCCAAAGCCGCCAAAATCGGAATGACAAGGAGCGGCGTGACACGTCTTAAAATCATCAAAAAGCTATCGTAGATGGAATAATCCTGCGTCGACATAAAAGGAATCATCACAGGTACAAAAAAGGCTGTAATGAGGTTAGAAATCAAAGTATAGGTGGTTGTGGTCTCACTATTGCCTCCCCAACGCTGTGTCAGCACGACGACGCTTCCTGTAGCTGTTGGGCTGGCGACGCAGATGAAAGCGGCTTCAGCCAACACCACGAACTTTGTGTCCTGCAGTAGCGACGCGATGACAGTAATCACCGTCATCACTGTTATTTGAAACAGAAACAGCATCAGATGCCAACGAGTGAATTTCAACTTACGGAGATTCACTTTGCAGAATGTCACGTAAAGCATAACAAGCACCATCGTCGGAATAAGGAAATCCACGATTGCGTTTACTGCGCTACGAGTTGACACAGACAAATCCAGATTATGATAGATCAAATAGGCAGTGATGCCGAACACCATTGCTATCATCAGAATATACTGGTTGATGAAATGATTTATTTTCTCTTTCGTTGACATCTATTTCAAAATTTATTCTCTATAAATTATTATACGAATTGGTCAAACACGCTAATTTTTATACGCTCGTCCTACGGGCTCGCGTTGGAGGAGGGGCAAGGGCTTCCGCCCTTTGCAAAACCTATCTAGAACAGAAAACGTGCCCGATAAATAACAACTTCGTTGTGGCACTGGAAAACAGACATTCAAATGTCTTGAAAACGCTTAACGCGGAAAAAGAAACATAAGAAAACTTTGTGACAGGTTTTCAATTGTTAATGTTTTCCCCGTTTTTTGGGGGGTCCAGAACAAACGAGTTTGTGGGTTTTCCAAGCGTATAATATTTTATATAAAACGCTGTTTTCTGTTTAATAAATATATTAAAGAGTTGTTCAAAATGAGCTTTACTTATAATCTATAGGACAGAGCCAAAAACAAACAAGGCCGAGATGAAATCCCGACCTTGCCTTTATGAATCAACACTGATTACTTAGACTCTGCTGCCAAGCGACCGAGCAACTCAGCACCTGTGTAATCGTTTACAATCTTGTCTCTCAAATCAGTAGTTAGGATCTTAACCTCGTTTGTGATTTCGTTGTTGAACACCTTCAATGGCTTAGCATCAGCAGATGTGATGAAAGCGAAGTTGTTGTCAAGGTTGTCATCTGCAGAATTGTTCTTTGGATCAAGAGCCAAGAACATATAGCAGTCAGCATCTGTAGAAAGTCCGTCGCAGAACTGTGATGGCAACTGATACTCGATAGTCAACATCTTACCCAAAACATCTGAAGCCTTAGCTCCCGCAGGAATTACAGCGTTTACCTTAGCATCAGCCAAAGTTGCCTTTGAATGGAAATGCTTCTTCTTGTATAGTGAGTAAACGACGTCGCAATCAGCCAAGTTAACATTGCTTGTTCCGTTGTTAACGATATCATAAGTCAGCTTACGATAACCATTAATAAGAGCTTCATCTGCGACAACCTCAAGTTTCAAATCAACACCTGAAACACCTCTTGTAGCAGCAGTGTTGTTTGAGTATGCATTAGCATTGTTAGATGCAGACCATACACCGAAAGCAAAGTTGCTTATGAAGTGACCATAACCAACCCAGATATATCCGTTATCACCCCACTCTGTTGATCCCCATGAGTTCTGAATACGGAATGCCTTTCTTGTATCATCGTAACCTACAACCAACATAGCGTGGTAAGCGTGACCACCGTTGTAAGAATCTGGATCGTCAACTGAGATTGTTGCGCTTGAATTCCA
Organism: Paludibacteraceae bacterium; assembly: GCA_024401495.1. The sequence goes on from JAKSKW010000001.1 coordinate 85,030, forward strand.
ACGCATGAAATTCTCACCAAGTTTAGCACCAACCACAAGTGGACCCTCGTTCAACTTAGCCTTCAAGTTAGGAATTGTCATACCGTAAGAGCCTGAACCAGACAACTCATTTGTGTAAGCCACCAAACGGTAAGCACCCAACTTATTGCTTGCATTACCAGTAAGAGTTGCGCCATCACAAGTCATTCTCTGACCAGTAAACGGCTTGTTTGCCATTGTTGTGGCTCCGTTAGAAATCAACACCTTGAACGCAGGATCAAAACTTGCACCGCCACACTGGTTAGATGTAGCGCTGCTATACTTAGATCTCATACCATGCCAAAGGTCGATTGGAGAAGTCTGGTAAGAAGCTGTAGACTTAGCATTTGTACGCTTAGCATCAATATTATCAAGAGTAGTCTTCAAACCATAACCTGTGGCCCAAGCCACACATGTTCCGTATGAACCCTGATTTCCAACAGCAGGCGAATATGCAGACCAATCTTTTGAAGAAGGTAGATTTGAATCATCTGTATCAAGATCATCCACATTCTCGTCGTCGACATCCTCGTTCTGCGGCATATAACCCATACTGTCAAGCAGAGTCTCCAAAATGTCAAGTACAGTGTTTAATGTTGCGTCATCACAAGATGTCATAGAAAGAGGCATCGCTGCGATAGCACCACCGACAAACAACTTGCCTACTCGGCAACGTAGATTCTTTATATTCATATCTTTTTATTTTGGTTATTCTTTAACAACACTTTTATTAGTTGCCTTATCTTTTATCTCAATATTGCTAGGATTGCCATCATCCTTCTTAACTTCAGATTCATCGTTATCTTTTTTCTTACCCAAAGTAAAAATGTGTCGCTCTCGTTTTAGAGAACTATAGTTACACTCTTCGTTAGCAACCTTATCAATTCTCACATTAGACAAGTCTGGAAAGAAAAAGAACAAAGATTCACTCATGTCCATGACATTAGCTGTTGAGTTTGAGAATCGGCTTGGAGAATTGAACACACAATAGTTAAGTGTAATCTTACCCAAGATTTCAGCATGAGTCATGATAACAGGAGCCAAGAATTTGGAATAAGACAAATCAAAATCGTGGTTGAACTTAGAATAATTAAACAACGCCGAGCCTCGTACAGTCATGTTAGAAAAAATCGCGTCACCCTCGAATGTAGTGTTGTTCATCATCAACTCGGAGCAGATCAACTTATGGAAATTCGCGTCGCCTTTGAATGTAGCATCCATGAACGATATATTTCCATTAGAATAGCTAGATGTAAATGAGAAATGCTTATCAGCTGTGATCTCATAGAATCTGTTGATGCCTCCACGAAGTTCTACCAAATCAAACTTAGCATTATCGCTGAAAGTAGACTTGCTGAAATCAATATTGTCTGCGACCATGACCTTTGTAAAATCGACCTCTCCACGGAAATCGCAATCTGAGAAAGTCACAGAACGACGGAAATTTGCGCTACAAGAGAATTTATCTTTATACTTAGACTTTCCTACCACATTCCCCATAAACAAACAATGATTGAAATATAGCGGAACCTCAACGTCAACTTCAACAGCCACACCAGAGGTAATTCTTGGATCACCACACTGAGTAAAATCCAAATCATCCCAGATCATACAATTCATAAGTTGAACTGGCTTACCTTTCTTGATCATCTTAACAATGTCAGCAGCATGATATTCAGTCATAGAACTTGAAGTAGTAGACTCCGACTCTTTCGCCTCTGCATTGTTAGCCCCTCCTATTCCACAAGAAACGTTGAAAAAAGAGAATAGCAACAACACTGCTAACTTTATGAAATAAATCTGTGATTTAGCCATTATAATATACCTTTATTTACTCTATTCAAAAGACAAAGGTAATTTATTTTTAAATACCTGACGTCATAATGCAAGTGAAAATTGACTCCGGCACAGAAAAAAAAAGGACAATAAAAAGCAAAAAAGAAGGAGACGCAATTTCTCGCGTCTCCTTTTATCGAACTTAAAAAGACATTCAAATTATCTGTGAGGTCTCATAGGACGCATTGGCATCTCTGGATCTACCTCTACAAGTTCAACCTCGAATGTGATGCATGATCCTGGAGGAATTGAGCCGGCCTCGCCATCACCGTAAGCCAAACGAGCTGGAATTACAAGTTCAGCCTTACCACCCTGCTTCATCATCTTGATACCCTCTGCGAATCCAGGGATAACGCCTCTTACGTTGAATATAGCTGGCTCGCCGCGCTCGATTGAGCTGTCGAATACAGTACCGTCGATCAACTTACCTACGTAGTTAACCTTAACGAACGAAGAGTCTGAAGCCGGCTTACCTGTACCCTCAACGATTGACTTGTAGTGCAATCCTGAAGCTGTAACCTGAACACCCTCCTGAGCCTTATTCGACTCCAAGAAGACCTCTTCTTTCGCTCTGTTCTCCTTGATCTGAGCGTCTCGAACTTTTGTAATGTACTCCTGTATTACGTTTTTTACTTCATCGTAAGACATAGGAAGCTTATCCTCATCCACTGCCTTAAACGACTCTGCGAAACCTGCAATTAGAGCATCTCTATTGATTGTGTCACCTGGAAATTTTTCCAAATTGTGTTTTAAGTCATCTCCCACGCTAATACCAAGAGCGTAAGACACAGAATCAACATCTGACTTCAAATCTTTTACCGAAACCGAAGTCGCCTGCTTCTGGCAAGATGTCGCTGCTAGTAGTGCCATTACAGACACTGCTGTCATAAAATGTTTTCTCATTATATTGTATTTTTCTTTTTTTTCGTTTTCGTTTTCGTTTTCGTTTTGGTCTTCGTCTTCGTTTTCATCAACGTCAACGTTTACATTGTACGCTGGTAAGGCTTGAACTGGAACTTCGCAGAACTACGAGTCTGAGCCTTTTCGATACCAAGAAGTTCAACATCAAAAATCAAAATTGAATTAGGTTTGATCTTTCCCATAGCACGTGGACCATAAGCTAATTCAGATGGGATGTAGAACTTATATTTGCTTCCGACACTCATCAACTGGATTCCCTCTGTCCAACCTGGGATCACCTTGTTAAGTTCGAAAGAGATTGGCGACGCAGAGCTGTCGAAGATAGTACCGTCAGTCAACGTACCTGTATAAGTGACAGACACCTTATCTGTTGCTTTTGGCTTATCACCAGTACCCTCAGTAACGACCTGATACTGTAGACCAGAAGCTGTCTCCTTCACACCCGGTTTTGTCTTATTGTTAGCTAACCAAATCTTATTAGCAGCCAAATCTTTCATAGCCTTCTCCTGCTCGGCTTTCTGCATCACACTCATAAATACAGTGTTGGCATCAGCCACCTTGATCTTCAAAAGTGCGGTATCCTTATTTAAAGTGTTCTTCAACGCCTCACAGAATGCTGCCGTATTAACATTTTCAATAGGAAGCTGCTTAAACTGCTCCTGAAGGCTCATACCGACATTGATACCAAGAGCATAACTTACTGAGTCGACTGCATTAGTCAACCCACCGGCATCTTTCTTAGCTCCTTTTGCGGAAGCTGAGCCCATTGCAAGCGATAATGACATTACCGCCAAAAATAATTTTTTCATAATTACTCTTATTTAATAGCTAACAACTCAACATCGAAAATCAATGTAGAATTTGGCTCGATAGTCTCACCTGCGCCGTATTCGCCATATGCCAATTCCGACGGAATGTAAAGCTGCCACTTTGAGCCAACAGGCATCAACTGCAAAGCCTCAACCCATCCTGGGATAACACCGTTGACTGGGAACTGAGCCGACTGACCACGCTTGTAGCTGCTGTCGAATATTGTACCGTCGATCAAACGACCTTCGTAATGACAATCTACTGTATCTGTCTCCTTTGGTTTTGCACCTGAACCTGCAACCAAAATCTTATACTGAAGTCCGCTTGCAGTTGTTACGACACCCTCGTTATTCTTATTTTTCGCCAAAAACTCCTCGCCTGCCTTCTTGTTCTTAGACATAACTTCAGTCTTCTGCTTAGCAAAGAACTCATTGATTGCGCTCTGAGCCTCGTCGGCTGACATCTGCATCTTCTCTCCGTTGAAAAAAGACTTGATTGCACTTGCAAAATCATCAACATTAATACAATCCAAACCGCTCTGCTTCATGTTAGAAGCCATAGACATGCCAAGTGCGTAACTCAATTTATCCATAGTAATACTTTTTTGGCAAAAATACTCATTATTTTTGTTTTTCACATATTATATACGCATTATTCGTGTTCAAATTTTGATTTTTATTGCTCTATAACATAAATAATCGGCATTTTGTTTGCGTAAAAATGTGGTTTAAACTAATTTTGCGACAAATTTAATTTGTTAGTATGCAAAAAGTAAGAAATGTGGCAATCATTGCCCACGTTGACCACGGTAAGACAACACTAGTAGACAAGATGCTCCTTGCAGGACAGCTTTTCTCTGATCGCGAGAAACCGCAAGAGTTGATTTTGGATAACAACGATCTTGAAAGAGAGCGAGGTATAACGATCGTATCTAAGAATGTATCAATCCGTTACAAGGGATACAAGATCAACATTATTGATACTCCAGGACACTCCGATTTCGGTGGTGAGGTTGAGCGTGTGCTTAACATGGCAGATGGTGTGCTTCTTCTTGTCGACGCGTTTGAAGGCCCAATGCCTCAGACTCGTTTCGTGCTACAGAAGGCTATCGAAATTGGTTTGAAGCCAATCGTAGTCATCAACAAGGTTGATAAGCCTAACTGTCGTCCTGAGGAGGTTCAGGAGGAGGTTTTCGACCTTATGTTCAATCTTGACGCTACTGAGGAGCAGCTTGACTTCCCTACTATCTACGGTTCAGCTAAGAACAACTGGATGAGTACAGACTGGAAGGCTCCAAGAGTTGACGATATCACTCCAGTGCTTGACGCTATCATCGAGCACATCCCAGAGCCTAACTACAATGAGGGACCAACTCAGATGTTGATCACATCTCTTGACTACTCTTCATTCGTAGGACGTATCGCTGTAGGACGTGTCCACAGAGGTAAGATCCGTGAGGGTCAGGATATCGCTCTTGTCAAGAGAGACGGTTCAATCCAGAAGAACAGAATCAAGGAGTTGAGAGTATTCGAGGGATTCTCTCAGTCGAAAGTATATGAGGCAGAGTGCGGTGAGATCGTAGCTGTTATCGGAATTGAGAATTTCGAAATCGGAGATTCAATCTGTGATTTCGAGAATCCAGATCCACTTCCACCAATCGCTATCGACGAGCCTACAATGTCAATGGTGTTCACAATCAACGACTCTCCTTTCTTCGGTAAGGATGGTAAGTTTGTGACATCTCGCCATATCAACGATCGTTTGATCAAGGAGCTTGACCGCAACTTGGCTCTACGCGTTAAGAAGTCAGAAACTGAGGACGTTTGGACAGTATACGGTCGTGGTGTGCTTCACTTGTCTGTGCTTATCGAGACAATGCGTCGCGAGGGATACGAGCTACAGGTTGGTCAGCCACAGGTGCTTTTCAAAGAGATCAATGGTAAGAAGTGTGAGCCAATCGAGGAGTTGACAATCAACACTCCAGAGGATGTTTCTGGTAAGATCATCGAGATGGTTTCTGTCCGCAAGGGAGAGATGGTCTCAATGGAGAAGAAGGGCGACCGTGTTCACTTGGTATTCCAGATTCCTTCACGCGGTATCATCGGTCTTCGTACAAATGTGCTTACTGCTTCTGCAGGTGAGGCAATCATGGCACACAGATTCCTTGAGTATCAGCCATATAAGGGAGATATCGAGAAGAGAACAAACGGTTCAATGATCGCAATGGAGAGCGGTACTGCATTCGCATACGCTATCGATAAACTTCAGGATCGTGGTAAGTTCTTCATCTTCCCACAGGATGAGGTTTACGCCGGACAGGTTGTAGGTGAGCACGCTAAGGACAACGACTTGGTAGTCAACGTAACTAAGGCTAAGCAGCTTACAAACATGCGTTCTAAGAGTTCGGATGAGAAGGCTAAGATCATCCCTCCTATCGTATTCTCACTTGAGGAGGCTCTTGAGTACATCAAGGAGGACGAGTATGTTGAGGTTACTCCAAACCACATGCGTCTACGTAAGATCATCCTTGATGAGACTGAGCGTAAGAAGGCAAGCAGACAGTAATCTTGAATGCATAATTCATAATGCATAATTCATAATTGTCGGGGTAAGCCGACTATTGAAATAAAAGGAGACGGGAGATTATTCTTCCGTCTCCTTTTTGCATATCCAATCATCAATGTTTCAAGAATTATCATTATATTTGCATTGAAAATAAGTTTAGTCAATTTTGATTAGACACAGTATAAAAACAAAAAAACAGTTACAAAACATGGGCAAATTCATTGATTTGCGATGCGATTTCGGGTTCAAATATTGTATGTCCGACCCGATAATCATGATGTCTTTTCTAAATGCAATTTTAGATGGCGACGAGGACAAAATCACAAAAGTGAGGTTTCAGAATGTGGAGATGCCAGCGACACAGAAAGAAAGGCGAGGCGTGACATTCGACCTTTACTGCACTACAAACAAAGGAGATTCCATTTTGATTGAGATGCAGAACTCCTGCCAGAAGTTTTTCAAAACCAGGGCAAACTTTTACGTCTATAAGCTTATGGACAGCAGGATCAAGCGAGGATTGAAGTGGAGAAAGATGAAAAAGGACATTCCAAAAATCATCGGAATCTTCATTATGGGTAAGACAATGGCAGGAATCGACAAGGTTGTGACCAGGACAGCGGAGTGTGATTTAGATACAGGAGCGCTATTTTGGGACAGACATCGAAAATATTTTATAAATTTGCAGAAATTCAAGTTTGATGAAGGCAACATCACACTGAAGAATATCTGGTTTTACAGTTTCAAAAATTTTGGAAGTATGGAAAATATCGACTCATCAGTATACGAAAGAGCAGACGAGGGGCTTCTCCGTTTGATCGAGAAGGCAAGAGTCGGAGCGCTTTCTGCAAAAGATCAGATGCGATATGAGGCGAGCCTGAAGATGCTTGAAGATGAGGAGCCGACCTATGAAGAAGGCTTGAAGGAAGCGGCAATCCAGATCGCCACAGACATGAAAAGAAAGGGGCTTGACGCCGCTTTGATTCATGAGCTGACTCATCTTACATTTGAAGATATTGAGAAACTTTAGGATGTGAGCTTAGAGCTTAAAGCTTAGAGCTTAGAGAATAGAGATTGATAATCGTAGAGACGGGGCATGTCCCCGTCTTTCTTGTATGTCATGCCCCGTCTTTTGATTTCATACCATATTTTTAGCCGGAGGCATGCCCCCGTCGCTGCATGAACGCCATCTCTGCCCAATATCATATTAACTCATAAACATTTTCGACAATCTCCCCAAAATATTATTTTTGCAGTAGAAATTAAGAATCACAATGAAAGTAGTAATCAACGACGAATATAAGAGCAGCAATGAGTTGGTGTCTTTCCTGGAAAACTTGGACACTCGTTTCAATCAGGGAGGCTCAGACATGCATATTGCCAGAAATGCAATAAAATGCTTCGAGATTCCTGTGGAGACGCTCGGTCTTGCGTCGCTGGTGGTCAAGAGATACAAGAAACCGATTGCTATTCAACGCGTCGTCTACTCTTTTTTCAGAAAGAGCAAGGCTGAAAGAGCGTATTTGAATGGCATGAAACTTCTTGAGCTGGGCATCCACACCCCTACCCCCGTCGCCTTCATAGAGCATAAGGATTCCGGGTTGATGGACTATTGCTATTTCGTTTGCGAAAAGTCGACGGATGAGAGCCTCGAACCATTGATTCTGCTCGACAAACCTCTTGATCAGGATCTGGCGACGTCGCTTGCTGAATTCTTCGTTGATCTTCATTCTAAAGGAATCATCCATAATGATTTGAACGGCGGAAATATTCTCTATCATCAAGTCGCGGATTCACGCTACCAATTCTCGTTGATCGACAACAACAGAATGGAATTTAGAAGCAGTGAGATTTCCATTCGTGAAAGGATGTCGAATTTCTGCAAATTCAGCAGTGAGACAATCTACTTGCAAGTGGCGGAATGCTATGCGAAAATATTAGGCATCGACGTCGAAGAGACAAAAAAAATTGCCAAAGAAGTCCGACAAAACTTTTTTGAGGCGAGAGCAAAACGAAGAGCATTCTGGGGAAAGTTCAAAAGGAATAAAACGTAAAATTTCCGTAAAATGATTCGTAAAATTAAAGTTCAAGCGAATCTCACGCATTTTCAAATTGATGACATTCAAATTTTGGAATGACTCATTAAAGGAGAAACAAGATTTTGATTATATTTGCATACAAAACATAATACAATGAAAGTAGTAATCAACGACGAATATAAGAATTACGTAGATCTTGCCAACTTTTTAAAGAGTCTGGACACACGTTACAAGAAGAAAGGTAGAACTCTACACGTTGACAACAACGCAGTAAGAAGTTTCGCCATCACAGAGCTTGGCAGAGAAATCGTAGTCAAGAGATATCAGAAGAACGTCAAGATGCAGCGTCTTGTCTACGCTCTATTCAAAAAGTGTCAGGCACAAAAGGCATACGAGAATGCTCTCAAACTTCTTACATTAGGTATTGAGACTCCTAATCCAATCGGATATGTGAAGCAGACGAAAATCGGTTTGATGGACTACTGTTATTTCGCCTCAGAGAAATCGGCAGCTCAATGCGTCGACACATTGGTTCATTATGGAAGATTGCTTGATTATGACCTTGCTATGGCACTCGCAAGATACATGGTATCTCTACACACAAAAGGAATCTTGCACCACAATTTGAAAGAAGGCAATATTCTATACTATAAAGATGCCGACACCAACTACCATTTCGTTTTGGTGGACAACAACACAATCGAGTTCACAGAGAGAGACCTTTCCGTCCGTGAGAGACTTCAGAATATATGCAAGTTTGGAGACAAAGACATCTACTTGCAGTTGGTAAGTTGCTACGCCGAAGTTTTAGGATTGGATAAGAAGTTGGCTGCGCAAGAGGCGTCGGAAATCAGAGACGAATACGAGCAGAAAAGAAAAAATCAGAAAAAATAAAATCATACACAGTAGAGACGGGGCATGTCCCCGTCTTTCTTTGTATGGGCATGCCTCGTCTTTCATTTTTATTTCCAAAACATCCGTAGAGACGGGGCATGCCCCGTCTTTCTTTGTTTACATGTCCCCATCTTTCTTTTGAGTATATAATATAGCAGTTGTCCAACATACGCTTTATTTATACGCTCGCCCTACGGGCTCGCGTTGGGGGAGGGGCAAGGGCCCAAAAATCAAACATGGGCCCTTTGTAATCCTCATTTTTGGACAACTACTATATATTCTCCTATATTTCTCCTATATTTGTCATAACTAAATGCAACCTAAAAGGATAACGATATGGATTCAAACTACGAAATACACATAAATGAAGACGGCTCTTGCAGAATCAAGAAATACACAGGAAAAGACAAAGAGATTATCATTCCAAATTCAATTGACGGACACAAAGTAAAAAGCATTGGAGAAAGTGCTTTCTGCAACAATCAAGACATCACAAAAGTTGTCATTTCTGAAGGAGTAGAAATAATTGAATTAGGTGCATTTTGCGATTGTACAAATCTGACCGACATTGAGATTCCAGACACTGTCACACAAATTGGTGATTATTATCCAGATAGATATTACGATTGGGGCACATTCAACAATTGCACAAATTTAACCAACGTAAGACTATCCGCTAATTTAAAGAGAATCAACATAAAGACATTTTCAAATTGCACCAGTCTAAAAAGAATAGTCATTCCAGAAGGAGTCACAGACATTGACTACGCCGCATTCAGATGTTGTGAGTCGCTCACCGATGTGGTTCTCAGCGACACAGTCGAATGTATCGACGACGCTGCATTTGGAGGATGCGTCAATTTAACCAACATAAACATTCCAAAGAATCTCAAGCATATAGGAATTTGGGCGTTTGGAGGATGCGACAAAATCCCTGGACATCTATTGATACACAATGGAAAAGGAGAAGATGGCAATATTTCGACAGACTGCCTTTGGATTGGATCAAGAGATAATTGTGTCGACATCGCTATTCCAGATGGAGTAACAAAAATCGGCAATTGTTGCTTTAGCGATTGTCATGCACTTAAGAAAGTGGTTATTCCAGCAAGTGTAAAGGAGATAGGAGACAAAGCATTTGAAGAATGTGAGTCGCTGACAGACATCGCCATTCCGAATGGAGTGGAAGTTATTGGTAACGACGTCTTTTACAGTTGTTCGGGATTAAAAGAGGTCGAGATTCCTGACAGTGTGACAGAAATATGTTCAGGAGCTTTCGCTGGCTGCATAAATCTCGAAAAGATAGTTCTTTCAAAAAACTTACAATACTTAGGAAGAATGCCAGAGAATGCCCTCTTAGATGATTGCAGAAGCGTTTTGCAGAGCTGCAAAGACACCTTCGACGGATGTTCAAAACTTACAGACATAGACATTCCACAAAGCATAAAGTATTTCGAGCATAGTGATTTCATCAGCAATATACCAGGACGATTATTTGTCTACACAGGTTATGATGACATATGGGACACTTATACAAATAATAGTGATCCAGTCACGATATGTTCATGGATTGGCAAAAAAGAAGACTGCAAAGAGGTTGTAATACCTCAAGGAGTGGAGATAATTGCGTCAAGTGCGTTTGAAGGATGCACTAACTTAACCAATATCATAATTCCAGATGGAGTCCGAGAGATTCGCGACAAAACATTTAAGGACTGTAAGAGTTTGATTAGCATTAACATTCCAGACAGTGTCACTCATATAGCAAGAAATGCCTTTAAAGGTTGCGACAATCTGATGGATCTAAACATGCCTATTGGTCTAATGGAGGAACAAATGTCTCAGTGGCAAGAGCAAAACCACAATCCAGAGACAAACAGACAAGACAATGATGAGTTGCCTTTTTAATGAAGGAGGCTAATACATAAAATAAATACAGCCATTCTCATCACGATTTACGTTTTATGAATTACGAATTTCAAAAATCTTTGTATCTTTGCAAATTGATAAAGAATATTCATTTGTAGTCGTAAATAATATACAATACAACATATATGAAAGTGCTAAAATTTGGCGGTGCAATCGTAGGTTCCGCTGAACATTTAAAGAAGGTGAAGAGCATAGTTGAGGCAGAAAAGAACCCTATCGTGGTGGTTTCAGCTATGGACGGAGTGACTGATCTCCTAGAAGAGATCGTTGAAGAGGCGTCTACTGGCGACTCAAAGTCTATAATCAGCAGATATGAGGATTTGAAGACCCGTCACACCGAATTGGCACGTCAGGTGGTGCCTGCAGACAGTCAGTCGGCTGCTCTTAGCGAACTTAACCGTCTTTACGCAGAGATGGATAGCATGTTGCAGGCTCTAACCATTTTCCGTGACTGGACAGACAATATCCTAGCTACATTCCTTTCTTACGGCGAGCGTCTTGTTTCCGTTATCGTTGGTGAGATGATCGGTGCAAGAGTGCTTGACTCTACTCGCTTCATCATCGCTGAGGGCGACGCGGATTGCGGATACACAATCGACGAGGAGAGCACAACTGAGAAGATCAAGGCTGCTTTCTCTAAGATCAAGGGTGCTGTGGTTTGCCAGGGATTCATCGCAGGAACAAACGACGACGAGGTTGCAACTCTAGGTCGTGGCTCATCTGATCTAACTGCCGCTACAATCGCTAAGGTATTGGGAGCACAGGAGATGCAGGTGTGGAAGCCAAACGACGAGTTTATGAGTGCTGATCCTAACAAGATCTCGTCGGCTTACCTAATCGAGCACATGAGCTACGAGGAGGCAAGAGAGCTTTCTATAAACGGTGTCGGAACATTGTTCTCTGACGCTCTTACTCCACTTGCAGAGGCTAACATTCCTCTATCAATGAAGAATATCTGCAATGGAAACACAACAGTGATCTCTTCTACACCAAATCCAGAGGACAAGGTGATCAAGGGAATCGCAAGTCAGGACGACTGTGTGATGTTCACATTCTCAGGTCTTCCTTCAGACTATCTTCCACGTATGGTCTCTGAGGCAGCTATGGTGCTTGAGAGCGACCACGTGCCATATACAGTATTCTCACTTTCTGCAGCTGGCGGTTCATTCTCAGTTTGCGTTCCAGTGGAATACGAAGGCTACTTCAACTCGTTGAGCCAGAGCCTAACAAACATGAACGCTTGCAAGGTGCAGACAATGCGTGATCTTGCTTCAGTTGTCATCGTAGGTGAGAACATGAAGAACGCAACTGGTACAGCAGGCAAGCTATTCAACGCTCTTGGCAGAAACAACATCAACATCGTCGCAATGAACCAGGGTTCATCTGAGACAAGCATCACTGTAGTGCTTGAGAAGAAGAACATCAAGAAGGCGTTGAACGCTATCCACGAGTCATTCTTCTTGACTGAGTACCAGGAGTTGAACATCTTCGTAGTTGGTACAGGTACAGTGGGAGGAAGCTTGCTTGAGCAGCTTCACTCACAGAAGGAGCTTATCATGAACCAGAACGGTGTTAAGCTTAACGTGATGGGTGTTGCCGACGTTTCAAAATTCATCTTGGACCGTAACGGCGTCGACTTGACTAAGTACAACGAGCTTTTGAAGACAGAGGGTAAGGAGTCAACTCCAGAGTCGTTGAAAAAGGCTTTGTTCGAGCTTAACGCATTCAACTGTGTATTCGTAGACTGTACAGCTGCTCCAGCAATCGCAGCAATGTACTCAGATTTGCTACAGCACAACATCTCAGTCGTTTGTGCTAACAAGATCGCAGCTTCTGGCGACTACGACAACTACATCAATTTGAAGAATACTGCTCGTAAGAGAGGTATCAAATATCTATTCGAGACTAACGTAGGTGCAGGTCTACCAATCATCAACACAATCGGTGATTTGATCTACTCTGGCGATAGAATCGTGAAGCTTGAGGCTGTTCTTTCAGGAACATTGAACTTCATCTTCAACACAATCAGCGAGGAGATTCCTTTAAGCAAGGCAATCAAGATGGCTATGGAGGCTCGTTTCGCTGAGCCAGATCCACGTATCGACTTGAGCGGTAAGGACGTGATCAGAAAGTTGGTTATCCTTGCCCGTGAGAGCGGTTTGAAGGTAAGCCAGGACGACGTGGAGAAGAACCTATTCATCCCTAACGACTTCTTCGAGGGTACACTTGACGACTTCTGGGGCAAGGTTGAGAAATTCGACGCTGAGTTCGAGGAGAAGAGAAAGGTTATCGCTGCAGAGGGCAAGCGTTGGAGATTCGTTGCAACTCTTGACGAAGGCAAGTGTAAGGTAGGTCTACAGGCTGTAGACTCACGCCACCCATTCTACGATCTTGAGGGAAGCAACAACTTGATCATCATCAACACTGCAAGATACAAGGATCCAATGATGATCCGCGGTTATGGTGCAGGTGCTGCTGTAACAGCTGCCGGTGTATTCGCCGACATCATCAGCATCGCAAACATCCGATAATGATTCTACGATTATGAAGCATTTGATTATCCTTGGCGACGGAATGGCGGACGAGCGTATTCCATCGTTGGGAAACAAAACAATACTTGAGGCAGCCAACATCCCTACTATAGACATGTTGGCAACAAAAGGACGCTGTGGACTATTGGAGACAGTGCCAGAGGGATTCCACCCAGGCAGTGAGATCGCCAACCTTGAAGTGTTGGGTTACGATGTCCGCAAGGTGTTTGAAGGCCGTGGTTCATTGGAAGCAGCCAGCATGGGTGTGGATATCGAGCCAGGTGAGATGGCAATGCGTTGCAATATCATCTGTATTGAGAACGGCATCATCAAAAACCACTCGGCAGGTCATATCTCCGACGAAGAGGCATACGTGCTTATCGATTATCTAAATGAGAAACTTGGCGACGAGATCACTCGTTTCTTCCCAGGAATCTCATACCGTCACCTTTTGAAAATCAAGGGTGGAGATAAGAGAGTGAAGTGCACACCTCCTCACGACGTGCCAGGCACACCATACAAAGATGTGCTTGTAAAGGCAGAGGTGCCAGAAGCACAGAAGACAGCAGACTTGCTTAATGAGTTGATTATCAAGTCGCAGGAAATCCTTTCTGAGCATCCGATCAACAAAGCCCGCGTCGCAGCAGGGAAAGATCCAGCCAACAGCATCTGGCCATGGTCGGCAGGCTACAAGCCACAGATGAAAACCTTGAAAGAGGAGTACGGAGTCAAGAGTGGAGCTGTGATCTCAGCGGTGGATTTGATCCGAGGAATCGGCAAATACGCAGGTCTTGACATCATCGAAGTGGAAGGTGCAACAGGTTTGTTCGACACCAACTACGAAGGCAAGGCTCAAGCCACAATCGACGCCTTGAAGAAATCAGATTTCGTTTATCTTCACATCGAGGCAAGTGACGAGGCTGGACATGAAGGCAATGTGGATTTGAAATTGAAGACGGTGGAATACCTTGAGAACAGAATCGTAAAGCCAATCTACGAGGAAGTTAAGAACTGGAATGAGCCAGTGGCAATCGCCATCCTTCCAGACCACCCTACTCCATGTCGAATCAAGACTCACATTTCAGCACCAATCCCATTCTTGATCTACAAACCAGGAGTAGACGGAGATAACGTGAAGAAATACGATGAGTTCTCTTGTGCAGACGGTGCATACGGCACATTAGTCGGCGACGAATTCATCAAAGCATTGCTTGACGACTAAAATCGGTATGATTAAATCTGCGGTTGTCAAAAGCGAGGATTGTTAAGGGCGGAACGCCCTAACCCACCCACAAATGCGAGCCCGTAAGGGCGAGCTTTAATAAAACCACAGAGGTTCAAAGATCACAGAGCATTTTGCAAGCGTAAAAAAATAAGAATATTTGAATAAGAGCATAATTCTTAATTTTTATCTCTTAATTCTTAATTTTATAAATAGATGAAGTATTATAGCACAAATAAAAAGGCAGACAAAGCCACTTTGCAGCAGGCCGTAGTAAAAGGACTTGCAGCAGACAAAGGTTTGTTCATGCCAGAAGTGATCAAGCATCTTCCTGACTCATTCTTCGAAGGCATGAAGGACATGAGCCTACAGGAGATTGCCTACGTTGTTGCAGACGCATTCTTTGGTGAGGATGTAGACGCAGAGTCGTTGAAGAAGATTGTGTACGACACACTATCATTCGACATTCCTCTAGCCCACGTCAACGACAACATCTACAGTTTGGAACTTTACCATGGACCAACACTTGCGTTCAAGGATGTAGGTGCAAGATTCATGTCGCGTCTACTTGGCTATTTCATCGCTAAGGAGGGACAGAAAGAGGTCAACGTATTGGTTGCCACTTCAGGAGATACAGGTTCAGCCGTAGCCAACGGATTCCTTGGAGTAGATGGCATCCGCGTCTTCGTGCTTTATCCCAAAGGAAAGGTTTCTCCAATCCAGGAGTGCCAGTTCACAACACTTGGCAAGAACATCACTGCCCTTGAGGTAGACGGAGTGTTCGATGACTGTCAGGCATTGGTTAAGTCAGCATTCATGGATGCCGATCTTAACGCACACATGAAGCTAACAAGTGCCAACTCAATCAACGTAGCACGTTTCTTGCCACAGGCATTCTACTATTTCTACGCAGTGGCTCAGCTACACAAGATGGGCAAGAAAGACAATATCGTCATCTGTGTGCCATCAGGAAACTTCGGAAACATCACAGCCGGATTGTTCGGTAAGAGAATGGGATTGCCAGTCTCACGCTTCATCGCAGCCAACAACCGCAACGATATCTTCTTCAAGTATTTGCAGACAGGCAAGTACGAGCCAAAGTCATCCGTTCAGACTATTGCTAACGCGATGGACGTTGGTGATCCAAGCAATTTCGCACGTATCTACGATCTATACGGAGCAAGCCACGCAGAGATCAGCAAAGAGATCAGCGGATGCACATACACAGACGAGCAGATTGCAGAGACATTGGCAGACTGCTACAAGAAGACTGGCTACCTACTTGATCCTCACGGTGCAGTAGGATACAGAGCATTGACAGAGATGCTTAAGCCAAACGAAGTCGGTGTATTCCTAGAGACAGCTCACCCAGCTAAGTTTAAGGACACAGTTGAGGGAATCATCAAGGACGAGGTCAAGATCCCAGCTAAACTTCAGGAGTTTATGAAGGGAGAGAAGCAGAGCGTCGCAATGACAAAGAACTTCGACGACTTCAAGAAATACCTGCTTAGCAAATAATGCATAATTCATAATGCATAATTCATAATTGTCGGTACAATCCATCAACGGGATTAAGCCAGACAACAAAACAATACCAAAGGCGGAGACAGCAATGTTTCCGCCTTTGTTGATTTGTGGAGATTATATAGCTTGTCCAATATGAGGATTGTTAAGAGCCCATGTCTTATTTTTGGGTCCTAACCCTCCTCCAACGCGAGCTCGGAGAGCGAGCGTATTAAGAAAAAAAGAGTATTGGACAACTGCGTATATAATTATTATATATTTTTGCAAATAAAGAGAATTTCAAGGAATTAAGGATTTATCAATGAAAGCATACATTACAATCATAAGCATTATCTCATGCATTATATTTAGTTCTTGCACACAAACGCAAGAGACTTCAAACAAAACGCCAGATGAGGTAGAATCGATTGATTCTTTTCCAACTAAACAAGAAGAGGTTATTGTTTCCGACGTTGATATCAACGACGACGATGATATCGACGAAGATGAAGAAATCGACGATGAAAATGTCGACAATCTTAAAGTAAAACTAGCCAAAGCGATCCGTTGTATTGCAAACAATAATGCTAAAGGTTTTGCGTCAAGATGCAACTACCCCGTCAGAATAAACTGTTTGGACAAAACAGTCAGTACACCAGAAGAAATGATCGAGTTATTCGACATTCTGTTTCCTCAAGACCAACGTCATCTATTCCAAAACAAATCTGAAAAAGATTGGGAAGAAATGGGCAGCAATGGAATCATGTATGGCGACGGAGATTTTTGGGATTCAAACTTTGATGGCAAGATCTCAGCAATAAATTTTGCTTCTAACGCGGTCAATGAATTGGAAGAGAAGAAAATAGAGGCAGCGTCTTCATGCTTACATCCATCTTTACAAAGCAAAGAATGGAAAATATTAAAATCCTTCAAATGCAATGATGGCACCATTTTTAGAATTGATTACAAAGACAACAATGAGAAATGCCGATTTCTTTTATTCAAACAAGGAGAAGCGTTTAATACGATGCCTTCTTATGTGATGTATGGAGAACATGCTATGGAGGATGAAGGATATCACTTTAGCGATGAGGATGGAAACACAGCTACTTTCTATGAATTACGAGTCTATGAAGATTCACCATACGTATTGATGCTTTCTGACGGAACAGAAGTCGACGGCATAACACTCGTCAATTGGATGGATCTTGTGGAAAATCAAGAATAAATAACACTTCCGTCCAAAAAACTGAAACTTGAAACCAGAATCCAAAGGGATTCATGAGCGAGCAAACAAATTTAAGCGTGTTTGGCCAACTGCGTATATAATGATTATATATTTTTGCAAATAAAGATAATTGCAAGAAATTCAGAATTTATTAATGAAAGCATACGCCATTTCTATAAGCATCATACTCTGTTTTGTATTAAATTCTTGGTCACAAACACAAGGAATTTCTACAAGCAATACTACGCAACTTTCAGAACTAAGGGAGCCGAATCCAATAGATTCATTCAAAACCAATGGAACCAACACCAAAGATATTATTCCTGAAAATTGGGAAATTATATCTGAAGCTACAGGTGACCTTAACGGAGATGGCATCAATGATCTTGCATTTTTCTCCAGCAAAAACGTAAAAAGAGAAGAGTCTGAAGATTATTCTAAAAAATCAAAAATAGTATTAGCAATCTATTGGGGCAAAGATGAGAGCTTTACTCAATATAAAATATATGACGACATCACTTCTCCAGAAGATGACCAAATCACATATGAGGAATTAAGTATAAACATAACAGGCAAAAGAATTTTATCAATAAAAGTAAGTATTTCTTTAGGCTTTGGTTCGTGGACTAATCCCGATTTTTCTAAAAAATATCGCTATCAAAACGGAGCATTCTACAAAATCGGATATGATTCTGACCAATTTGATAGAGGCTCAGGATATGCACATAGGATCAGTATCAACTATTTAACTGGGGAAAAGATAATCACAACATATAACGCGTTTGATGAAACAATTCCCCAAAAAACAGAAAAGGAATCCTTCAACGAACCGTTGAAAGAGCTTGGAAGTGAAAGTATCTTCTGATAAAAATATGGAATCTCTATCGAAATATTAAAGGCGGTCACAGCAATGTGATCGCCTTTATCCATTATTTAGCCAACCCTCATTTGGAAAAATGTGTGTGGAATGATAACTTTGCAGAAAAGAGATTGATAATACTCAAAAAAGTCAATTATATGAAAAAGAGTATAGAAGCATTGATTCCAAAAATCCAAGAGTATTTCTCTCAGCAGCCAATAGAAAAGGCCTGGATTTTCGGTTCGTGTTCACGAGGAGAGAACACGAAGAATAGCGACGTGGATATTCTGGTCAAATACACAGAAAACCAGACAATTTCCTTATTCACTATTTCAAGAATCATGGTCAATCTCTCTAAATTAATCAATAAGAAAGTCGACCTTGTTGAAGATGGACAATTGATGGATTTTGCAGTTGATAGTGTCAACCGTGACAAAATTTTGATTTATGAGAGAAAGGATTAAAGACAAAGACCGTCTGAAGCACATCTTGGACGCTATGAATGTTATAATTGAAAACAAAGAAAAACATTCATACGAAGAAATCATTTCTGACAAGATAGTATTGTTCGGTTTTGTGAAGCATGTTGAAATTATTGGAGAAGCAGTATACAAATTAACTAAAGAATTTAGAGGCAAACACTCAGAAGTAGATTGGGACATAATAGAAGGTATGCGTCATGTACTTGTTCATGACTACTACAAGATCAAACCAGCTCAATTGTGGAGCACTATAGAAAATGACATTCCGCAATTAAAACCTTTAATCGAAGAATTGTACAATAAAGAAATAGAGGGATAAAAGACCAAAGGCGGAGACAGCAATGTTTCCGCCTTCACTGTTTATTTTTGAAAGAGGTAGTTGATCCAAAAAGGAAGCCAATAAACTCACATTAGCTTACACATGTAAATTTAACGCAATATATTTTGCAACTTCAGAAATTCGCACTATCTTTGTGTTGCAATTACACAGTAGAAAATCTTAAGGTTCAGTATAAAAAAAAATGGGAGCAGTCCCGTTTTTTAATCGCAAAATTAATTTGCGTTGTTTTTACAACCAAATTGTAACAACCTTGGTTTCCCTCCTACTATATAGAAAAATGAATTTAAGATTATCGATTATGAAAAATTGGAGAATTTAATTTTTTAACATAACAACGTCAAAAACTTAACCCTCCGTTCTTAAAACCTGAAACTATAAACTTGAAACTAAAAATAAAATATATGAAGAATCTATTATTAGCAGCAGCAATCGGAGACATTTGTGGAGTACCTTACGAGTTCAACGACTGGAAAGACTACGACGGTGTAGATCTATTTCATCCTCAAAACGACTACTCAGACGACACAGTCTGCACATTCGCCTGTGCGGAAGCCTTAATCGAAGGGAAAGACGTCGCAGAACGATTGAAAACAAGATGTTTGGCCGACCCTAACCGTTGCTACGGAATCGGATTCAGCAACTGGTTGTCGAAAGAAGGCATTGCGCCTGCATACAACAGTTGGGGCAACGGATCAGCGATGAGAGCGTCGTCGGTAGGATTCTTAGCAAAGAGCGAAGAGGAGTGCGTTGTTCTTGCCAATAAAACAGCCGCCCCTACACACAATCACGCAGAGGGATTTAAGGGTGCCGCTGCCACTGCTCTTGCCATCTACTACGCTATGCACGGAAAAAATAAAGAGTTTATCCGCGAAAACATACTCAACAAGTATTATCCAAAATGGAAAGGCGAGAAATACGAATTGTTTCAGCCAACATACCAGTTCAACGAGACATGTATGGACACTGTGCCAGCAGCCTTAGTTTGCTTCCTCGACAGCACAGACTTCGTGGACTGCTTGAAGAAGACTCTCTCAACAGGTGGCGACGCGGATACAATGGCGGCTATCTCATCACCTATAGCCTACGCATTCTACAAGGAGATGCCGGAGGAACTTGTGGAATTGGCAAAGAAAAAACTTTCGACACCGAGAGCACAATGGATGCTGGAGATTAATGAGAAATTTGATGACATTTGCCACCAAACCATTTAACCATCTATTATTCTTAATTTTTCCATCATTTTCTGCCGCCCTATTCCAAAATCTCTTATCTTTGCAAAAGATAATTAAATAGAAACAGAAGAAGAGGGGTGCCAACAGTTTTCGTTTTCGTCTTCGTTAACGTTGTACTAGGCTGAGATCATACCCTTTATATTGATAACCTGATGCGGGTAATGCCGATGTAGGAACATTCTTCTTGGGACATGTGAGCAATTCATATTTTTCAGATAATGCGACGCGGAGGCAATGCTTCAGCGTCGCAATTTTTTTGTTTATGAAGACGATGGTGACTATAGGTGCTTTCGATCCTACCGGTGGAGCTGGTGTCCTTGCCGACGTGCGCGTGGCAGGACAGTTTGGCGTCTACGGTATGTCTGTGCTTACCGCCGCCACGTCGCAGAATCCGAAATCGTTTAATGGAGTGGAGCCAGTGAGCGACGAGATGTTTCGTAAACAGATTGCCGATATCTTCGACCATTACCGCGTCGACGCAATGAAATGCGGTATGATCGCATCCAAATCCCAACTGAAGATCCTGATTGAGTTTTTTGAGAAGTTTAAACCGAAGAATCTTGTCATAGATCCGATTATCAGTGCGACGTTGGGGAATCGCAAATTCGACGAGGAAACTATCTCGCTATATCAGAGATTGTGTGGATTTGCTCTTCTTGTCACTCCTAACGTGAAGGAGACGGAGATATTGAAAAATATTGCATCATCTGCCATTCTCAACAAAGGTGGAGATGCGGACTCCAACATCTGCGTCGACATTCTGAAAATTGGCGACGAGGAGATCAAATTCACGTCGGAGAAAATTCAGACTACCAACACGCACGGCACAGGCTGCACAATGTCGTCGGCTATCGCAAGTTGCCTGGCTCTTGGCCACGACTTGAAGACGTCGGTGAAAATCGCCCACGATTATGTCAACCGTGCGATTGCTGGGGCTGTGGATCTTGACATCACTAATGGCTATGGTCCGCTTAATCATTTTGTGGAGACCGTATAGTGTCATACCATGACACGATCAAACATATAATAAACAGATTATATATTACAACATGAAAATAAAAGTAAACGGAGAGGAATTGGAATTGCAGGACGGAGCTGTTTTGGCTGACGTCTGCACCACACTTGGGATCGAAGGCAAAGGTGTGGCTTTTGCTATCGACAGCGATGTGATTCCTCGTGACGAATGGGCCTCAACAAAACTTGTTGACGGTGCTGATGTGATGATGATTCGTGCGGCTTGCGGAGGCTAAAACCGATTAATGATTGACGATTGATGATTAAGGATGGATTGCAAGGTCCAGCGGACCTATTTCGCAACGCGACGGTAACCGATTCCAGAATTGCCGGAGACAAGTCTGGTGTCGGGAAAATGAAAGTGGTCGTCATCACTCCGGAGAATCCTTTCGACGGTGAGACGGAGCAGATCAAACGAGTAATTGGCTGCGGTGTCTTTCGTCTGCATCTCCGTCACCCAAAAGCTGACGAGCAGACGTTGAGAGCCATCATCGAGGGTTTGACAGCAGAGGAGAGAAAGAAGATTGTTCTTCACGACTGCTATAATCTCGTCGACGAATATAATCTTGGTGGGGCTCATCTGAATGGCAGACATATAAACGTTGACGTTAACGTTAACCTTGATGATGACACGCACGTCAGAGAATCGTTTTTTTGTTCCCGATCGTGTCATTCGTTGGAGGAGGTTGCGACGTCGAAGAATTTGCAATACTGCTTTCTTAGCCCAATCTTCGACAGCATCAGCAAAGTGGGTTATGCCTCAAACTTCACCCCAGAGGTTTTGATGCAAGCCAAAGCAGACAGAATCATCAACGAGAACGTGATTGCGCTTGGAGGCATCACCGTCGACAAACTTGATCTGGTTCGCGAATACGGATTCGGAGGCGTCGCCATTTTGGGAAGTGCCTGGAAAGACGGAATTGCGCAAATAGAGATAATTAAACAAATGATGATGTAAATTCACCACAGAGACACAGAGTTCTCTGAGATCTCAAAAAAACACAAAGTGTTTCCTCTATGTTCTCCGAGTCTCTGTGGTAAATAATAAAAACGCGAATCTTCGCGTTATAAATTAATTTTTAATTTCTTACAACGTGAATCTAATGCAGATGCGAGCTTTCTCGCTACAACTTATAACTCATCCCGTCAACGGAATGTCTGAGATCGAGGGAGCCAAACTCGCCCTTGAGGGTGGATGCAAATGGGTGCAGCTACGAATGAAGGACACTCCAGTGGAGGAGGTGAAGAAGGTGGCACTTGAACTGTTGCCGCTATGCAAGCAGTATAATGCAGTGATGATCATCGATGATCACGTGGAGCTTGCGAAAGAGGTCGGAGCCGACGGTGTTCACCTTGGCAAAATGGATATGAATCCTAAAGATGCACGAGCTATCCTTGGCGACGGATTCATCATCGGCGGCACATGCAACAGTTTCGAGGATATCCTTGCTATCAAGGACGACGTCGACTATATCGGTTGCGGGCCATTCCGTTTCACTACGACAAAGAAGAAACTGGCTCCTGTGCTTGGACTTGAGGGTTATCAGGAAATCGTGTGGAAATGCCGTGAGAAAGGAATCAACATTCCTATCGTGGCAATCGGAGGCATCACCAAAGACGACATCCGCAAAGTGCTTAATGCCGGACCAAACGGTATCGCCATCTCAGGCGGAATTCTTTCGGCAGCCGATCCAAAGGTTGAGACAGAGGAGATTTTGAAGATTATTGAAAAATGTTTTTAGGAGACCCTCCTAACCTCCCTTAAAGGGAGGGAATTACCAGCCCCCAAGCTTCCCCCTATAAGGGGGATTGAGGGGGTCCAAAATAAGAAAATAAAAAAATCAATATAGAAATGAGCAAACTAATAATAGCTGGCAGAGAGTTCAACTCTCGCCTTTTCCTTGGAACAGGAAAATTCAGCAGCAATGATTTGATGAAAGAGTCGATCATCGCATCAGAGACAGAGATGGTGACTGTAGCCATGAAGCGTATATCTCTTGGCGACGCGAATGATGATATGCTAAAGCACATCGTAGACAAGAATATTCAGTTGCTTCCAAACACAAGTGGTGTGCGCGACGCAAAGGAGGCTGTCTTCGCAGCTAAGATGAGTCGTGAGGCATTCGGCACTAACTGGCTAAAACTTGAGATCCACCCAGATCCACGTTATCTATTGCCAGATTCAATCGAGACTTTGAAGGCGACAGAGGAGTTGGTGAAACTTGGATTCGTGGTATTGCCATATTGCCAGGCAGACCCAGTGCTTTGCAAGAGACTTGAGGAGGCAGGAGCCGCAACAGTGATGCCGCTTGCCGCACCAATCGGTTCAAACAAAGGTTTGCGTACAGAGGATTTCTTGAGAATCATCATCGAGCAGAGCAACGTGCCAGTGGTAGTCGACGCAGGTATCGGAGCACCAAGTCACGCGGCAGCAGCCATGGAGCTTGGAGCCGACGCATGTTTGGTAAACACAGCCGTTGCAGTGGCAGGTGATCCAGTACGCATGGCTAAGGCATTCCGTGACGCCGTCATCTGTGGACGTGAGGCATACGAAGCTGGTCTTGGTGCAGTGACAGCTGGTGAGGCTGTAGCGAGCTCACCATTAACATCATTCTTGGGATAGAGGAATAGAGGAATAGACAAACCACAGAGACACAGAGTGCACAGAGGAAATCCTTCGGATTTTATATTTCTTCTCTATGTGTTTCATGGTTATATAGTAGAAATAATAAACATTAAAGTAAAAGAGAAAATGGAGATTAATGAGATAACAGGCGAAATTATAAATTGTGCGATAAAAGTACACAAAGCACTAGGTCCCGGTTTATTGGAATCTATCTACGAAAAATGCCTTGCTTATGAATTGAGCAAAAAAGGTCTTAAAGTAGAAATTCAAAAAGAAATGCCTATTGTGTACGACGAAATCGTAATTGAAGGCGGATACCGCTTAGATTTGTTAGTAGAAGAAAAAGTGATTGTAGAACTAAAATCGGTGTCAGAAATGAAACCTATTTTTACAGCACAAACACTAACCTATCTAAAACTTGCAAATCTGAGAGTTGCATTATTGATAAATTTTAATGAAGTTTTATTAAAAAATGGCATTAAAAGATTAGTAGTGTAACCTCAAAAAACTCACAAAGCACGAAGTGCCTCTGTGGTCAGGAAAACGCGACCTCTGAGACACAGGAAAAACGAAGTTTTCCTTCGATTTTTCTCTGTGAACTCCGTGTCTCTGTGGTAAATAAACATCAGTGCTAATAAAGAACAAATATGGCAGATAAAAAAACAACTCATTACGCTAAGCGTGAGAAGCATTATATGCAAGGCGAGATGTTCCCAGACGTTAAAGTGGGAATGCAGAAGGTGAATCTAACACCTACTGTGAATGTAGACGAGGATGGAAAAAGAACAGTGACTGAGAATGCCCCCGTCTTCATCTATGATACATCAGGTCCGTTCTCGGATCCAAACATCACCGTCGACCTAAAGAAAGGTCTTGAGAGATTCCGTGAGAAATGGATCGTCGGACGTGGCGACGTGGAGCAGCTACCAGAGATCACATCTGAGTATGGAAAGATGCGTCTTGCCGACAAGAGCCTAGACCATCTTCGTTTTGAGCATATCGCATTGCCTTACCGTGCTAAGAAGGGTGCCAACATCACTCAGATGGCTTACGCAAAGGCTGGCATCATAACTCCTGAGATGGAGTACGTTGCAATCCGTGAGAATATGAACTGTAAGGAACTTGGTATCGACACTTACATCACTCCTGAGTTTGTACGTAAGGAGATTGCAGAAGGTCGTGCTGTGCTTCCTGCCAACATCAACCACCCTGAGAGCGAGCCTATGATTATCGGCCGCAACTTCCTTGTGAAGATCAACACTAATATCGGAAACTCTGCCACTACTTCCACTATCGACGATGAGGTGGAGAAAGCCGTATGGAGTTGTAAGTGGGGAGGAGATACACTTATGGATCTTTCTACAGGTGCCAACATCCATGAGACAAGAGAGTGGATCATCCGCAACTGTCCAGTGCCAGTGGGTACTGTGCCTATCTATCAGGCTCTTGAGAAAGTCGACGGTAAGGTTGAGGATCTTACTTGGGAGATCTACCGCGACACATTGATTGAGCAGTGTGAGCAGGGTGTGGACTACTTCACTATCCACGCAGGTATCCGTCGCCACAATGTTCATTTGGCAGACAAGAGATTGTGCGGAATCGTTTCACGTGGTGGATCGATCATGAGTAAGTGGTGCTTGGTTCACAACCAGGAGAGTTTCCTATACGAGCATTTCGACGATATTTGTGATATTCTTGCGCAGTACGACGTCGCTGTTTCTCTTGGCGACGGTCTTCGTCCAGGCTGTACAGCAGACGCCAACGATGAGGCTCAGTTTGCTGAACTTGACACTATGGGTGAACTTGTGCTTCGTGCTTGGGAGAAGAACGTACAGGCATTCATCGAAGGTCCAGGTCATGTGCCAATGCACAAGATCAAAGAGAATATGGAGCGACAGATCACACACTGTCATAATGCACCATTCTACACACTTGGTCCACTTGTGACTGATATCGCCCCAGCATACGACCATATCACATCAGCCATCGGTGCTGCACAAATCGGTTGGCTCGGCACAGCGATGCTTTGCTACGTCACACCAAAGGAGCATCTTGCATTGCCTAACAAGGATGACGTGCGTGTAGGAGTAATCACATATAAGATCGCAGCTCATGCAGCCGACTTGGCCAAAGGACATCCAGGTGCAGCCATCAGAGACAACGCACTTTCAAAAGCCCGTTTTGAATTCCGTTGGAACGACCAATTCCACTTGTCTCTTGACCCAGAGAAGGCTCGTGAGATATTCGAGGAGGCTCACCACACAGATGGAGAGTACTGCACAATGTGTGGTCCGAACTTCTGTGCAATGAGACTTGGACGTGACGCACTGAAAATAAAATAATTCATAATTGGTGATTTTAAAATGAGGATTGCAAAGGGCGGAACGCCCTTGCTTCCCCCTCCAGCGCGAGCCGAAGGCGAGCGCACACTAGAATCAATAAAAATACGCTCGTCCTACGGACTCGCGTTGGTGGAAGGGTTAGGGCCCAAATAATTCAAACATGGGCCCTTAACAATCCTCATAATAAGCCACGACTATATAATCTCCATTATGAATTGTGAATTATGAATTACGAATTCATTAAATATCTTCCCGCTCTCATCGTCGCCATTATCTGGGGATCAACCTTCGTCATCTCGAAATCAATTCTTGAGACGGGGATAACTCCAGTGCAACTCATCTTCTGCAGGTTTGTATTGGCATACATCGCATTATGCGTCATGTGCCCCAAACCCTACAAGATGGAGAAGACGATCACAGAGCTAAAGATGTTCTTAATCGGTTTGACGGGAGGAAGCCTATACTTCTTCCTTGAGTACAACGGATTGAAGATGTCGAGTGCCACCAACGTCGGGCTGATATGCGCAACTGTGCCAATCGTCACAGCCCTACTATTCATCATCCTTAGATTGATGAAGCCGACGAGAGGATTCATCATCGGCAGTCTGGTGGCGTTGGCAGGAGTGGCTTGCGTCGTGCTAAATGGAATGTTGGTGCTCAATTTGAGTCCATTAGGCGATTTCATCACCTTCTTGGCAGTTTGCTCGTGGGCAGTCTACTCTCTCCTATTGACGAAGATGCCAAAAGAAGTGACCGAGTTGCAGACAACACGTCGACTTTTCTTCTACGGAGCATTGACAATCCTACCGGTTGTGCTACTGGAGAGCGACGCACCGTCGCCAGCAGAAATCTGGGAGAAGATGAATTGGACGCATATACTCGGCACAGCCTATTTAGGACTTGTGGCGAGCGGTGCCAGCCTTTGGTTGTGGAATGTATCGTTCAGAACGATTGGAGCAGCCAAGACCAACAATTTTCTCTATCTGCTTCCGATTGTGTCAGCAGCGTCGGCAGCCATCTTCTTCTCCAAAGAGATTACGATTTGGGTTGTGGCTGGCACATTGCTGATATTCATAGGTTTAATAATTGCAAACAATAAACAAAACAAATAACAAGGTATGTTTTCAGATGAATTAGAGAAGATTTCGTGGGATGAGACAACGAAATCCATCTATGCAAAGACAGACGCTGATGTACGTCGTGCCTTGGCTAAAGACAGACTTACTGTCGACGATTTTATGGCTCTTATATCGCCAGCCGCCGAGCCTTATTTGGAGCAGATGGCAGCGAAGAGCCGACAGATCACGCTTGAACGATTCGGAAAAACCATTTCGATGTTCATACCGTTGTATCTTACAAATTCATGCACTAACTCATGCGTCTACTGTGGATTCCACATCCAGAATCCAATGGCTCGCACAATCCTGACGATGGAAGAGATTGAGAATGAGTTTAAGGCAATCAAAAAACTATCTCCATTCGAGAATATTCTGTTGGTGACAGGAGAGAACCCAGCAAAAGCCGGAGTCCCTTACCTTGCCAACGCCATCGACATTGCTAAGAAATATTTCGCAAACATCAAGATTGAGGTTATGCCATTGGACGTGGAAGGCTATTCCACACTTTGCGACCACGGTTTGAGCGGTGTCATCTGTTTCCAGGAGACATACAACAAAGCCAGATACAAAGTGTACCATCCAAGAGGTATGAAATCCAATTTTGAGTGGAGATTGAACGGTTTCGACCGTATGGCTCAGGCAGGAGTCCACTCCATCGGCATGGGAGTATTGGTCGGGCTAGAGGACTGGCGTACAGACATGACCATGATGGCACACCACGTCCGCTATTTGGAGAAGAACTACTGGAAGACAAAGTACAGTGTCAATTTTCCACGTATGCGTGTGGCAGAGAACGGAGGATTCCAGCCTAACGTCATCATGAGCGACAAGGAACTTGCACAGTTGACATTCGCCTTCCGTATCTTCGACCACGATATCGACATCAGTTATTCTACACGTGAGCCAGCCAACATCCGTGATAATATGGCAACACTCGGAGTCACAACTATGTCGGCGGAGAGCAAGACTGAGCCAGGAGGCTACTTCACATATCCACAAGCTTTGGAGCAGTTCCACGTCTCAGACGAGCGTACAGCCGTTGAGGTGATGGCAGCGTTGAAGAAGATGGGTAGAGAGCCAGTTTGGAAAGACTGGGATCAGGTGTTGCAATAATTCGTAATGCATAATTCGTAATGCATAATTGTCGTTACAATCCTACTTTGGTGGGGATTCCGACGATGCAAACCTTTTGTAGAGACGTCGAGTGCGGCGTCTCTACTCTTTTATGGATATTATATGGCAGTTGTCCCAAATGAGGATTGTTAAGGGCGGAACGCCCTAACTCCTCCCTCCCTCGCGAGCCCGTAGGGCGAGCGTACCAAAAAATTCGCAATTCACTTCATAATACCAATAAAAAGCATACCTTTGCAGAAATAAATGTTTGGTTTAGTCATTTCGGATTATACAAACAAGTACAAACTTAAATTAGTAACTAAAAAAATGAAAGTAGGAAAATACATCGACTTACGATGTGATTTTGGGTTCAAGTACTGCATGTCGGACCCAATCGTGATGAAATCCTTTCTAAATGCCATTTTAGATGGAGACGTGGAAAAAATCACAGATGTTCATTTTGAAAACGTTGAGGTGCCAAAGGCAAGGAAGAAACAGCGTGGCGTCACATTTGATCTTCGTTGCACTACACAAAGTGGAGATTCTATTCTGATTGAGATGCAGAACTCATGCCAGAAGTTTTTCAAGACACGAGCAAATTTCTATGTCTACAAACTTATGGACTCAAAAATCAAGAAAGGGTTGGCATGGGAAGACATGGAAGAAGACATCTCCAGAATCATCGGAATCTTCATTTTAGGAGAAAACATCACTGATATCGACGAAGCAGTAACGTGTACAGCGGAATGCAACGTGAAGACAGGCAAGATATTTTGGGACCGACATCGAAAATATTTCTTATCTTTGCCAAAGTTCAAGTTGGATGCAAACAACATCACAATGAAGGACATCTGGTTGTATATTTTCAAAAACTTAGGGAAAATGGAAAATATTGATCCAAGTGTATATGAAAGAGCCGACGAAGGTTTGCTCAAAATGATAGAGATAGCCAAGGTGGGAGCTTTGTCAGAAAAAGATTACGCCGTATACGAGGCGAGCCTTAAACTTCTATCTGATGAAATGGACATGGAGAAGCATGGCTATAAGAGAGGCATTGAGATTGGGGAGAAGAGAGGTGAGAAACGTGGCATTGAGATCGGCGAGAAGAGAGGCATGGCATCAACCATCCAATTGCTAATTGATGGAGGAATGTCAATCTCAGAAATAGCGCAACGTCTACATATTTCAGAAAATGAAATAAGAATTATGTTGTCAAGCAAATAATTTAATAGGCACAAATAAGTGAAAACCGTTTATTTGTGCCTATATTTGTAGCAGACTAAACATAACAACAATAACGAAGTGCCATGAAAATATTAAAAATAATTGCAGTATCATTACTCTCAATCTGCTGTATAACTGCGAATTCGAAAAACGCCCAACTGAGTGATTATGAAAAGGAAGAGATGCAAAAAGCCATAGCTTATTACGACAACAACCAACCAGACAAAGCGATTGAGATCTACGAGCATCTGCTTACAAACAATCCAAAGCATTTTCTTATCAACTATGAATACGCGTTGGCAAAAACAGCAAAGAAAGAATATGCAGAGGCTATCAAAATCACGAAAAAGGTAGAAGGCAACTCTGATGCCAATTGTTTACTATACCAGCTACAAGGCAACGCATACGACTTTATGGGCGAACGCAAAAAAGCGATTGCCAGCTACGACAAAGGAATTAAAAAGTTTCCCAAAGCAGGTTGTCTTTACCAAGAAAAGGCCAATATAATGTTAATGGAGCATGATTACAATGGGGCATTAGCAATGTATGAGAAGGCGATGGAAGTGGAGCCGACATATACATCTTCATATTTCCGAGCAAGCGTATTGCTACTTGGGTCTTCTGAGCCAATTTGGGGGCTCATCTATGGAGAAGCGTTATTGTTACTTGACAAGGGAGAAAGAAACAAAGTCATTCAAAACACAATTGTAAAAAGTTTGAGAAGCACCATCTCAATGAGCAACGACACTCTTCATGTGTCTCTTACTAAACAAAATACAATTGGATTCAAAGGGCTTAATCTAATCGTCCCATTTGAAATGCTTTACGAAATGTCAGTGCTTAATTCTCCCAACATAAAAGACTTACAAAAAACTGCAAGAAAAGACATTCTTTCATTTGCAGAGTTGGTAGAAATCCGTAAAGCAGCTGCCAACGAATACGAATCATGGAAAGACAAGTATCCTAACTACCTGCTTGAATACCACAAGAAAGTAATCGACGCAGGATGTTTCGAAGTGTACACTATGGAACTCTTCAAAGATGCTTACGCTGACGAATACAAAGAGTTTATCGCAAATGAAGAAAATCAAAAGATGATTGAAGTGTACAAATCTTGGGTGAAAAACAATCCATTTGAACCAAATGAGGACAAATTAATAATTAGAAAACCAGCACAATGAAGAAATTTATTTCACTACTAATTATGGTGTCAATGGCGATAGCCACTCACGCCAAACCAGACTTTGAGATTCCGGACATTAAAGAGTATGCTACTGCAGAAGAGTGTGCAAAAGACAATGACAAAGTATTAAAAACCGCAAAATTCTACTTAGACGCAGAGCTACCAAATGATATTTACGAATCCTCTGCAGCACTCAGATTCATGATAGTATGGGCCACAGCATCAAAGGATATAATGTTAACCTTAAGCGCTGAGCACGACCATTTTCTGAAATGTGAACAGAAGGAGATTGGGGCTCAATTAATGGGAGCCTACTTTGCAGGCTCTATCATCTACTGTTTGGAAAACAAACAGAAAGAGCAAAATTTCGATATGCACTATTTTGCACTAACGAAAATGCTTAATTACTACGACAAAAACAGGTCTATTACAGGAAACGACAAATATATGGATAAGGTACTCAAGGATTTCAAGAGTGGCAAATTGAAAAACAAAGAGAAAAAAAGATTTAAATAATTCTGTAAAGACGGAAGACTATAAGGAATTAACGATTAGTTCCGTTGTTAGAAAAAAAAGCCGTGTGCATCCTCAAATGTACACGGCTTTTGTATTGTGTCATAAAGATTTGGAATGACAACCTGTCACACCCATTCAAAATTCTCTTTTCCGGCTCCAATTTCAAAATGTAGTTTGACGATGCCAAGATCCAACTTTGTGTATCCAGCCAACGAGAATCTCGTTTTTGCCTTAACCTTATGTTTGCCACCAGACTCACCGAGATACTCAATATAGAATTTCTGCTGGTTGACTGCGGTCGGAGCCAAACGGGCCATCTCCACTCCCCTATTAAACCATTCTGGAGTTGTGCTGCTGGCATTACTCAAATCGGCAACCGAACGATGTTTACGCTCCGTGCCCTGAGTCTCACCGTAGCCCACAGCAATATAGCAGACGATTTTCTCACCGTCGGCAAGCGAATAAGTACCGTCGACCTTCTTATATGTCAACCCAGCCCAACAAGTGTTCAGGCCAAGTTGTTGGGCAAGAAGAACAAGTTGCTCACCATAGTAGCCAGCCCTCTCGTCTAAATCATCCGACTTCTTGCCAGCCACGACAAAATAGTTTGTTATTCCACCAAAGACGCCATAATTCAAAATACCATTGAATCCTTTAGGCTCATTAGTGACAAACTGGATATGCAGATTGCCTTCTGCATTGATTTCTTCGATTTTCTGACTAAGAGTCGAGACGACCTCTTCAGGAAGAGGAATATTCTTATATTTTCTCACCGAGTGGCGAGCCTGTATAGCTTCAATTAGTGTCATAGAAGATTATTTTGTTTAGACGCAAAGATAGGAAATTGACGTAATCAAAAAAACAGTTAATATCTTACACTGAAAAAAATACGTTCATCGTTAGGATGCAATTTCCATTTACTTTATATTTGTAGTTGTGGGAATTAGCCGTCAGATACGGTTGAATAAAAAAAAGAAAGTAAGACAAATGAAAAAGATAGTATCACTTATAATCATGGCATTTATAGCTGTCAGCAGCTATGCTAAACCAGATTTCACGATTCCAGAAATCGAGAAATACGAGAATGCCGAGCAATGCAAGAAAGACAACGACATTGTGTACAACTCTGCAAAATACTATTTGTCGACAAATCTGCAAGACGATAAGTACGAGGCGATATCAGCGGCCAAATACATGTGGATATGGACACAAGCGTCTGAGGACATAGTGTTCAAGATCAGTCCAAGAAGAAGTCCATATTTGAAATGCAAGGATGAAAACAAAGCTGTTCAAATGTTGGGGGCATATCTATCAGGCTGCATCATCTACTGTTTGGACAACAAACATCGTGAGCATGATTTCGACATGCACTATTTTGCCATCACCCAGATGCTGACTTATTACGACAAGAACAAGTCTGCAATAGGGAAAGAAAGAGCAATGAACAAAATGCTTAAGGATTTCAAAAGCGGCAAACTAAAAGAAAAAGAAGAAAGTAAATTCAACAAGAAATAAAACCAATCAGTTAAACTGACTTGTTTGCAAGGGGCGGGAATAAAAACCTGCCCCTACGTATTTCAGAAGCGATTTGTGTGATTGCAACAATATACGCATCATATATTGAAAAAATTCTGTAACTTTGCGTCTAAATATAAATACAGATGGAAGATTTAGCGTACATATACAAATATCAGCATCCCGCAGTCACTACTGATTGTGTGGTGTTTGCTATCGACGACAAAGCATTAAACATATTGCTAATCAAGAGAAACCTTGAACCATACATGGGAGCATGGGCATTGCCAGGTGGATTCATCCGCATGAACGAGACAGCCGAAGAGGGAGCGTTGCGTGAATTGAAAGAGGAGACTGGTGTAGAAGACATCTACTTGGAGCAATTCCACACTTTTACAGCAATCGGCAGAGACCCACGTACAGATGAGATAACAGGAAAGCCAGAAAGAGTGATGACAATCGCATTCATGGCATTTATCCGTCAAGATGATTATTCTGTAGTGGCTGGAGACGACGCTGCTAATGCACAATGGTTTCCAGTGAACAATTTGCCTGAGCTTGCGTTCGACCATAGAGAGATTATCAATATGGCGTTGGATCAGTTGCGTAACAAGATCATGTATGAACCTATCGCATTCCGTTTGCTAAACAAGAAATTCACAATGACACAGCTCCAGATAATCTACGACGCTGTGTTTGAGGCTTGCGCACACGTTCTCGACAACAAAAAAGACTACAAGGCATTGGACCGACGTAATTTCCAGAAAAAAATGCTTTCCCTTAAATATGTTGTTCAGACAAATGAGTTTTCAAAGGGAGTTGGACGTCCTGGTTATCTTTTCACTTTCGATGAAAAAGAGTACAAGATTCAGCTTGACGAGAAAAAAATGTTTGTATTCCGCAAATAAGGGAAACACAAACATCTGCATAAGTGACGTTAAGATTATATAAATTCTACATTTTGTCATATAAAAAAAAGTGTGTATTTTTGCAAAATATATCACTTAACTTGCATATATCTTGTATAAATGAAAGCGACGTTACGCTATTTTATAATATTTATTTCCGCTATTCTGTTGTCGGCATGTGTTCACAACACACAACCGTCGGCTGAATATGTCAGCGATAGCGGCAGAGTGTTCGGCACTTTCTATAACATAAAGTATAAGTCAAATGGCAAGGATGTGAAGACGGAATATCTTGAGGCTCTTGCCAACGTCGACACTGCATTATCCACTTTCAACAAGCAATCTACAATCACCCGCGTCAACCTATCTTCCGACTCTGTGCTTTTGAGTGAGAAAGATTCGTTGTTCTTGACAGTCTACAACAGAGCGTGTGAGATTTCCACAATCACCAACGGAGCATTCGACATCACCGTCGCTCCACTTGTCAACGCATACGGTTTTGGATATGATCCAGATCGTTCGACACCTGACAGTGTGATCGCAGAGTTGAAAAAGATCGTAGGCTGGGAAAAGGTTGTTTTATGCAAATCAGGATATATCAAGAAAGAAAATCCACAGATTAAATTAGACGCTTCAGCTATTGCCAAAGGTTTTGGTTCCGACGAAGTGGCTCGCGTCTTACGTAACAACGGCATCAACGATTTCATGGTTGAGGTAGGAGGCGAAGTTGTATGCAACGGAGTTAACGACAAAGGAAACGTCTGGAGCATCGGCATCAATAAACCTATCGAAGACAGCACAATGCAGCATACCGCTGAGATTCAACGTGTTGTGCAGCTCGACGGAAAATCATTGGCAACAAGCGGAAACTATCTGCAATATTACTACAAAGATGGTGTCAAATACGCGCACACTATCGATCCTCGCTCTGGCAGGCCTGTCAACCATACCTTACTCAGCAGTTCTATCATCGCAGACGACTGCATGACTGCCGATGCATTGGCAACATCTTGTATGGTGCTTGGCGTAGATTCAGCAATGTCACTTATCGAATCCCTACCTAACGTGGAGGGCTATTTTATATATTCCGGAGAAAACGGAGAGTATCTGGAGAAACAGACAAATGGATTTAAATTCAAACAATAATGATGCTTAACCTGAAAACTATCATATTGGGAATTTTGTTGAGTTCATTCTCATTCAACGCCTCAGCCAAAGGTTTTACTGGCGTGGATGACCCTGAATTCAAGAAATATATATCTGCCGCAAAACAATATCCATCAGAGCTTGTCGGAGAGGATGCAATAAGAATGAAAGGTGGCGACGTCACTGTCACTTTCACCGTCAACAAGGACGGACATATTTCAGATATCAAGCCATCGTGCAAATGCAATCCGCAACTTTTGAGAGAGACAAGAAGTCTTTTTGAGACTATGCCGAACTTCGAGCCTATCATAATCAAGGGTGAGGCACAAACAGTGACTTTGAAGACAAAGGTCAACTACGCGTTGAACACAAATGAGAAGCAACGTGAGGCAGCACGACCAAAAGACTACGTTTTCATCGACACTTTGATTGATGATTATTCACGAGTATTGGTCAAAGGCAAGTGGAATTTCGTTTACAAGAACGGCACCGACGTCTTCCCATACAACTATGAATATATGCAGCATTATCCCGACGGTACTGTCCGCCTTCGTCACAACGACAAGTGGGGATTGATGAACTGTAACAATGAGGAGCTAATTCCTCACGAATACGACGAGTTGTACTACTATGAAGAGGGCTACTCCCGCGTCAAAAGAGACGGAAGATGGGGATTGGTCAACAACATGGGCAAAACCATCGTCTCTTGCCGCTACGACACAATCGGATTGTTCGGTATGGAGACATCTTTCGGCGAGACATTTGACGAGTCGATAATCAAAGAGGGACCTGTGATGAAAGACTTGGCATTCGCACGACTTGGTGGCAAATGTGGATTCATCAACAAGAACGGGAAGCATGTAATCGACTGTGTTTACGATACTTTGCTTAAATTCCGTCCAGGCTATGTTGTGTTCGTGCAGAACGGGAAGAAAGGATTGGTCAACGATTTAGGCAAGACAATCATCTCTGCCCGCTACGACGACATGAGATATTTCCTATCACACGTCGCTCTAGTCAGAACCGGTGCCTTTTACGGATTGGTGGATGAGCTTGGCCAGTCGGTGATTCCATGCAAATACGACTCCATCATGCGTTTCGAGAACAGTACAGATGTATTGTTGGTTAAGAAAAACGGCAGACTTGGAATCTATGATTTGGGAGGATTCCCAATCGTGGAGTGTGCATACGACTCTATCTATGCCGACAAGAGCAAGAGAAACACAGTCATCCTTGTAAAAGACGGAATGAAGGACGAGAACACCGTCTACTATGAGACTGCAACCAAAGTCGACGATCCTACTAAGCTTATCCGTTTTGAGCAGAACAACCTATACGGATTGTTGACTCCAGACAGCAAGACTATCTATGTAAACCCAATCTACGAGTTTATCGACGTCTTCTACAACGGTTTGGCTATAGTCAAGAAAAATGGCAAGTGGGGAATGATAAACAACCTTGGCAAAGAGGTGGTTGAGCCACAGTACGACTACATCAACCCGTACAGCTGCGGATTCGCTCGTATAGCGAAGGGCGACAAAGTAGGATTCTTAAACGACCAATTCAAGGAGGCAATATCTCCAAGTTTCAACCATGCATATCCATTCAAGGATGGTCTTGCAATGGTCAACAAGAAACATTACATCGACACAAATGGCAAGAAATCAGAGAAACTGGTAGAGGGAATCGTCTCTGTCGGAGCATGCTCTGAAGTGCCAAACTTTATGAAAGAAGTCTTCCCTGGCTATGAATGTATTTCGCTTTACCCAGGCGATGAATGCAACAAACCTGTAAAGAAGGAAGAAAAGCAGGAAGACCCAAAGAAATAACTACAGATGAGATTCGACGAATTAGATTTTGAACCGTCGCTACTTGACGGAATAGACGCCATGAACTTCCAGGAGATGACTCCTGTGCAAGAGAAGGCAATGCCAGTGGTGATGGAAGGCAAGGATTTGATTGCCTGTGCTCAGACTGGAACAGGAAAGACTGCCGCATACCTATTGCCGCTAATCAACCAGCTACTTAGAAAACCATCACACGACAAAGTACGTGCCATAATCATGGCTCCGACTCGTGAGTTGGCTCAACAGATCGACCAGCAGTTGGAAGGCATCTCATATTTCGTATCCATCTCATCAGTAGCCGTTTACGGTGGCAACGACGCCTCAGCCTACGAGACACAGAAGCAGGCAATGAAGAACGGTACGGATATTGTGATCGCCACACCAGGTCGTTTGATCTCACATATCAAGATGGAGAACGCCGATTTCTCAGGCGTGGAGCATTTCATCTTGGACGAGGCCGACCGTATGCTCGACATGGGATTCTACGACGATATCATCTCCATCGTGAAGCAGTTGCCAGAGAAACGTCAGACAGTGATGTTTTCAGCAACAATGCCTACTAAGATCAAGAAGTTGGCAGAGACAATCCTTCATGAGCCAGAATTCGTCAACGTCGCAATCTCCAAACCAGCAGAAGGAATCACTCAGCAAGCCTACATCTGCTACGAAACTCAGAAACGTATGTTGGTGCAGAAGTTGTTGGCAAACAACAGCGTCGACAAGACAATCATTTTCTCATCGTCGAAGCAGAATGTGAAAGATGTATATAACGCACTTCTTCGCATGAAGATCAAAGTGGGAGCTATGCATTCCGATTTGGATCAGGCAGTGCGCGACGAGGTGATGCTCGACTATAAGAGTGGCAAAATCAACGTGATTGTAGCCACTGACATCCTTTCCCGTGGTATCGACATCGAGGGTATCGACATGGTAATCAACTACGATGTGCCTCACGACGCGGAAGACTATATCCACCGTATCGGCCGTACAGCACGTGCCAACCGTCAAGGAGTGGGAATCACATTCGTGTCGGAGAAAGATCAGGACAAGTTTGGAATGATCGAACAGTTCTTGGAGAAAGAGATCGACAAGATGCCATTGCCAGAAGAGCTTGGTGAAGGTCCAGCATATGAGCCAAGATTGAAGGGTAAGGGAAGAAACAGAAGACGTCATAACGAAAACCATAACGAAAACGAAAACCATAACGAAAACCGCAATGGCAATCGTAATGGAAACCGAAACAACCATAACGGCAGACCACACAACAACCATCGTGGTCCAAGACCAAATGGTCAACCCAACGGGAATGGCGGTCAAAACGTAGGAGCAGGTCTTGATCCTGCCCAAAGTCAGCAGAACGGCGAGCAGAAGCCAAGAAGATTCAACAACCACCGTCGCAGATTCAACAACCATCGCCAAAATCCCAACGTAGAGACGGGGCACGCCCCATCTTCACAGAACAATAATCCAAACGACAATTCTGTAGGTTGATTATTATAACTTTAATAACATGGCAAAACACAACATATTATTCGTTTGTTTGGGCAACATCTGTCGTTCGGCAGCAGCAGAGGCTGTGATGAAGAAGATTGTCGACGACAAGGGAGAGTCTGCGGATTTCAATATCGACTCTGCCGGCATCTTGAGTTACCATCAAGGTGAGCATGCCGACCCACGTATGATATCATTCGCGTCGCGCCGAGGCTACGACGTCACATCTATAAGTCGACCAGTCAAGACAGCCGACTTTGATAATTTCGACTTAGTGATCGGTATGGACAACACCAATATCGACGATCTTCACGACCGTGCTGCCACTTTGGAGCATACACAGAAGATCCACAAGATGACTGAGTTTTGCAGAAGTTTCACCAACGACTATGTGCCAGATCCTTACTACGGAGGTGCAGACGGTTTTGAACTTGTGCTCGACCTTCTTGAAGATGCCTGCGAGGGATTATATGAAAAACTAAAAAAGGATAACTTATAAGAAGAGGCTATGAAAGATGCCAAAACATTCAGCATAAAGACAATCGAAAATGCGTCCATCGCATTTTTCTTCGTTGTCATATTTGCTTTGACAGCAATATGCGAGCAGTCGTATCTATATGCACTTTCCGACTATACCCTATACTTGGATAGTGATCCATTCCGCTCCATCATCTTTTCATACGGAGCAGGAACACTTAGTTTTGTAGCAAGATTCATCACACAGTTTTTTGCATCACCAATATTCGGTGCATTCGCTGTTTCAGCCACACTCACAGCCATTTACGCAGTGTTGTTGAAGGGATTGATCAAGCAGACGAACGCCAAGAAAATCGGTATAGCGGCTGTTCCAACCCTTACATTATACGTCGCAATATGCAATCTTGAATATCTTCTTTTCGATAAAGTCGACGGTTCGATTGTGATGTCGCTATTGCTTGGAAGCCTCATCGCAGTGCTTTTGGCATGGTGGATGCAGATAGAGAATAAGATTTCATTGTACCTATCGATTGTAGTTGCGGAGTTTTCCTACTTTGCAATCGGAGTTTTCTCTCCGTTAGCAATGATGATTGGAGCGACGTCGTACATTAAGAGAGACAACAAGAAAGCGATGATGCTAGCAGGAATCGGTTTGGCATCATGGTTTGGATTCAACTATTTGACATCGACACAGCTTCACTATGAAGTCTACTCGATAGCGATGTTTGCGCCACTTTACGTTCAGCATTCAAGTTCATTCTTCTTCTATTCACTTGTGGCTATGGCACTGATGATTGCATATCCATTTGTTGCCAACAGATGTAAAGACGAGGATGAATTGCCAGTAAAGAAAATCTTGAGTCCAGGCATCGCATTTATCGTTGTCATTGTAATTTCAAAACTATGTTGTTACAACGACGAAACCTTTCATAAGATCCTTCGATTGCAGCAGTTGGAAAACGAGGACAACTGGGCTGAGATGATCAAGGAGGCAAGAGAAACAGAGCATCCGACATCCGACGTCTACGCCTACTATGTGGAGGCATTGATTGCTAAAGGAGAGAAAGTAGACGAGATGTTTAATTTCCCTGCAGCATGGGAAGGCCACAACACAAGCAACTTCGTCGTGCCTCACATGATTCACTACGAAGATTTCGCATTCGCAACAGGAAACTACGCCATGTCGCTATTCCACGCAATGGAATACTACCAGTTGACAGGAGAGAATTTCCGTCGATTGAAACGAATGATGCGTTGCGCGGTGATGATGGAAGAGCCAGAACTTACAGAGCGATATCTAAACATTTTGGAGACAAGCGGTGCCTACTCTGACTACGCGAAAGAGTGGAGAAAATATGTCGGCAACAAAAAACAGTTGTTGGCAGACAAACCAGCATACGCCAACTTCGAATCTTATTTTGAAAAACAAGACGACTGGTTCCACAACTATTCCGCTGCTGACTTCATCGCAGAAAGAGGCAACATTTCCAATCCAAAGATTGCCGAGGCGAGAATCCTTGCCGAACTTTATGCAAAAGATTTGGATGCGTTCGTGAAAGACCTACCCGTCGCAGCAAGAATTTATAATGGACAACTGCCTCCTAAATGTATTCAGGAAGCCGCTTGCCTATGTGCCATTTCAGGAAACACAACAGCTGTGCAGAGCATCAACGTCGATAGAAATCTTGCTCTGAACACACAAAAGCTTGTAAATGAAATTAGAAGAGCAGGCAAAAACGCCAGAGATAAGTTTAAGAAGTATCAGGGCACTTATGTCTACTTCTACTTCTATCAAGATGTCGACACTAAAAACTATAAAGGAGGAAGTTTGGACAAATGAAAAAGACTAATATAATCATGTTTATGCTGGCGACGCTAATGTCAGCCTGCTCAGTGGACGCGCCGAAGTCTTTTACAGAGAGTTCCGACGTCGCACCCATCACTCCCGACTGCTATATCGGGACAACCATTCCGTGCAATATTCTGCCGATGAATTTCTGTGTCGACGCGAATAAAGACTACGTAGTCAAAGTGTCAGGCGAGAAGACGGAGATGTCTGTAGCGTCGGATAATGGCAACGTATGCTTCCCAATCGACAAGTGGAAGGCATTGCTTGCTGAAAACAAAGATAAAGATATTACATTCGAAGTTTACGAGAAGACAAACAACGGCTGTCTACGTTATGCACCGTTCACAATGACAGTGAGCAGCGACTCCATCGACGAATACGTCACATACCGTATGATCGAGCCAAGCTATATGGCGAGTGGAGAGATGTCAATCAACCAGTATAATCTATCCACTGGAGAGGAGAACATCATCGCGTCGGACCACTACACACACTCACAGCCAGGCTATCGTGTGCAGAGATGCGTCAACTGCCATTTCGTAAGCAGACACAACTCACAGAACAGAAGTTTCTACTATCGTGGAGAGAAAGGTGGTATGATCCTTTCATACAACGGCACAGTCCGCAAGATTGACACAAAGACTGGCGATATGCCATTCTCAACATCAATCACATCATGGCACCCTACCCTTCCGTTGATAGCATTCTCGATGGACAACTTCAAGCAATCGTTCCACTCGTCTATCGTCAACAAGATCGAGACATTCAATCTTCATGGCGACTTGGTGCTTTACGATATTGAGAAGAATGAGATCACTAACATCATCCGCTCGGAAAACAGATTCGAGTCGTTCCCAGAATGGGCTCCCGACGGAAAGCATCTATACTTCGTCTGCACCGACGACGATAAGAACAAGTTGCCATTCGACAGCGTGAAATACGATATCTTGAGAATTGCGTTCGACGCCGAGACACGCAACTGGGGCAAGATCGACACTGTATATGAAGCCACAAAACTTGACAGCAGCGCCACAATTCCAAAGATTTCACCCGACGGCAAATTCCTTGCCATCACACGCGCGGAGTATGGAATGCAGGTGCCAACAGAGCATAGCGCTGATGTATGCTTGGTCAACTTGGCGACTAAGGAATTTCTTCCTTTGAAGAATGCCAACTCTCCACTTTGCGACAGCTACCACAGTTGGTCAACCAACAGCAGATGGCTGCTAATCGCGTCTAAACGAGAGGACGGAAGTTACGCCCGCAACTACATCACTCACATCGATGAGAACGGAAACGCCACTAAGCCATTCCGTATGCCACGTCTTAACCCACGTCATGACGCAGATTTGCTAAAGAGCTACAACGTGCCTGAGTTTGCACAGACAGCAGCTCCATTCAGCACTGCCGAATACATGGAGGTTGTGGCAAAGCAAGATGCAGAGAAAGCAAAGTTCGGATCACCAATGACAAAGAAGGTGGATGGAAAATCCGGAGCGTCTAAATTAAGATAACACTATTTTGATTATAAATCATATAATGTAGAGACGGGGCATGTCCCCGTCTTTATTCGTTTAATACCAACGGATTATAAGATGAGAATATTTATTGCCATACGTTTTACAGAAGATTTCAAATCCTCCCTTGTTGAAGCACAGCAAGAGATGAGAGCAAGAGGTGTTGAAGGCAATTACTGTCCGTATGGAAATCTACATCTGACACTGACATTTATCGGAGAATCATTCGACCTATCGAAGATTCGTAAAGCCGTGAGTGAAGTCACATTTGCTCCATTTGACATCACACTCGACACATTGGGAACATTCCAAACGAAGAATGGAGCCGTAGTGTGGGCAGGAATCAAGGAGATCTCCACAGTATCAGCACTTGCGTCGCAACTGCGAGACAGGCTGATTGCTAATGATATCAAATTCAAGTCGACAGAATTTTATCCACATATCTCATTGATTCGCAGTCCATCTGCAGTTCTGACGGATATATCCGTCAGAACTGCATCCATGAGAGTGGAAAAGATAAATGTGATGAAATCGGAGAGAATAGATGGAGAATTGATTTATTCAGAAATCTAAACGACGTCCTCCATTCATCAATATTTCCCCAGCATAATATTGCATTATGCAAAAAAATAGTATCTTTGCACGGGCAGGTTTGAAACCTGCCCCTACGATCATACGTATGTTATATACAAACGATCAATTAGAGAAATAACAATAAAGAAAATATAAAACATTTATACAATGGCAGACGTAAAGTCTTTTTATAAAGCGGCTGAGGACAAGATGGACGGAGCACTTCTTCATCTTGACGATTCTTTCGCCCACATCCGTGCCGGCAAGGCAAACGTACGTATTTTGGATCCAATCCGCGTTGACAGCTATGGTGCGATGACTCCACTTTCAGGTGTGGCATCAATCACAACTCCAGACGCTCGCACAATCGCAATCAAGCCTTGGGATAAGAAGATGATTCCGTTGATCGAGAAGGCGATCTTGGCTTCTGAGGTTGGTATCACTCCAGAGAACAACGGTGAGATGATCCGTTTGTGTATTCCACCGCTAACAGAGGAGCGTCGTAAGGCTCTTGTTAAGCAGGCTAAGGCTGAGGCAGAGGATGCTAAGATCAGTATCAGAAACGCACGTCGCGACGCCATCGACGGTCTTAAGAAAGAGGTTAAGAACGGTTTGGCTGAGGATGTAGAGAAAGACGCAGAGGGCGAGGTTCAGAAGATCCACGACAAGTACATCAAGAGCGTTGACGAGATGTTCGCAGCAAAGGAGAAAGAAATCATGACTGTGTAATTCGTTGACGAAGACGAAAACGAAGACGAAAACAATAGGCGGTGGCATTGTCGCCGCCTTTTTTATTATAATTTGAATGAAAGGTGTAGTTTTCAGAAATACAGGTAGCAGCTATATCGTGCGCACAGAGAGCGGCGACTTTTGGGAGTGCAAAATCAAAGGAAATTTCCGAATCAAGGGAATCAAGAGCACCAACCCAGTGGC
Organism: Paludibacteraceae bacterium; assembly: GCA_024401495.1. The sequence continues at coordinate 128,828 of JAKSKW010000001.1, forward strand.
CGTCGGCGACGTCGTGGAGTTTAAGGAACTTCCCAACTCGGAGGGTCTCATCAGCAATATCTGTGAAAGAAAGAACTACATCGTGCGCAAACCGTCGAATCTGTCGAAGCAACTGCATATCATCGCAGCCAACGTCGACCAGGCTATGCTGACAGTGACGATTGCGCATCCAGAAACGTCGACAATCTTCATCGACCGATTCCTCGCCACATGTGAGGCATATTCGGTGCCAGCCGTGATTGTGATCAACAAATGCGACATCTATGATGAGGATGAGACGGAATATATGAAAGCACTTGTGAGGCTGTACGAGAGTATCGGATACAAATGCTATATCACCTCAGCCCTTACTGGCGAAGGCGTGGAAGAGGTCAAGAATGCGTTGAAAGGCAAAACGACGCTGTTTAGCGGCAACTCAGGAGTGGGCAAATCCTCACTCATCAATGCCATTTCACCGGATTTTGAAGCCAGAACAGGAGAAATCTCAACCGTTCACGACACCGGAATGCACACCACAACATTCTCAGAGATGTATCAGCTTGAGGAAGACACCTTTATCATCGACACTCCAGGCGTGAAAGGTTTCGGCACCATCGGTTTCGACAAATACGAAGTGGGCCATTTCTTCCCAGAAATTTTCAAACACTCAGAATCCTGCAAGTTTGGCAACTGCACCCACACCCACGAACCAGGTTGCGCAGTGAGAGAAGCTGTGGAGCAGCATTTCATCAGTGAGAGTCGCTACACCAGCTACCTCAATATCCTTGAAGACGAAAACGAAAACAAGTATCGCGAAAAATTATAAATTCGACGTGGGGACGAACACGAATTTGCATTAAATATTTGGAACGTAAAATTTCCGAAAATGATTCGTAAAATTTGATGTGGGAAACGAACACGAAAATCATTTAAAACGACACCAAAAACGAAAATTTGTTTACAAATTTTCGTTTTGGAATCGGCTACCATCGACTTCGTCGAACCTGGTCCGCTGGACCTGGTCGGTGGCGTCGGCTCGTACCGTCAATTACGAATTATGAATTACGAATTATGAATTACGAATTATGAATTAAATGAGTATCTTTGGCACAATAATTTGCAAAGTTTCTCGTTTAAACAATAAAATGTCTATTAGGTATGAAGAAGTCCTTTCTGAATTATTCAGCTGTCAAATACATATTTTCTGTTTTGGCAATCATAATCTTCTTGCTGTCGATTTTCTTCTCCAGCAATCTTGTCGGAGAGATGGCAAAAGAGGAGCGCCAGAAGATGGAGATATGGGCCGACGCCACTCGTCAGATCGCAACAGCAGGAGACGATTTCGACTTCACCTTCTGCCTGCGTGTAATCCAGGACAACAACTCTATTCCTGTGGTAATTGTCGACGCGGACGGATACCCATATCAGTACAGAAACATCGATATTCCAGACAAATACAACGGAGAACCCGACTCCACTTTCCTTATGAGCAAGGTGGAATCGTTTATGACTATCAATGAGCCTATTGAAATCAAGCTCGACGATACTACTTTCCACAAACTTTACTACGGCGACTCGCTTCTATTGCAGAAGCTGTCGTATTTCCCTGTTGTTCAGTGGGGATTGATCTTCCTTTTCTTCATCGCCCTTTTGCTTGTGCTTGCCAGCGTGCGTAAGGCTGAGCAGGACCGTGTGTGGGTGGGATTATCAAAGGAGACGGCTCATCAGCTCGGCACTCCTATCTCGTCGCTCATGGCATGGGTGGAATTGCTTAAAGGAATGGATGTCGACGCGAGTGTGGCTCAAGAGATCGGCAAGGATGTCAACCGTCTGCAGACCATCGCCAACAGATTCTCGAAGATCGGTTCAAAGCCGGAATGTACCCCCGTCGCCCTTAATGAGGTGATAGACAACGCATTGTCGTATATGCGTGGACGAGTGTCGAGACGAGTAAACATCACTTGCCACTACGAAAAAGAGCAACCATATAATGCGGAACTTAACGTGCCGCTATTTGAATGGGTGATTGAAAACCTATGTAAGAATGCTATCGACGCAATGGATGGAAATGGAAGCATCCACGTCGAAGTGAGCGAAAATGATTCCAAATATATCGTCGACGTGAGTGATACAGGAAAAGGCATTCCAAAATCCAAATTCAAAACCGTCTTTGAGCCAGGATTCACCACAAAGAGTCGAGGTTGGGGACTTGGACTGTCTCTTGCCAAACGAATCATGGAGGAGTACCACCACGGTAAAATCTACGTTCTGAATTCAACTCAGGGAGTAGGAACAACATTCAGAATCGAAGTGAAGAAAGGAGAATGAGAGCTTAGAGATTAGAGCTTAGAGCTTAGAGAAATGCTAAATAAGGAATAAGAAATGGTAATAAACATATATCAACGATATTTTGAAGCCGACTTAGAATACAAAGGTTCTAAGCGACGTGGGGCGTCAGTGACACTCATGTCAGATTCTGAGGCAGGACACATCAAATATACAGCAGCCGTAACATTCATGCCATACGAGAACCCACAGGATTTCCGAGTGCCGTATGACGCATATTTCAGCAAAACACTCTACGAAGCATCCGGACGTCGCTCCAAGAAGAAAGAGCAAGCATTTTTAGATTCGCTTCCACAGATCATTGATGAATTAGCGGAAACAGCAGGAGGCAAAATTTTCTGGGACAAACCGTTGACGGAGGCGAGATTGGGATAATTGGACATAATTAATTTGCTTCCGTCCCTCATCCAAACAAATCATCAAGTGTGATTACATTCTGCACGATTGAGTTGTATTTGGAATTAGCCAAACCGAATGTCGTTATCAAAACTGGATGTATGGATTTTCTGCACTTATTCGCCTGCAAAAAATCGGCCACCTTGTTTTCAAGGTTGTCTGCAACTGTTTTGGTGATTAGGTATTCGTTATTATAGAATTTTATCTCACAAATATTTATGATATTGTCCTGACGATCTATGACCAAGTCAATTTGCGAACCTCCACTCACATTATTACGCCAAGCATAATATTCAGAAGCGACACCGGTGATACCCAACGCAGACTTTATCTGACGTATATGAGCAAAGCAAAGTTGTTCAAAAGTCAAGCCAGCCCATGTCGTATGAGTTCTATTTTCCTGACGATTACTCCAAAAATTTTCGTCATTCGACTGATTCTGCAGATACTTAAAATAGAACATGGTAAAGAAATCAGATAGCTGATATACAGAATCTTTCTTTATTCTTCCATAATAAGAGTCAACACGAATCAAGTCGCTATTTACCATGTTATCGAGCATCTTGGTCAAGTTTCCTCCCGTTGAGACATTGACTTGTGTGGCAATTTCATCACGAGTCAGTCCAACAGTTGTTTTGCTCAACGCTTCAACAATATTGATATAAGAGTCTGAGTTTGTGAACAAGGCATTGTATAGATGTTCAAATTCACCTTTCAACAAAGGATTCTTTTTGAAGAAAATATTGTCTATGTTTTGTGAAAGGCTCATACCTCTACGCATCTTAGACAAATAATACGGTACTCCTCCCATCACCATATAGCATTCAGCAATCTCTTTACGTGAGATTGAGATTCCGTTGTTTGTCAAATATTCTTCAGTTTCCTTCAAAGAAAACTGTTCCAGATAAATTCTTTCCGTATCACGATTAAACAAACCGCCTTTATCGCCTAAAAGTTTATCCATTATCCAAGCAGTCGCAGAGCCACAAACAACCAACATCAAATCATTCTGGCCTGACCCCCAGCCATTCCAAAAATTTTCCAATGCACTGACAAAATCGGAACGCTTAGTGTCCATCCATGGCAACTCATCAATAAAAATTAGCTTTTTACCGACGCGTGAGATATTGGATACGTATTGCTTTAACAGACGGAATGCCTCATACCATGTTTTAGGGACATCATATTGTTCCCCACTATACTCAGCTAAAACGTTTGCAAAATTTTCAAGTTGTTTAGCCTTACTTTTTTTATAAAGTCCGGTAATATGGAAATCAAAACGATTTTCAAAAGTTTCTCGTACCAAGAACGTTTTTCCAATACGACGTCTTCCATAGACAATCACCATCTCCGCCTTGTCGGAATCATAACACTGTTTTAGTGTCTGTATCTCTTTTTTTCTACCGATAATGTTTCCCATAAGTCTATAATTTTATGTCAAAAATAATCACTTTTCGCCAACTTTCATTCCAAAAACCATTGAAAACGGGCGAAATCTATGGAAATCCACCACATTTCGCCCGTTTTCAACAAAATTTGGGCAAATCATGGGCGAAATCTGAGAAATAATATTGAAACATTGCGAATATCTTTCTCCATTGTAATTTAGACCTTCAAATCTCCATTGTTAATTAAAAAATATCATCAACTCTTTGTCAAATACCAAAAAAGATGTAATTTTGCAACGTTTTTGCGTAACCGCTTATGATGGCCCGCTTTTAGGAGCACAGATGCCTCGGTAATGTTGCGTTAAGTTAAATAGAAAAAACATTAAAAAAAATGGCAGTAGATTTGATTAAGATTGCTGAAGAGGCTTTCGCTACAAAGAAGGAGCTTCCAGCATTCAAGAGTGGAGACACAATCACAGTTTCTTACCGTATCGTAGAGGGAAACAAGGAGCGTGTTCAGCAGTTTAGAGGTGTTGTTATCCGTATCAGCGGACACCAGGACAAGAAGAGATTTACAGTACGTAAGATCTCTGGTGGTGTAGGTGTAGAGAGAATCTTCCCAATGGAGTCTCCATTCATCGAGAGCGTACAGGTCAACAAGCTAGGTGTTGTACGTCGTGCTAAGCTTTACTACCTACGTAACCTTACAGGTAAGAAGGCAAGAATCAAAGAGAAGAGACAGTAATCAATTTGATTTTCAGCATAAAAAGCGAATCCGTTTGGATTCGCTTTTTTTGTTGCTTGTTCGAAAAAAGTTTTGGTATACCATATCCAAAAACTTTCAATTTCCGCATAGTTTTAGGATACCACATCCAAAAACTTTATAATTCTTCATATTTTTGGGATGTCGCATCCAAAAACTTTTGATATATTTGCATTGAACTAAATATAGCTATACCATGAAGAACATAAAAAGAGTGCAATATCTTAACAAGTTGAAAGCCTTCAAAGATCATGAAATAATAAAAGTAGTGACAGGAATCAGACGCTCTGGCAAAAGCACTCTGTTGATGCAGTTTCAAGAGTATTTACGTACAATAGGGGTTGAAGACGACCAGATAGTATCAATAAATTTTGAAGACTTTGATTTTATAGACATAACAGACTCTCGAAAATTATATGAATACATAAAGCCGCTATTGATTGAAGGCAAGCCAATGTACTTGTTTTTTGATGAGATACAGCACGTTAATGATTTCCAGAGGATTATTGACAGTTTGTACATCAAACCCAATATTGACATATACATCACAGGTTCTAATGCTCAGTTGTTGAGTGGAGAATTAGCGACACTCCTATCAGGCAGATATGTGGAGATTAGTATTTTACCTCTATCATTCAAAGAGTATTGGGAGGCGAACGGGGAATCATTTGACGGAAGAGACAGATGTTTTGCACAATATCGTCAAAATGGAGGTTTTCCATACGTAACACGATTTGGCAACGACCAACAAAGCATCCACGATTATATTTCAGGCATATTCGACACTGTGATACTGAAAGACATTGTGACTCGCCGAGGTTTTACAGATGTCATGATGCTACAAAGTGTCATACGATTTGTTTACGATAATATTGGCAACATTCTTTCAACTAAGAAGATAGCGGACACGATGACATCCGACGGCAGGAAAATAGATGTTAAAACAGTCGAGCGTTATCTGCAGTCTTTGCTAGATTGTTTCGTTGTATATAGAGCCAAGAGATACGACATAAAGGGCAAACAATTTTTGCGTACGTTGGATAAATATTACGCAGTCGACATGGGCATTCGAAGTTTTCTTTTTGGCAACAGACATCGTGATATTGGCCATGAACTAGAAAACATCGTATATCTTGAGCTTGTCAGAAGAGGACACAACGTTTATATAGGCAAATACGACAATCTAAAAGTTGATTTTGTAACAAACGCTGATAATGGTGTTGTATATTATCAAGTGTCCGAGACGGTTAGAGGAGAGTCTACATTAGCAAGAGAACTGGCTCCATTAAAGAGCATTAACGATTCGTATCCAAAGATTTTGTTAACGATGGACATTAACCCACCAATAGATCATAATGGAATTCGCCAGATTAATGTAGTAGATTGGCTTCTCGGCGATTTCTAATCAATCCTCCAAATCCGCACACCTCCAATTAATCAGATACACCTCCTTCGTTGAACGAGTTAAGGAGGTGTAGGTCCAACGATAGAAATTAGTGTCGAGTTGCTCGGCACGGATAAGCCCGGGATCAATAAACACTGCCGACCACTGTCCACCCTGTGCCTTGTGAGCTGTGATGGCGTAGGCAAACTTTACCTGCAAGGCATTCAAATATTTATCTTGTCGCATTGCCTTGCGTCGCTCCACTTGCGTCGGGATATCCATATAATCCTCCTCCACCGCAGAATAGAGATCCTGCCACTCTTTCTGGCTGAGCGACGGGGAGTCGCTATGCAAAAGATCCATCATCACCGTCGCCTCCAACTCAACATCATAATCCTGGAAATAGAGTGTGACGTCGGCATACTTATGTCCGTATAGTTCAGTGATTTTGCGAACTCGTTTCACGGATGCTGTGTCACCATTGGCGATGAAACTCATCTCTGGAATCGTCTTCGACCAATAATAGTTATTCGCCACCACCATCAACGCATCTCCACCACACAATTCATCATCTCTGTCGAGCACACGGGCACGGACAGCCTGATTGAAAAGTTTGGCTCTAGCATTATAACGGGTGATGATAATTGTGTCGTCTTCTCCATATTTATTATAGCACGACGCGATTGTCTCCACCAACTCCTGAGGATCAGCATGACAGATGTCCTTATAACCGTCGACTTGGAATTCAGGAAATTCAAAATCACACATCCCTTCATTGATTTTATCACGCAACATAGTAGCATTCAGCAAAATACCACTATCCGACTGTTGACGCACCACCTCCGTCAGCACTCCGCCATAGACAGTCAGTCCATGTCGCTCCAATGAGGCATTATCAAGAGCAGGAGAATAATCAAGGAAGACGGGGGGAAGCTGAGCCGTATCTCCACAAAGAAGCAGCTGGCAACCGATTCCTTCATATACGTAGTCGATCAAATCTGAGAGCAAATCCGTCGAATCGCCAACCTTCGTATCGCTAATCATGGAAGCCTCGTCGACAACAAAAAGAGTATCACGGAAACGGTTGGGGGCAATGGCATTCACCTCCATACGATCCTTACCTGAACCCATCTGATAAATCCACTTATGGATGGTATAAGCAGGCATACCAGCATAATCCGACAATACCTTAGCCGCCCTACCCGTCGGAGCAAGAAGCACAACATTATAACGTACAGAACGTAGTGCTTTAATCAGCGAACTGATGATCGTCGTCTTTCCTGTACCGGCGTAACCACGAAGAACAAATGCCGAATGATCCTCACCTGCACATATAAAAAGAGACAAAGCTTGGGCACACATCTGCTGAAGTTGCGTAGGTTGATGACCAATATTGGCGATAATTAGCGATTGTAGCGACTTATAATCCATATAAAGTGAAATAAAAACGCAAAATTGCAACGCAAAATTCTATATTTTTTTATTTTTGCAAAATAATAACAAAGTAAAAACAAAAAATAGACTATAAAAATGAAGTATGTAATCACTTCGATGCTTGCTTTGGCATCAATTTTCTTGATTTGGTTGTGCTATGACAGCATCAACACACCTATTGAATTCCAGGAGAACAGAGCACTTCGTGAGAAACCAATCATTAGTCGTTTGATCGACATCCGTAAGGCTCAGATCGAGTACAAGGATCAGAACAACCGTTACGCAGGTAGCTTCAATGAGTTGATCTCATTCGTAAAGAATGGACAGAAGGCTCAGATCTACAAGCAGGGTGAAATCACAGACGAGCAGTTGTCAAGAGGTTTGACAGAGCAGAAGGCTCTTCGTTTCATTGCAAACGACATGGCAGACTCAGCTTCAGCTTGTGGTATCGAGGATTTCGAGGCATTCAAGGCAAACTTCAAGCGTGATACATCATATGTTAGCGTATTGACAAGCATTTTCCCTGCTGGTTTCAACGCTGACTCTCTAAGATTCGTTCCATTCTCAGGTGGTAAGGAGTTTGAGCTTGACACTGTAACTCAGAGAACTAAGTCTGGTCTTCCTTTGCCATTGTTCGAGGCAAGAACTCCATACACAGTTTACTTGAACGGTTTGAATCACCGTGAGATCGTTAACCTTATCGACGAGGCTAAGAAGACAGACAAGTACGCTGGTTTGAAGGTTGGAGACATCGTTGCTCCAAACAACAACGCAGGAAACTGGGAGTAATAGCATAAGATGCAGAGAAAGGAATATTCAATTCGCAATTTCGACGCAGCTAATAGTTATAGCAAAATATTGTCCATCCGCATTTTGCCGGATGGACTTTGTTTTGTTGTGTCAGACCCAAGCAACAATAAGTTGCTGTATATGACAAAAATAATTGACAGCACCCGTCACGGCATTGATATCTTCGCTGATGAATGTCGCTCCAATAATATATTGGCGGCGGAGTATCTCAAGACGCACGTCATCTATGAGACTCATCAGTTCACTCTCTTCCCCACTCCATTGATGGCAGAGGTGAGCGAAAAGAAGATAGCCGAGCTCAATTTCGGGAATGTCGACGGTGCGACGGTACTATCCGATTCCCTACCAACGAATGAGATTTCCGTCGTCTACACTATTCCTCAGCAACACGAAGAAATCATCCGTCGCAATAAGCCAAGCGCGACCATACACAGCCAGATGATGCCGTTGCTTTTCAACGCATTGTTTAACAGCAAGAAATGCAAAGGCACATACCTTCACCTCAACATCCGCACATCATCAGTCGATGTCATCTATATAGAGGGAGGCAAATTAAAACTTGCCAACATCTACCAATACCAGACAGCCGACGAGTTTCTATTCTTCGTCCTTGGTTTGATGGACAACTACCATATCGACCAGTACGACGTGAAATGCGTGGTTAGCGGAGAGGTAGACGAGAACTCATCAGTGGTGAAGCAGCTGGCACGTTACATAGCAAAAATTGAGTTTTCTGCCACACCGAAAGGAGTCGTGGAGAAATCAGCATTCTCAAGCATAAAGAACAAACATCAGTTTTTAACCATCTATCAACTTCCGATATGCGTATTATAAGTGGATATCTAAAAAGCAGACGATTGTCGCCTCCAGCCAACCTGAAGGCTCGCCCCACTACAGACATCGCCAAAGAGGGATTGTTCAACATCCTCAACAACGAGGTTGATTTTGAGGAACTGACAGTGCTTGACATGTTTGGTGGAACAGGAAGCATCAGTTTGGAATTTATCTCAAGAGGTTGCACCGACGTCACTCTTATCGAGATGAACCAGATCAATTTCAACTTCATCAAGAAGACGCGAGACGAGTTGAATCTTAAAGATTCTTGGGAGATAATCAAAGGCGACAGTTTCAAGTTTATCGAGAAATGCGGTCGCAAATACGACATCATCTTTGCCGATCCTCCATATTCACACGAAAAGTTGAAGGATATTCCACAGTTGGTGGCAGATCTTGGTTTGCTTGCCGACGACGGAATGCTAATCTTGGAGCATCCAAAAGAGTTTGATTTCAGCGACGACGACCATTTCTTCCGTCATCGCAACTACGGACACGTCAACTTCAGTTTCTTCAAATGAAAAGCATCCGCACAATCCGTCTCAACAATATCCGCATCCACGCATTCCACGGAGCCATCCCTACGGAGAATATCGTCGGAGCTGATTATTTAGTCAACGTGGAGGTGAAAGCCGATTGGGGCGACGCCGCAAAGAACGACGACCTCACCAAGACCATCAACTATGCCGAGATCAACGACATAGTGAGAGAAGAGATGCGCAAACAACGTATACTGATAGAGACAGTGGCAGAAAGCATCGTCGACAGAATCCTCCAAACATTCACATTGGTGGAGGAGGCAGAAGTGTCAGTAGCGAAACTAAACCCACCAATGACTGGAGAAATTGAATCCGCAGAGGTGGTTGTGAGAAAGATTAAATAACGTAGAGACGCACGGTCGTGCGTCTAACAACGACATAAGACATACGAATGAACCAAAGACGAATTTTGACCATACAAGACATATCCTGCGTCGGACAATGCTCGCTTACTGTGGCATTGCCTATCCTTTCGGCGATGGGAATAGAGACGGCGGTACTTCCGTCGGCAGTGCTATCCACCCACACAGGAGGCTTCACAGGATACACTTATCGCGACTTGACTGAGGATTTGCCCGCAATCAAGGAGCATTGGAAGCGTCAAGGTATCAGATTCGGAGCCATCTACACAGGCTATGTTGGTTCAGCCAAACAACTACAATACATCCTCGACATCTACAACGAAGTGACTACCGAGGATGCCAAGCTCATCGTCGACCCAGTGATGGGAGACCACGGCAAACTCTATGCCGGATTCGATTTGGATTTCGTGGAAAAGATGAAAGCGTTCTGCGCCAAAGCCGACGTCATTCTTCCTAACATCACTGAGTGTTCATTCATGCTGGGCGATGAATTCCACGCCACAGGCCACACTATGGAATATGTGGAGCATGTGATCGGCGGACTACGCAAAATCGGAGCCAAGAATATCGTGATGACGGGAGTGGAGATGAAAGAAGGAGAGCAAGGAGTGGCTGTCTACAACTCAGAGACAGGCAAAACCACCATCATCTCACGACCAAGAATCCCCGGCACTTACCACAGCACAGGTGACATCTTCTCCAGCACCTTCAGCGGAGCCTATTTCTTAGGCAAAACCCTTGAAGAGTCAGCACAAATAGCTGTAGACTTTACTGTTGCCTCTATCAAGACAACTGAGGGAGACAAAGACCACTGGTATGGAGTCCGTTTTGAAAAGGCCTTGCCAGATTTGATTAAATTGATTCAATAAAGCATTGAGCAATTATTGAGGATTGCAAAGGGAGAAACCCTTGTTCCTCTCCTATCCGCGAGTCCGTAGGACAAGCGTATAAATAATAAGAGTGTGTTGGGCAACTAGTATATAATTGTCTTAATTTACATTCAACCCAATATGGAGGAAGAAATATATTCATTATCTGAAATATTGAACGCCGTCAACCGCACCATCCAAAGAAACTTGGCTGGTCCATATTGGTTGTGTGCAGAGATAGCAGAAATAAGCTATCGCGGACATTGCTACCTCACATTAGCGGAGAATGATGCGTCGGGAAGAATCATAGCCAAATGTAGGGCGACGATATGGAAATCCACCTACGACAAACTCGCGGCCTTATTCTTCCAGCAGACAGGATTATATCTCAACCCAGGAATGAGAGTGCAGGTGCTTGCCTCACCCAACTTCCACCCCGAATACGGTTTCAGCCTCAACATCGTAGGAATCGAGCCACGTTACACACTCGGCGAGATTGCGTTGCGCAGACAGGAGACCATCAACAGACTTGCACAAGAAGGAATCATAGAGAACAACAAACGACTACGTTTGCCTCTTGTTCCACAAAAAATAGCAGTGATCAGTTCAGCCACAGCAGCTGGCTACCAGGACTTTATCAACCAGCTCACGAACAATCCACTCGGCTATAAATTCTACACAGCTCTCTATCCAGCGTTGATGCAGGGAGAAAAATCCCCACAAAGCGTCATCGATGCGTTATTGCAGATCAAAAAAGACGTCGCTAATTTCGACGCCGTAGTCATCATCCGTGGAGGAGGAAGCGAGATGGATTTGAAAGCCTTCGACGATTACGCAGTGGCAAGGGAAGTGGCACTGTTTCCACTGCCAGTGTTGGCAGGTATCGGCCATACAAAAGACACCAGCGTCGTGGATATCGTAGCCAATATGGAGCTGAAGACACCGACAGCAGTGGCAGACTTCCTTATCCACGCCATCGACACAGCGTGGAAGAATGTGGAGGATTGCTCACAAAGACTGTTTGCGTATGCGGCTGGCACTTTGGACAATGAGAAACAGGCATTGACTCAGATTACAGAATACCTGTCGGCAAAAGCAAAGACAGCCACCAACCTTGAGAGTCAGAAAATTGATTCCTGCGCCTACCGTCTGCAATTATCATCCAAACGATTGGCAAGCGATAAGATGCGAGACATTGCGTCGAAACAGGAAGCCATTTCAAGAGCAATAAAATTCTCAATTTCGAAAAAATTGTCAGTTTTTGACCTCTTGGAGCAAAAAATCAAAAGTATTTCGCCAGAAGAGGCATTCAAACGAGGATATTCCTTAACTTTGAAGGACGGCAAACCGGTTTCAGCAGCCACCATCAAGAACGGAGACAAAATCGAGACCATCTGTGCCGACGGAAAAATCGAAAGCATAGTTCAGACAGTTATAACTGTCTGAACTATGCAAGCAAGCAAAATTGACTATGAAAGAGAAACTAACATACACAGCCGCTTACGAAGAGCTAAATGCCATCGTTACAGCGGCAGAAAACGATGAAATCAGCATTGATGAGCTTCAGGGCAAAGTGAAAAGAGCGTCGGAACTGATCTCTTTTTGCAGAGACTACGTAAAGACAACCAATGAGCATATCGAAAAGGTGTTTAATGAGCTAAATTCGAAGTAAGACTAAATTTGAGATAAGATATGAGAGCAAAATATTTTTTGATAGCATTATCATGCTTGGCAATGACAGCAATGGCAGAGCCACAGAACAAGACAGACAAGAAAGGCAAGAAGCAGGGTGAATGGGGAAAATTCTACCCTAACGGCAACCCTAAATATATCGGCAATTTCAAGGATGACGTGCCAGTAGGAGAATTCCAGCACTTCTACGAGAACGGTCGTCCACAAAGCACACAGACGTATATCGACGCCACACATAGCAAAGTGGTTTTCTATGAGCCCGACGGTACAACAATCCAGTCGCAGGGATCATACGTCGGCAAAGAGAAAGACGGCAAGTGGGAGTATTTCAGCAAAGGCAAGTTGAATTTAGTGGAAAACTACAAGGCGGGCAAGAAGCATGGCATGCAGATGACATACAATAAAGATGGCATCATGATGGAGGAGATCCCATACGTCGACGGAAAGATCCACGGCACAGCCAAATTCTATCTTGGCGACGGCAAACTATACTACACAGTGGAGTACGTCAACGGATTGAAAGAAGGCAAGTATGTGGCATACGACGGTACAGATAAAATCGTTGAGACAGGTAGCCATAAGAAAGACAAGAGAGATGGCAACTGGGTGACATACAACGATAAAGGTGATGTCGTCGAGACGTTGATCTTTGAAGACGGTGTTTTGAAGAACGCAGAGGAGATTCAGAAGAAGAGATCAGCAGCCTACCAGGAGAAAGAAAGCAAGAAAGGAAAGATTCTTGAGCCTAATGCAGGTTCAGACGCAGAGGTAAAGACTCATTAATTAACGAAGACGAAAACGAAAACGAAGACGAAGACGATAAAAAAGACGCGGGGGAATCCTCGCGTCTTTTTTATTTTATTAATAATCAATCAAAAATGCGGATTACAATTTTGATATCATATCATCGATAACCTTAGGGAAATACTTGTATTCAAGCTCATGAACCTTGTGAGCCACCTCATCAGGAGAATCAGAAGGAAGGACAGGGACAGTAGCCTGGAACACAACGCTACCCTCATCGTAATGGTCGTCGATAGTATGGATAGTGATACCCGACTCCTTCTCACCGGCAGCAACAACAGCCTCGTGAACCTTCATACCATACATACCCTTACCACCATATTTAGGAAGTAAAGATGGATGGATATTTACAATTTTGTCTGGGAACACAGCCAACATCGCGTCAGGAATCTTCAACAAGAAACCAGCCAACACCACGAAATCAACTTTCTCCGCAACCAACTTACTCAAAAAAGTACCGTCTTCCAGTTCGCTCTTCAAAAAAGTTTCAGATGGGACACCAAGACGTTTTGCTCTTTCCAAAACAAAAGCATCCTTTTTGTTGGAATAAATCTTGAAAGAAATGTCCGCTCTACCCCTGAAATAGTTTACTATATTTTCCGCATTCGAGCCAGAACCCGATGCTAAAATCGCTATATTTTTCATCTATATTAAATATGTTCAATGCAAAAATAACACTTTTTTGCGTCTAAAATCAAAAAAACATGGTGGAAAACATCTAAAAGTCACTATTTTTTTATTCCTTTGCAAAAGAAAAAAAAGAATAATTTTAATATTAACTAAATTTTTAAGGTTATGTCAACAGCTGAAGTTGAAGAAAAAGTAAAGGCTATCATCGTTGAGAAGTTGGGTGTAGAGGAGTCTGAGGTAACACTTGAGGCAAGCTTCACTAACGATCTAGGTGCTGACTCACTTGACACTGTAGAGTTGATCATGGAGTTCGAGAAGGCTTTCGGTACTGAGATCCCTGAGGATAAGGCAGAGGCTATCACTACTGTAGGTGAGGCTATCGAGTTCTTGACAGCTAACGCAAAGTAAGAAAAAAAACATCTCTAAGAACAAATGAGTTTTAAGAGAGTTGTCGTAACGGGTCTAGGATCAGTCACGCCAATTGGCAACACTGTCGCAGAAATGTGGCAGAATTTGCTTGCTGGGGTGAGTGGTGCTGGGCCCATTTCTCATTTTGACCACTCCAAACATAAAGTTCATTTCGCCTGTGAGGTAAAGGATTTCAATCCTGCGGACCATTTCGAGAAGAAGGAGATTCGTAAACTCGACCCTTCGGTGCAGTTTGCAAGAGTTGCAGCCAGAGAGTGTTTGGCAGATTCAGGATTGGATTTGAATTCAGTCGACAAAGACAAGGTTGGTGTTATTATCGCATCCGGAATCGGAGGATTAGCAGCATTCGAGGACGAAGTCGGCTATTTTTATGCCAGTGATGATCGTGTACCGAGATTCAACCCCTACTTCATCCCTAAAATTCTTGGCAACATAGCTTCTGGCCATGTTTCAATAGAATTTGGTTTGAGAGGTCCGAATTTCGGAGTCGTTTCAGCTTGTGCTTCAAGTGCAAACGCAATAGGCACAGCATACGACATGATCCGTATCGGCAGAGCCAACGCCATGGTTGTTGGCGGAACGGAAGCTGCAATCACTCCAGGATCTATCGGCGGATTCAGTGTGATGAGAGCTTTATCAACAAACAACGAAGAACAAGAGACAGCATCCAGACCATTCAGTGGTTCTCGAGACGGATTTGTAATGGGAGAAGGATCCGGTTGTCTGTTGCTTGAAGAATTAGGCCACGCACTTAAACGTGGTGCTAAGATTTACGCCGAACTTGTTGGGTATGCGGCTTCTTCCGACGCCTACCACATCACTGCGACACATCCCGACGGAGATGGAGCAGCTATAGTTATGCAAAACGCGTTGAACGACGCAGGACTTAATCCATCGGATGTAGATTATATCAACGCTCATGGCACATCAACACCTATCGGCGATCTCTCTGAGATAAAAGCCATAAGAAAAGTGTTTGGCGAGCACGCCTATAATCTAAACATCAGCTCTACAAAATCAATGACAGGACATCTGTTGGGAGCTGCAGGAGCATTGGAGTCAGTCATAGCAGTCAAAGCAATTGAAAATAGTATTGTTCCGCCGACTATCCACCATCGTGAAGATGATATCGACCTTAACATCGATTATAGAATGAATTTCACATTCAACACTCCACAAAAGAGAAAAGTAGATGTGGTTGTGTCTAACTCATTCGGATTCGGAGGACAGAATGCTTGTTTAGTATTTAAGAGATATGCAGAGTAACGTGTTGCAAAGGTTCATAAGCAAATTCCTTCCTGCAATTGAAATTGAAGATTTTCAGTCTGAACCAACGTTTGAAGAAACAAACCAAGAGCAAAATTCTGAACAAAACGAGGAGACAAGTCCGGAAGTAGCCGAACTTGAGGCTATTCTTGGATTCAAACCCACTAATATAAGCCATTATCAGTTGGCATTGCGCCATAAACTCGCGTCGCACGGCAAAGGCAACAACGAAAGACTGGAGTTTTTAGGAGACGCGGTGCTTAGCTCCGTGGTGGCAGATTTTCTATACAACAACTATAAGACACGCGACGAAGGTTATCTTACCAATCTGCGTTCAAAAATAGTCAAGAGAGAGACACTAAATGTAGTGGCTAAAGAGATCGGATTGGATAAACTTGTTGTATTGCCAATCCAGACCACGTCGCACAATCTCAACGTGTACGGCAACGCTTTCGAGGCATTAATCGGTGCCATCTACCTCGACAAAGGTTACGAACAGTGTAAAAAATTCGTCTACGACGTGATTTTCGCCAAATATATCAGCGTCAAGAAACTTGAAAAAGCGACGGAGAATTTCAAAAGCCAACTTCTGGAATGGTCGCAGAAAAGAAAAATCAAGGTCGACTTCGAGATTATCGACGACGTGGTTGATGCCGAAAACAACCATATTTTCAAGTGTGTTGTCAAGGTAGACGACAAAGTTGTGGCCAACGGAAACGGTTATTCCAAGAAAGAATCACAACAAAAAGCAGCAAAAGCAGCCATCAATTTCGTAAAAAAACACTACGAAGGCCCCAAAAAGACAACAATTAATGCTCAATAGAGGCAAATCGTCCCTATAGTTTCAACTTTAATTATTCAAAATTTGTCTTTTAACATTTTTTAAGATATTTTTGCCCCCAAATTAAATTATGGGAGTATGAATTCATTTCATCTAGGAAAACTTGCATTCAACAATGCGAAAAGATTCGGGGACAAAACTGCATTCAAATACCGTGACGACCAAATGGAGACATGGTTACCATTGTCTTGGAATCAGATTGCAGCAAGTGTAAGAAGAGCAGCGAAAGCATTCATTTCATTAGGCATAAAAGAGCAGGACAAAGTGGCTATCTATTCACAGAACAGCCACGAGACAATCATAGCAGACTTGGCACTTCAGGCAATCAGAGCCGTCGCAGTGCCTCTATATGCCACATCATCAGCAGATCAGGTAAAATATATAGTAGAAGACGCGCAGTGTTCGATGATCTTCGTAGGTGAGCAATACCAGTACGATCAGACAGTGAAGGTGCTTCACCAGACTGACGTGATCAAGAAGGTCATCACCGTCGATCCAAAGATCAATCTAAATGGCATTGACACATCAATGGCATTCAGTGACTTCCTTAAGTATGGCGACGGTAATGAGCAGGAAGCCGAGTTGGAGAAGCGTCAGAACGAGTTGAGCCAGGACGACCTTGCCACACTTATCTACACTTCCGGCACAACAGGTGAGCCAAAGGGAGTGATGATAATGCAGTACAACTACACTCACCAGATGAGAATCCACGAGATGGTGATGCCTTGTGCCGACGAGACAAGAACGTCGATGATGTTCCTTCCAGCAAGCCACATTTTCGAGCGTGCATGGGATTATTTCTGTATGTACAGAGGTGCAATGATCTTTGTCAACAAGAATCCTAAGATCATCACACAGACAATCAAGGAGACTCATCCGAACATGATGTGCGCAGTGCCACGTTTCTGGGAGAAGGTTTACGCTGGAGTCCACGAGACAATCGACAAGATGCCTAGCCCATTAAAGAGTTTGATGCACCACGCAATCGCTGTAGGAAAGAAGAGAAATCTCGACTATGTCAGAAACAGCAAGCCAGTACCATTCTTCACAGAGTTGCAATACAAAATCTTCAAGAAGACTTTGTTCAACACAGTCAAGAAGAAGATTGGATTCGACAAGTCAATGTATTTCCCATGTGCAGGATCACAGCTTTCTGAGACTGTATGCGAGTTCCTTATGAGTCTTGGATTTGATATTGTAGTGGGCTACGGACTAACAGAAAGTACAGCCACTGTATCTTGTTTCCATCCATCAAACACATACCACGATTTGAAATCAGTCGGAGAGATGATGCCAGAGTGTGAGGTGAAGATTGGCGAGAACGACGAGATTCTTCTAAAGGGTAATCTTATCACTCCAGGCTACTACAACAAGCCAGAGATCAACGCTCAGACATTCACAGACGGATGGTTCCATACTGGCGACGCCGGTAAGTTTGAGAACGGTATGCTTTACATCACAGAGCGTATCAAGGATTTGTTTAAGACATCCAACGGAAAATATATCGCCCCACAGCAGATTGAGAATCTGTTGGTGACAGACAAGTATATCGACCAGGTGGCAGTGATTGGCGACCTTCGTAAGTTCGTCACAGCCCTAATCGTTCCAGACTACGCTGCAGTGAAGGAGTACGCGGAGCAGATGAAGATCGAATACAAGGACATGGAGGAGTTGCTAAACAATCCAAAGATCACATCGTTGCTTGAAGGCAGAATCAACAACCTACAGCAAGGTTTGGCTAAATACGAGCAGGTGAAGCGATTCAAGCTATTGGCTAAACCATTCACATCCGACAACGGTGAGTTGACACTTACATTGAAGCTAAAACGTAAGGCAATCAACGAGCACTACAGCAAAGAAATCGAGTACATGTACTCATACTAATCAGATTCCGTAGAGACGGGGCATGCCCCGTCTTACGAATGATATAATTAAGGAGATGCCAACGCATCTCCTTTTTTTTGTAAAAGAGATTGAGAAGTTTTAATTACTAGAAAACGAAGTCCTTTCAACATTTTTTATAATTTTGCATTGGTCATTAACCATTTATATAAAACAAGCAAAAATGAATAGAATTAACGAACAGTACATCTATTTCCTTAACAACAAAGATTCTCTTGTCAAGGAATACCCTGGAAAGATTCTTGTCATTTCTGACAAATTTGAAGTGTTCGCATTTGAATCAAAAGAAGAGGCATACATATTTGGAGTAAAGACATTCGGATTTGGCAATATGCTCATTCAAGAATGCAGTGAGTCAGCGATTTCAAAAGTAAGAAAATTTCACTCAAGAGTATATTGTAAATAAAATGGGAGCATTTACTATTAGATACGGACAACTAGTAAAAAGGATTCCTCTAAAAAAGCGGAATCCATTTATGCACGCCGGATGAGTAGTTGATGACTATTTTTGTGTTACAATTAAATTTACTGTTTGTAGTAGAACAAATATTTTGTATGTTTCTGAAAGTGAACATAAGTTGTCTGAAACCGACAAAAGCGGAAACGTTATCACCCAAACTTATAATTATTATAAGTCTTCCGGCGCAATGATTAAGTTATATAAAATTTTTAATAAATGAATAAATGATAGATATGTCAGGTAAATTTTTTTTAATTGTGATCTGTTTTCTACTACAAATGAATATTTTCACTTGTGTTGCTAATTCATTTGAAGATTTTGTTAGAAAATTTAGAATCTGTACTTGGTCGGAATTGGATTCGTTACAAAGAATTACAATGAAAGATCTAGAAAATAGTATTGATACAGTTTCTATACATGATGCTAATTTTTATATATGGGATGCTTCTG
>JAKSKW010000010.1 GCA_024401495.1 Paludibacteraceae bacterium
TTGGCTCTGACTCTAGCGTTCCCTCACAGAATGGGTCCGGATTGTCTAGCTTATCTTCTGGCTTATCTACAGCTATGACATGGATACTATCCCACTTATAACAACTCTGGCCGTCTTCACCTGGGAACTCAATATCCTTAACCAATAGATAATACCAATCAGCATCTTCCCATGTCACATTATAAGAAGATGTCTCATCTCCTGGTGTATATCCTGCACCTGCAGTACCAGCAGCAGTTTTTGAACCCTTATGCCATGTAGCGACATATTTTCTTGGTTCATCATCTGGTCCCTTCTCTATACCCATTACAGTAGGGTCAGTTGGAGCAAATGCCTCTGTTGTCAAGTTTGCAACCTGACCTGGACAAAGGCTAACCTCTTTCTCCTTCTTTGAGTTTGTTGTGACAACCGTTGTCTCTCCGCCTGAAATAATCGAAGCCTCTTTCACTGGCTCACATGCAGCGCAGTTCAAACCTGCCACGACCGGAATTGTAGAGATAGAAATCTTACGACATGGAGAGAACGCTGAGTTCTTCTTCCATGACTGGTCTGCAATCAAATCAGAATATTCACCTACAACCACACGGAAGTAGATTCGTTTCTCATGACTTGGATCATCGTTAAGCAGAGAGAAGATATCATCCCAATATTTCTCAACCTCCACGTCGAATGACTCTTCCTCGACCACCTCTTCCTTATGTAAAGTTTTCCACTCAATTGGATTCTTTTCGCTTTCAGTTGATGGATCCTGGAAAGTATACTGATATACATAACCTACTTTCTTGCTTGGATCTATTGCGTTTCCACTATACAAATAGAATCTCTTTACCGCTTCTGATGTCACAGAAGTAAGTTTCAACACATCTTCAGTACATAGGTCAAGGATATCCTTACCTGTACTTACCGATGACTCCACGTTTACATCTGGAGGAGTACATACCTGGAAGATGATGTTATCAATACCATAGTCACGAGTCTCTCCAAACACAACGTCGTTATGCTTTACCTTCATTGTGATAGTCACCTCATCTGCACCACCTACGTCTGCAGCGTTAATAGTAAAGCTTTTATTCACGCCCTTCCAACCATCAGATCCACCTGCAAAATCTTTAATCTCACTTGCTAGAGTCTTACCTGCGTGCTCCAATTTTACCTCAATAGAACCAGCGTGGTTGGAGATAGATGCGAAATCAGCACCGAATGTAATCTCCTTACCAGTACAGATATGTTCGATATCTATCTCAAAGAACTCATCCTGAGATCCGTCGTCAAGAAGGTCAAACTGAAGCATACCACCTGTCTTTGTTCCAGAGTTGTCATATTCAACTCCACCAGGATAACCACCAAACTTAGACACAACGTACACACCATGGTTGTACAACTCTGTCTTGCCTGCAACACTTCCTGCAACCGGCACAGCCAAAGTCGCACCACTCGCCTCAATATTATATGCCTTTACATACGGAATCTTAATATCACCATTATGTGACTGAGAAGTGTGAACCTGTCCAGCAGGAATTTTCTCTGTATGAGTTATTCCAAATCGGTCTGTCCACTCGTATGTATCGTCAGAAGCAAAATTACCGAAATCGTCGAAGAACAAGTTTGTCATCGCCATTGGAGCACCGTCGGCACTCGTACAACAAGTTCCTGAATGAACAGGATAAACCTCCGACTTGGATGCCTTACATCCAGGAAGAGTCACCTCAAGAGTGATACTATAATCTGTGTCGGCTTTGTCTGGAACAAAATTGAAACTAGGATCAGTTGATGTCTGACCCGTCTTCGACTCCTTCCATGAGAATTTTGTGCCATCAGGGTAGCTCGACTTAGTGATCACACGCAATGGCATTTCAGGACATGGGTTACCTGTACTTGAAAGCACTGGCTTAACCTCGCCTGTCACCTTAATGTCATCAATACCGATAGGAATCTGGAAACAGTCGCTTGTACGATAGAAATAGAAAGTGACGGTACCTGTCTCTGGGACAGTAGCCTTATGAGTCACTTTAGTTGATTTTCCATAGTCAGCAGTTGCTTCAGTTGCCTTTTTGGAATTAGTCAACTGAAGTGCATTATTATATGAAGTGTTGAACGCTACATTATCATCACTCGACACAACTCCGAATCCCAACTTGTTACCATTGATAACACCAGTGTTGGAATAGTTATACTTTGTGATAAAATCACCTATCTGCGGAGCTTTTGGACCCTTGCATATATTTGTCGCAAGATGATCAAAATATGTAGGATCTAACAAATTGTATAACGTGAATGACAGCTCGGCAGTCGTTCCTGGAGTCAAGCCATACACCGTGTATGAAACAATTGGGCACAAAGGTGCAGAGCCAATGTTGACATACATATTATTTGCAGTCTCATTCGCCTTACAGAATGAATGTATAAGTTTTGGCTGAGCAGTGACGGTTGAGTATCCATACTGAGCTTTTTTTCCGTCTGCCTGAAGATTGTTAAGATGGAAGATATCGTCGATTTTTTCCATATCGTTACTTCCATCGCTTGCGAACACACCACCAACACCTTGCTGTTTAGCGAACTCAGGTCCGGTAAACATATCCGCCTTACACAACTTCTTCCAGTCAAGGTCTTCGTCATACCATCCTCCTGGTTCATTATCCGAAGTCAGTTTCGGACAGCATAGGTCTGAACTTGTATTAAAATCAGTGGCAGCCACAACACACTGCGCCATAGAAGTCGCTGAGTGCAATAGCCCCATACCTGTTATTAAAGTTAATAAGTATTTATTCATCGTAAATCCTTTTTAATCATACCATTTATAAGTCCCCTATTATATAATGTCATAATGCGAGATGAGTATTATCCACAATTAGACGTGTCAAATTTAATACATTTTTTCGATATGTGTCAAATTCGATGTTAAATTATGTTATTTAGGGAAATATAACTAAAGCGAAACAACACTCGTAAAATGCCATAAACAAAAAAAAGAGACACGATAATTATCGTATCTCTTTGGTGGTCCCACTAGGATTCGAACCTAGGACCCTCTGCTTGTAAGGCAGATGCTCTGAACCAACTGAGCTATAAGACCAATCGAACTTTTGTTTTAAGAGGTTGTTCTGTTTCCCTCTTTGGTGGTCCCACTAGGATTCGAACCTAGGACCCTCTGCTTGTAAGGCAGATGCTCTGAACCAACTGAGCTATAAGACCAATTGAAGTGGTACCACCAGGAATCGAACCGGGGACACAAGGATTTTCAGTCCTTTGCTCTACCAACTGAGCTATGGCACCATTCAGCAACTCTCCTTTCGGAATTGCGATGCAAAAGTATACTTTATTCGCATCTTTACCAAATAAAAACCAATAAATTTTGAAACTTTTTTCTTAATCTATTGTTTGATAGAAAATTGCATAACACTCGGATAATGGTCTGAATAAGGCACTCTGCGTCTTTCATATTTCAAACAGTCAAATCCATCAGTTTGATAAAGGATGTGATCTATACAAAAATAGAATGGAGACTCACGGAATGTATAATTGTATCCCCATCCCAACTCTTCATTTGCCACACTTAACTTATCTCCTTTTATTTTGTGGTAAACATACGATACCGGCACATCATTAAAGTCTCCGCAAACGATGATCTTCTGTCTCGAAATCGAAATCACACTATCAATATCGCACGCCATATGTTCACGGATAACATAATTATCGGAGACTTTTTTATCAAGCGTATGGATCTTGTCCTTCACCTTGTCCACCTTCTGTCCATGACGGAGGCTGTCTATCTCTTGCTTGTCTACAGTAGAGATATGATTGCTCGCAAGATGAGCGTTTATCACTCTCACCGTGTCATTATCAATCACTATATCAGAATAAATAGCTCTGTTTGCGCCTTTACCCTTGCTTGCCAATCCACTCTTTAAAATCTTGTACTTTGAAAAAGTAACAACACGGTTGTAGCTGTCCATTGACATATCCCCAACCGTAGTATACGCATAATTCTTGAGGACTTTCTTGAACTTCACATCATTTTCCGCTCTATGAAGAATATACTCCTGCAAACAGACAATATCAAAATCCTCCCGCATTATCAAATCCGCTATTCCAGAAGCCGAGCCGTCGACATACTTAAATGCTCCTACATTATATGTTAGCAACTTGTATGTCTTGGTTTTCGCATCGCTTTCTGTCTCCGAAAAATTGAGGGGAAATGTGTCCAACATGATCGGCACACATATCAATGTTGGCAAAAGGAACAACAAATGTCTCCAAGCTCCGAATATCAAGAGCACTACTACCCATATTACATATACAATAAGAGTCACCGGGAATGCTAACCCTAAATACGCGATAGGCATAAAATCAGACGGCGCAATATACCTGCATACCCACGCTCCAAGCATTGCAAAGAGTATGAGCAACGTCGGTACAAGAAGCACCACGCCCTTCAACGTAGAGAAAACCTTTTTAGTTGTCTCCCATTTTCCGCAAGAACTCTTTTTCTGTTGCTGACAATGAGTCATATCCACTGATTTTTATCTTATCTAAAATATCATCAAGCAATTCCTTCTCCGTCTTGATACGGAAATCAGAATTCTGGTAAGCGACTTTGAATTTAGGCTGGTCTTTTTTTGTAGTCGCATCAACAATTTTCCAAAGCCATGCTGTGATATTTTTTCTTTTATTCTTCAAAACCCATGCAAAGGCAGCTCCTGTTGCAATGCCACCAATATGAGCCAACTGACCTGCCCAATTGACACTGAACATATTAAGCAGTGTGATCACAACGTACACTAACGCTATCCATTTCAATTTCACTCTTCCTATCAAGGTAAGATAGATCTCATAATCTGGAGCGTAGACGGAGGGGGCGACAATCAACGCCATCACTGGAGCGGAACAGCCCGACAACATTCCGTTAGCACTAATAATCTCACCACCAATGACAAAGCAGAGTCCACCAATCAATGCTGACATTATATACACTCCCGTCAAATCTCTTTCTGAGAAAAACATCTTAAAGAGTTTGCCAGCCATCGCAAGCAGCAACACATTGAGTATGAAATGTATGAAATCACTATGTAGAAAAGCATATGTGAGTATCTGCCAAGGATGCGTCAACACATGCCACCAAGACGACGATAGGAAAAACCATCTATAGAGCCAGCTGATATCCACAGTAGCAAACTTGCCTATTGCCGAAACGACACACACGACAACAAATGCCACACTATTGATCGCAATCAACCACGTGAGCGAATCTCCACGTCGGAGCATCTTTTTTATTTCGTCGAAAATCCCGGTCTCCACACTTTATACTAATTACATCAACCCTCCAAATCCGTTGTTTATCTCTCCCTTTCTCTTCCAATAATAAATCAAGATAAAACCGAACAACATACCACCAAGGTGAGCTAAATGAGCCACACCAGCATCCAAGCCACGGAACTCAAGGTACAATTCCAATAATGCGTAACCAATCACGACATATTTGGCCTTTACAGGAATTGGAATAAACATGATAAACAACGACATGTTTGGAAATATCATTCCGAATGCCAACAATATACCATAAACCGCACCTGAAGCTCCCACCGTTGTAGGACGGCATAAAATAGAATCCGAATATTCTTTCCATTGCTCCATAGATTGCATCTCTATATGGTCTACTATATATGACGATGTCTGAAGACTACCGTCTGCGACTCTTTCCGCAATCTCTCCCGTAATGACATCCAGCTTCTGAAGCATAGGCCAAAAATCATAAGTCCATGCAAACTCCTGCACGATTGCCGCTCCCACTCCACAGAATGAGTAGAAAATAATGAACTTCTTTGAGCCCATCACTCGCTCCAACATCGGTCCGAACATAAATAGAGTGAACATGTTGAATATGACGTGTGTTAAAGAAATTGATTCGCTCGCCCCATTAAACTCATACATGGAATGCAAAAACATATATGAGAAAAGCTGAGCGGGGTGAAAAGCAGAACTCTTCCAAAAATGCAAAGAAAAATAGGAATACCAATCAAAACTTGGTTGCACCTTGTGAGATACAATCGTAGCAAGAGCAATCAAAATATTGATTATTAACAAATTTCGTGTCACCGCGATAGACGGATCGTTGAAAAAATTTCGTTCATTCATATAGGATGTCCTTAAATTTACGCAAAATTAGCAAATTCAATTCATAATGCATAATCCATAATTCATAATTATGTATGACAATTCCATTATTTCAAATTATCTTTGCAACAAACAAATTAATTGTGAATAGATTACTTTTAATATTTTCCATAATAATTGCGACGTTAAGTTTGCAATCCCACGCGCAAATCAGTTTTGGTGGTCTGCCTACCTCCACTATGCAGACAAGATCGTCGGTGTCCTTCCCTTCTATCTCAATCTCTCCCGACACAACAATGGAGATAGCTTCTAACCAGTTTGCCTATCCCAACGAAGTGAGTATCGACCTCACAAAAGAGGCCTCCGCGTCTATCTGTGAAGATAAGATTATCTACCGTTTGCTTATCTACAGCGACAATGCTAAATCTATAAACTTGATTTTCAACCCAATCACGCTTCCTTCTAATGCTAAGATGTTTCTCTCCCGTCCCGACGGCAGGGAAATCTACGGAGCCTACACCAACGAGTCATTCTCAGGAAATGTATTTGCGACGACGCCTGTATCTGGCGACAGTGTCATGATTCAGTGTGAGGTGCCGATTACGACGGCAGATTCATTCTCTGCCACTATAGAATCGGTCAATGTGGGATTTGAGGAACTGCGTCTGCTACCAGCACATAATAAGGCCAGTTATTGTGAGATGGATGTCGTTTGCCAAGACGACGGAGTGGAAGACCAATGTAGAGCAGCATGCCTCATCATTGTCAATGGCAACCAGTTTTGTACAGGGACTCTCGTCGCAACTGACGGTGAGGATTCCGACGCCTTCGTGCTGACATCCGCACACTGTCTGCGAGACTACACGAAACAGTTTGATTCCACACTTGCCCGCAAGTCTATCTTCTACTTTGGCTACAACTCTTCTCTATGCGAGACTAGAATAATCGGCAGCTACGAAAAATCTATCTCCGGTAGCCAAGTTGTCAGTTCAAACGCCGGCAAAGACATGCTTTTGCTTAAACTGTCGAAGCGTCCACCTGTCGACTATATGACATACGAAAGCGGATGGAACATAGAGTCGAATCCTTATGGTCCCGTCACTTGTATTCACCACCCTAGCGGTGATTTGATGAAAATAAGCATAGGCGACAACGATCCTCAGCCCTATTCTTTCCCTGTGGACGGGCTTGACCCAGACTCTCATTGGCTTGTTAGCGACTGGGCTATAGGAGTTACTGAAAGAGGTTCTTCAGGAGCACCTCTTTACGACAGAAACGGTTTGATTATCGGCGCTTTATCCGGAGGTGCATCACTCTGTAGCAAAAGAGGCAACGACAAATTTTGGCGTCTAAACAATGTATGGAATAATCCACAATCCCAACCTACCGACATAATGTCAGTGCTGGATCCTTCTCGCTATGGAATTATTAGATTAAATGGTAGAGAATCCTATGAACGACGCTGCTCCTCATTAAAAAACTATAGTAAATTCTCCGAAGTGATTGAACCATTCGTAAAAGACTATGGATATGCATCCGGTACCAATAGTGTTGGATTGGAAGAGTTTGCTGAAAAATTCACGTCGGAATATTCTTCGACGGAGATTCACGGAGTCTCATTCACTCCAATACTAGGAACATACGACGTCAACAAACCAGTATTTTTAAGAATCTATACAGGAGAAGACAAGCCAGAAACGCTTGTTTATGAATCAATTGTGAAGGTGTCAGCAAGCGAATATATAATGGGCGTCGGCGGAACTTCCAACACACCCGTCGACAACTGGTCGTACAAGGAGAACTACATCAGATTGGATTCTGTGGTGACGGTGGGCAATACCTTCTTCGTCTCATTCCACACTGACTATGAGAATGTAGAATTTGCATTGCTTGCAGCCTCATCTGATACAAAAACCGCATATTTCAAACAGAACGGAGCATGGGAGTCTTATGAAAGCCACCCATTCGACAATAACGTGGGGTGCCTACTCATAAACGCAACAGTGAGGGATGCAAACGGTTCGGGAATCAAGAATATCAAAAATGACGATACTGAAGACGACAACTATATCACCGTCTACCCTAACCCCGCAAGAAATCAAATCCACATCAAATGTCCGGATGAGATTAGAGAAGTTAAAGTGTTCAATTCGACGGGAAAGTTGGAATCCGATGTTCACGAATTAAACATAAAAGGGTTGCCAAACGGCATCTATTCTCTAGAAATCTCTACCAGCAAAGGCAAATATCACACAAAATTCATCAAAGAATAACGCTGATTAGTTGATTTTTAGTAATTTTACGCACATAACACATGTAGAGGCTCACAGACTTACGTCTCTCAAACACATTAAAGAACACAAACAAAGGGATAGTATGAAAAGACTGACTACAATATTTGCCATATTACTTGCAGGATTGGCCGCACACGCGGAAGTTGCGACTGAATCATTCACAAGAGTGATGAATCCTGTCTATGCAAAGAAATTCTCAGACTCTCCAGTTCAGATCGACGCTGAATTTTATCAGCATGGTCTTCCAAAATACTACCGTATTCCACCGTTCATGAAAGAGGGGTACTACATCTTCCAGTGTACTCGCATCGGTGGCAAGGAAAGTGAATTGAGCACTCTCAACGGAGAACTTTACGGAGAGGTGTTCTTGATAGAGGAATCGAGAAAAGCAGAAGTTGAATCTCTTGCAAAAGGCACTAAGCTTTCAATCATCGGCAAGACAAAGCCTTATGCCAACCCCTTGGCTTTTGGCAAAGAGGAGGTTTATTTCATTGTGGAGTCTATCTCTCCAATCAAGTAGCTAAATGAAAATCAGACAGGTTATAGCAAAACACATCCTAACCATGGCTATGTTAGCTGGCGTAACAACTGCGCTGGCCGAACCCATATTCAATGTTTACAGCAATGCCCGTCGTGATAAAAACGGTAATTATTTCCTATGTGACCAGACCAAAACAGGAGACATCCGTATTGTGGCTGCTAACATGGAATCTGAAGTTATTGGCAACGTCAACGCAGAAATCTACACAAACAAATCCGATGTTGGCGACCCTTCTAAAGCGGTAGCAACCTACACTGATGAAAATCCTAATGACATTGAATTCATCGTCGACAGAGCGGTGATCAATCCAGACAACATAAAGACTGAGTCGCAGACTTACTATATCAAAATCACTCCAGCCGACGGAAGTGCCGGTAGCTGGACTGAAGAGATCACCTTCGACGCTATTCACGTAAACGACGTCACTCCTCCAGTTGTTGATCCATACTGTTCGGGCAACATGCCTACCGCAGCCAACAATTTCATCATGCAGCACATGTCGAGCAACTACCATTGGTATGATGCTAACGACAATCCGATAGGTATGCTTGAGTTTCTAAAAGTGACCACATTGCCTGAAGGTAACCACATCTACAAGATGCAAGTGAAGAGCGGAAGCTGTTATAGCCAAGGTATAGAAATCACCCTTCCTGTGATGGGAAACAGTGCCCCACACCTTGTCAAATCATATGTGAGCTTCACTCCTGCCGACATTTCAGGAGGAGCATACACAATGAGCATTTTAGAAAAGGCTAAAGCTCTTTATGGAACCGACTTGGTGGAAAATCCCAACAATTGTGAACTGATATGGAAGGATAAGAGCGGAAAAGTAATTCCTAATTTTGAGACTTACATTCCTGAGGTACCGTCTACCTCTGGTACAACTATCGACCAATACACTGTGGCTAAAGATTGTGGATGCGGAGGTATAGCCAAAACTTCCACACTCTATCTCATGAGATACGTGGTGCCAAAACCAACGGTTGACAACTTGGAGTTTTGCGTGGATGATCCCGACGCGGCAAACGGATTCAATGCCACTATCGGTTTGACTACAGAAGCCACTGAGTCGGCAAACAACTACATCCTTGAATTCAGCAAAAATCCAGATTTGAGCGACGCTACTGCGTTAGCCGCAGGCGCAACTCATTTCGACCACACTTTCGATGTCTCCACTGCAGGCACAACAACCTACTACGTCCGTCAACAGCAGGTCGCAAGCGGTGAATATAGCGAGGTGGTGCCATTTGACGTGGTTGTGAGACAGCCAGCAGCACCTGCTGTAAAAAACGTCAACATCTGCGCGAACACAATCAAAACACTTCCATTATCTGCTGGAAACCAAGAGAATATAATTTGGAAAGACTCTAAGGATGATATCATATCTGGTACCATCTCTACCGAAATACGTGGCGATATCTCACTCAACGTACAACAGTTTGAAATCGTCAACGGAAAACAATGTCTGAGCCAAGCAGCCATAGTCGTCATTCATGCCGACTCACTCGATGTCGCAATATCGGGAGATAAGGTATTGTTGCCAGGCCAAGCAGGTAAAGCCGAACTTGCTATAAAGGGTAGTGAGAATGCCAAAGTGGTGTGGAGCAGCAACGTCGCTGATGCCATCGTAGGCGATGCTGACAAAAATGAGGTAAACATCAAAATGGGAGCTTCCAACGTGACGCTGACAGCCAAAGTGACTGATGGCGTATGCTCTCAATCAGTAGACTGGACAATAAGTGCAGATCTGTTCCAATGTCCGTCTCCATCCGCAGACGACATCACTCTCTGCCTCAACGATCCCCATGCAAAAGACGGTTTTGACGCAAACATCACTCTTGAAAACAACTCCGACAGCAAGTCGAACTATACTCTCAGTGTCAGCCCTAATGCCAACATGAGTGGAGCCACTACTCTATCTCCCGGCGTAACACATGTCGACTACATTTTCGACGCTTCTGAAGTAGGAATCAAAACCATCTATATCCAGCAGACTGAGATAACCCGTAAGTTAGCAAGTGCGATAATACCGGTGAAAGTAACTGTCGGACAGCCGACAATTCCGTCGACAACAACGACTGCCATCTGCCTCAACGACAAAACAGAGGTTAAGTTGTCGGATTTAAGTTCGGATTCCAATTTACAATGGTATGACGCAAACAATAACGAGTTAACCACAACCGCAAGTTTCAGCAAGAGAGGCATACACCCGCTCTACGTCAAACGATATGAGATAGTGAACGGAGAGAGATGCTGGAGTGAACTGACATCCGTTAATGTCACCGCTGATTCTATCGGCATCAGGGTAGACGGAGACAACCATCTCTGCCCAAATAGTGAAGGAAAAGTGACGATTGAAGGCACAACTGCCTCGTTTGTCCGCATACAATGGGATAGCGACTACCCTAATTCAATTTCCAACGCCTCAGCACCTAGCGTCGACGTGAAGATGAGCAACAGCGATTTGAATCTTAGTTACACCGTGACATCTGGAGTCTGCAAAACCACAGGCACATGGGAAATCACCGTCGGCACAGGCAAAGTAGCAGGAAAAATCCAGTTTACAGAGGGCAGCAAAACACGCAATTTCAACAAACTGGAAAATACCCAATTCGTCAGCTGCGGAGGCAAGGTATCAGTGGAGGCCACAATCGAACATACATCAACCGATTTCACTGTCTTGAAAGGCAGTCAGAAATTAGGCACCTACTCATTTGCTGGCGACGTCGCAAAATTTGATGTTGAGGGAGCCGGCACCTACACCGTCGTCTACTCAAACGATTGTGAGACATCATTCACTTTTGATGTGACAATTATAAACATCCAACCTGAGGTTAAGACAACCAAGTGGAGCAGTTGCTACGACGGATATATCGCCGCAGAGATAAGCAATGTGGATGGATGTAGCGTAGTGTGGAAGAAAGACGGCACAGAAATAGCCAAAGAGACTAAGGCATTGAGAGTCAACAATGTTTCTGCAAACGATATCGGCAGTTACACTTATGAACTTGTCTGCGACGGTTGTCCAGCCGACGGAATTGTATCCGCCACTCAACCAGACATCTATTCTCCGTTGACAGTGGCCATTGAGCAATCTGCCGACACAATCTGCCAAGGAGACGAAGTGGAAGTAAACATAGTCGTTTCGCCAAACAGCGACAAAGCATCTTTCATCTGGACAACAGGAAACGACATGAGCGTATCCAATTCAGGAGCGTCAGCCACACTGAAGCCATACACCACAAAAAACTACAACGTCATAATCAAAAACGGAGATTGTCCATCGCAGACAAAGACAGTCAACGTCAGTGTGCAGCCGCAGATGAACGGCAATATCGAAGCCGGAAGCATCATGTGTGAGGGAGACAGCACAGAGATAGACGCCAGCAGTCTGGATGCAGAGAGATACGAGTGGGAACACGACAACTCAACCTCTCCAATCATCACCGTCGTGCCAAACGGAGTGGAAAACAAATATGTCGTGACTGCCTACCGTGGCAAATGTGTGCTTGAAAAAGATTTCACCTTGATGGTCGGAGCCACACCTAAATTGGCGTCCATTGATTCAATCGGTCTTGACGACGTGGTTATCAATATGGAGAGCGACGGTGATTATCAGTTCATTGTCGACGGTAAAGACGCGGCAAACGATGTGGCAGACAATGTGAAGAAGCATGTAGGGTTTGGCAAACATACGTTGAGCATCGTCGACATAGCAGGTTGCAGGACAGACACGTCGTTCACCGTCATCACTCCTCCTTTTGAATTACAGAGTTACTTCGTGCCTGGTTCTGACGGAGAGAACTCCACATTCAGAATACCTGATGCAGTAATAGTCTATCCAGGAACCACAATGAATATCTTCGACCGTTGGGGAAAGAAATTGGCCACACTCACATCAGAAGATTCAGAAGGATGGGACGGAACGTATAATGGCAAACCTATGCCATCTTCCGACTACTGGTATGAATTGAATGTTGATGTCATCGACAAAGTGTATGTCGGTCATTTCTCTCTGATTAGGGAGTAGTTTCAAGTTTCAGGTTTCAGCTAAATGAGTGTCAATAATTTGTCAGATAGAGAATTCATAGAGGAATACGAAAAAAAGGCCAGCGGTTTTATGTATATTCTAGGCATAATTGAAGCTCCCGTAGCCCTTATATTAATATTTCTTTTATTATGTGGTATAATTTTCTTCATATCACTGCTCCTAGTTTTAGCCTTTGGGGCTATCTACAGTTTTTACTCAGACCTAATTATTTTATCTATCATTCTTTCGATTTCGGTTTGGCCTTTGGGGAAACTAGCTACTAAGACAATCCCTACTTTATGGGATAATATCAAAATATTTTATAATGAGTTAACAATACCAAATTTACTTCATGAAAGAAAGGCATTTCAGAAAAAATGTGGGATGAATGAAATCACAGCTTATAAGCACTACAAATTCATAAATAATAAAGTCATATATATGCCCTGGATTCAACAAGTTTGTAAGATGAATCCGTCTGCCCAATATAATCAAACCATATTGATAAAAGATTGGTATGAAATGGACGATTCTGTCGTGAAAGAATACGTCTTTGATAAAGAATATTCAAATCGTGACATTGAGTTTTACACCACACGTTTATTATCCAAAGATTTACCAATAAGGAAAACATTCATAGACAGGCTCTTCAAATTGGCAATCGTGCAAGATGGCATCCACAACGACGAGTGGAAACTCTTGATGCAGATACTCGAAGATTTAAAATTCAACAAGAACTATATCAATCTTTTCATAAGACGCTATGGCCCACTACGCACTGAGTTTGAGGATGAGCGTAAAGATAGCACGTCGACGGGAGAGCGTACCGTCGCATACCTTAATCCATATTATGCCATTTTAGGTTTGAATAATTCTGCCACTGAAGAGGAGATCAAGAAAGCCTATCATGCTCTTGCGTTGGAGCACCATCCTGATTTGCCGAAGAATGCCGGTAGAATTCAGGAATGTGAGGAGATGATGGCGAAGATCAACGAAGCGTACGAGAAGATTAGAAACTAAATAGAAGTCATGAATATATCAGAAAAAGAATTTATAGAGGAATACAAGGAATTGCGTCATTGTACGGATTTTGATGGATGCTTGGACAAATTAGGTCTCAGCATATTCTTCCTTTTTGTATTCTTATACGTTTCTATTATTGTTTGTTTTTTTGTTATAGGGATATGTGAGATTTTTGGTTTTTCCATCTTCTTCGGCATTCTTGCTGGCATTGTCAGCACGATATCCATATTCATTTTATATATAATATGTGAGTTCAAAGATAGAAAGGAGAAAATTGCCAGAAAAAGAATACTCCTTGAAAAAACAAACTTGAGCGAAGACGAATGCAACAAAATTTACGATGAATTTGAAACAGTAAAAAAACACTTGAGATATTTCTCCATAATCCAGCAAGTATGCAGGCTAAACCCCAATGCGAGCTATAGCCAAGAAGATTTGTTGAAGGGATTATTTGGATTCGACGACGCCACTATCAAAAAATATGTCTTTGAAAAAGAGTACACTGAGGAAGATTTGAAATTCTATGGGGAACTTGCAATAGCAATGGACTTAAAGGAGAAAAAATCATTCGTAGACTTGCTCTTCAAATTGGCTATCGTGTTAGATGGCATCCACAACGACGAGTGGAAACTCTTGATGCAGATAGTCGCAGACTTCAAATTCAACAAGAACTATATCAATCTTTTCATAAAACGCTACGGTCCACTACGCACTGAGTTTGAGGATGAGCGTAAAGATAGCACGTCGACGGGAGAGCGTACCGTCGCATACCTTAATCCATATTATGCCATTTTAGGTTTGAATAATTCTGCCACTGAAGAGGAGATCAAGAAAGCCTATCATGCTCTTGCGTTGGAGCACCATCCTGATTTACCGAAGAATGCCGGTAGGATTCAGGAATGTGAGGAGATGATGGCGAAGATCAACGAGGCGTATGAGAAGATTAGAAACTAATTGGAAGTCATGAATATATCAGATAAAGAATTCATTGTAAGATACGAAGAATCACAAAACAGTTCCATTGAATGGACTATTTTGAAGACGATTCTGCTTAAAATATTTCAGATACTTTGTGTGCCAGTAACCTTTATTTGTCTCATTCTTACCATTTTTACTCTTCTCCTTCCTTTTATATTAACAGGAATAGCAATTTGGGATCATGAATTTTGGCTATTTATATTTTTCCCCTTTTTGAGTATATATGTAGTTATTATAAAAGAAAAAGCCTTGGATAATATTAAGGCTGCCTTAGAGTTGTTTTTATTAAATCTAACACATCTCATAAAATTTGATACGATCAAAGAATTCATAACGCAAAAGAAAAAAAGAGACGCTTTTCTTGACGACTTTGGCATAAGTGAAAAAGAAGCAAAACATCAATACCATATAGCAAGACACATATTCTATTTCGCAAAGGTGCAACAAGCATGTAAGGTCAATCCTATGCAAACAGATGCTCAAAAGAAACTGCTAATAGGACTGTTTGGCTTAGATAAGACAGAAATAAACAAATTCATTTTTGAAACTGAATATAATCAAGATGACTTAGATTTCTTTTCCTCCCACTGTAGAGAAATGAGTCCAAACGAAAAAGAACGTTTTAAAAAATTGCTTCTCAAGTTAGCGGTTGCAAAAGAGGGAGGTAATAATAACGAATGGGAAAAGGTAGTATATTTCTACTATTTCGCAATGATTCAGAAAATATGCGCATTGAATGAGAGCGCAATGTATAGCCAGAAAGAGTTGTTGAAGGGATTGTTTGGATTCGACAAATCCACAATTCAAGAATATATCTATGAAAGTGAATACACTGAAGATGATTTGAAATTCTATGGGGAACATGCAAAAGCAATGGATTTGAAGGAGAAGAAATCGTTCGTCGATCTACTTTTCAAATTATCGTTTGTGCAAGATGGCATCCACAACGACGAGTGGGAATTCTTGATGCAGATTCTTGTCGACTTAAAATTCAATAAGAACTATATCAATCTTTTCATAAAACGCTACGGCCCTCTTCGTACTGAGTTTGAAGATGAGCAAAAAGAGCAGACGTCGACGGGAGAGCGTTCCATCGCATACCTTAATCCATATTATGCCGTTTTAGGTTTGGATAATTCCGCTTCTGAAGAGGAGATCAAGAAAGCCTATCATGCTCTTGCGTTGGAGCACCATCCTGATTTACCGAAGAATGCCGGTAGGATTCAGGAATGTGAGGAGATGATGGCGAAGATCAACGAGGCGTATGAGAAGATTAGAGATTAAAGCTTAAAGCTTAAAGCTTAGAGCTTAGAGCTTAGAGATAGAGATTGCGTAGAGACGGGGCATGCCCCGTCTTTTGAAAATATTGTTATAATTATTCCATCAAATTTCATAACTTTGCAGAAACTATACACAACAACAATATGAAGGTCGGAATTATTCAAGAGAGCCATACGGCAAATGTAGAGCAGAATATCGCGAAACTAACTTCTAAGATCGAGGAGTTGGCAAAGAAGGGAGCACAGCTTATCGTGCTTTCGGAGCTTCACAACTCTCTATATTTCTGTCAGGTGGAGGACGTTGACAACTTCGATTTGGCTGAGTCTATCCCTGGCAAATCTACCGACTATTTTTCCGCTGTGGCAAAACGTCTTGGCGTGGTGATCGTGATCTCCCTTTTCGAGAAACGTGCCACTGGCCTTTACCACAACACTGCTGTTGTGCTTGAGAAAGACGGTACAATCGCTGGCAAGTATCGCAAGATGCATATTCCAGACGATCCTGCATACTACGAGAAATTCTATTTCACTCCTGGCGACTTGGGATTCCACCCAATCCAGACTTCCCTTGGCAAACTTGGCCTTATGGTTTGCTGGGATCAGTGGTATCCAGAAGGAGCGAGACTTATGGCTCTTGCCGGAGCAGACATGCTCATCTACCCTACCGCAATCGGCTGGGAGAGTACTGACACCGACGACGAGAAGGCTCGTCAGCGTGGAGCATGGATGACGGTGCAGCGCGGACACGCAGTTGCCAACGGTCTACCTGTGGTGACAGTCAACCGCGTCGGCTACGAGGCAGATCCATCAGGTGTGACTGGCGGAATACAGTTTTGGGGCAGCAGCTTCGTCGCAGGCCCACAAGGTGAGCTTCTTTACGAAGGACCTACAGACAAAGAGGAGAGCGTCATCGTCGACATCGATATGGAGAGAAGCGAGAATGTTCGCAGAATCTGGCCGTTCCTAAGAGACAGACGAATCGAAGAGTTTGGCGAGCTAACTCGCAGATTCAGAGATTGATGACGAAGACGATAACGAAAACGAAGACGATAACGAAAACACGAGCGGCGTTACGGTTAAGTGCGACGTTACATTGTGACGTCGATTAAATTTTTGAACTATGTACAGACTACTTATATTCATAACTACTCTACTTATATCATTATCTGGGTTTGCACAGACTCCGTCGGATTCTCTACAGCAAGTGCGTAAGGCTCAGGTGGAAAAGGCACGTGAGGCAGCAAGAGCCAAAGCAAAAGCAAGAGCTGAGGAACGAGCAAGAATGGAGGCCGCCGAACACAACGTGAAGAAAGAGGAAGATGCGAGAAAAAAGGAAAAAACAGAGGCGGATTCTAAAAAGACGGATTCACCAAAGGCAGACAAAAAAGTAGATAAAGACAAGAAAACTACAGAAAAAGAAAGCGAAAAGGCCAAGGAAGATAGAAAACGCCAAGAAAAGGCTGAAGCAAAGAAAAAGGCAGCTGAGCCAAAAGACTTGGAGGAGAAACAAGACACAGTAAAGAAACTATCTATCAGACAGCGTAACAAAAAAGACTCTACAATCGCCAAGAGCAAATATGGTCCAGGCACATTCAAGTGGCGTGGCAACGTGGGAGCTACAATCGCTTGGGCTGACTACAGCGACAGAGAGGATAAGATTGGTTCTGAAAACTGGGGATTCGTGTTGAATGGTGGTATGGGATACCGATTCAATCACGTTGCCTACGTTGGTTTGACTTTTGAGATTGAGGCGATCGAGTTGTTAGCCTTCTCACCTATGGTTGATTTTGTGGTGTCGGCACCAACTCCATTCGCTCCATTCGTAGAATTGTCAGCCGGACCATACATCTCATATGACGAATATCGCAAGTGGGTGTTCCAGCCACGCTTCGGACTATCATATAGAGGCAAACAAAACAAAATCATGCGTTTCGGATTCGGTCTGAGAATGTACGACGACGCGTTTGATTCCGACACATTCCGTCCACAATACGCAGCAAGCTACACGGTGGAATTCTAAAAGACATAGCAAATAAATTGTTAAAATTAAATTCTAATCTTGTTTCACCTCTTACACAATCCAGTAAAGCCAGGATGGAATCGGGTAACATCCAACAGTGAAACTGTTGACTTACATAGCCAACGTCAGATCCCGTAAATCTACAAGCCAGCCACATGCAGTTTTCTTGAGTCCGGATCCGCTCATTGCAGATGAGGGCAACTGGATGAACTACAACCGTTATCTCTATTGCCTCGGTAATCCGGTAATGTTTGTAGATCCGACAGGAATGCAGGTGAATAATTATTTTTTTAACTTAATCAAAGAATTATTGGAGTGTGCTAAATCACGTCTTAAACTTTCCGTATTGTTGTCATATATTTCGTATTTTTAGTACCTTTGCAGCATTATTATAAAATACTAATTCAATGGCACTACAACTATTCATCATCTTTGCCATGTTGGCATTCGGGGAATTGGTGGTATGGCTGACGGGAGTTCCTGTTCCGTCGTCGATCATTGGAATGCTAACTCTTACGTTTTTGCTCAAGATTGGAGTGATCAAACTCCAGTGGGTGAAATCGGCAAGCAACGTGCTTGCCGGCAACCTTACTTTCTTCTTCATTCCACCAGGAGTATCGTTGATTCTATACTACGAACTAATTAAAAACCAGTGGATTCCAATCACTGTGTCAATTATAGTCAGCACAATTTTAGTGATGGTAACAACCGTCTGGACATATAAACTTGTCAGAAAACACAATGGAAATTCTAGAAAATAAATACGTGCTAATCGCCTTGACGTTTGGCGTCTACGCAGTGTCGAAGCACCTTCAGAAGCGTACCAATATTCTATTGCTCAACCCTATTCTGGTAAGCATTGCTGTCATCATCATTTTCTTGAAATTCACTGGAATAGACTACAGCAAATACAAAGAGGCTTCAACAGCCATTGATATCTGGCTTTCACCATGTGTTGTGGCAATGGGAGTACCACTCTACCTACAGTTGGATAACATCAAGAAGCTAATTGTGCCTATACTTGTATCCCAGGTGGTGGGATGTTTAGTGGGGCTTTTCAGCGTCGTCTACATAGCCAAATGGCTTGGAGCGACAGATGAGGTTGTGCTTTCGCTTGCCCCAAAATCAGTCACGACGCCAATCGCAATGCAAGTGTCGGAGATGATGGGGGGAATCCCAGCACTCACAGTGTCAGCCGTGGTGATCGCAGGTATCTTTGGCGGAGTGTTCGGATTGAGCATTTTCGGACTTTCAAGAGCCAAGACACCAATCGGAGAGAGCCTGAGTATGGGTACGGCCTCACATGCCGTCGGCACATCAAGAGTGATGGAGATCAGCACACGTTACGGAGCCTACGCCGGAGTA
This sequence comes from Paludibacteraceae bacterium, assembly GCA_024401495.1. Next base: position 19,643 of record JAKSKW010000010.1, read on the forward strand.
GGACTATCCCTTAACGGAATCTTGACAGCCATCATCGCGCCAACGATTTTGAGCTGGATAATGTAGTTATTTAATATGCTGACTCTGATAATTGTATCATCCCTAAAAGAATTGCATCATTTTACGCCAAAATGATGCAATTTCCGTAAATTGATGCAATTAATTTAGGTAATCATATACGAGTTGTCCAAAATCAAACATTAACTCTTAACAATCCTCATTTTGCAGAAAATCAAGAAAAACCTTCATAAAAAGAGAAAAAAGCAGTAGTTTTGTAGGAAACGAAGACTATTTCTCAAAGAGAACAGATTAAAATGAGTATAAGCGGTAAAATATCCATTGCCTTCTGGGCAATCTTTTTGATAGTTGTAGGCGCTATCATCGCAATGTTTGTAGGAATCAAGAACGGTTCATTCGGTCATCTACCCCCTGTAGAAGAGCTACAAAGCCCTAAAAATAAATTCGCAACTGAGATTTTCTCTTGCGACGGTGCCGTGCTCGGACGTTATTTCCAGTCGAGTGAAAACCGCGTCTACACTGCTTACGAGGATATCTCCCCTAATCTTGTCAACGCTTTGATCGCAACTGAGGATATCCGTTTCAAGGAGCATTCCGGTATCGACTTTAGATCTCTATTCCGTGCTATCTTCAAATCAGTGATCCTTCAGCAGAAGAATTCAGGTGGTGGTTCGACTATCACTCAGCAGCTTGCCAAGTTGCTTTACACTGAGGTGGCCCAGGACAAGATCGAGCGTGCTATGCAGAAGCCTACAGAGTGGGTGATCGCCGCTAAACTTGAGAAATACTACACTAAGGAAGAGATCATGACAATGTATCTTAACAAGTTCGACTTCCTTAACAACGCCGTAGGTATTCGTTCTGCCGCACAGGTCTACTTCTCTACTACTCCTGACAAACTAAAGAAGGAGGAGGCTGCGTTGCTTGTGGGAATGCTAAAGAACCCCGCTCTTTACAACCCTCACCGTGAGAAGCGTTACGACATGTGTCTTGGCCGACGCAACGTCGTCTTCAGCCAGATGGAGAAGGCAGGATTCATCACAACAGCAGAGAAAGATTCGTTGTCTAAACTCCCTATTACATTGCATTTCAACAAGGTAGACCACAAAGAAGGTCTTGCTCCATACTTCCGTGAGCATCTAAGAAAGGTGATGACAGCAGAGCATCCAGACAAGGCTAAATATCCAAAGTGGGCTCGTCAGAAGTACTACGAGGATTCGTTGGCTTGGGCCACTGACCCTCTTTACGGATGGTGCAACAAGAACAAGAAGCCAGACGGAACTCCTTACAATCTTTACACTGATGGTTTGAAGATCCACACTACTATCGATTCTCGTATGCAGAAATATGCAGAGGACGCAATCAGAGAGACACTAGGTGGACATATCCAGCAGTTGTTCTTCAAGGAGAAGAAGGGACGCAAGACTGCTCCATATTCAACAAAGACAACTCAAGCTCAGAGAGACTCAATGCTTCAGAAGGCAATGCGTCTAACTGATAGATACCAGCGTATGAAAGCTGCTGGAGCATCAGCGGCTGAAATCAAAAAGGCATTCAACACTCCTGTCCAGATGCAGGTGTTCGACTGGGAGAAGGGTTCAAAAGATACTGTGCTTTCTCCTATGGACTCTCTAATCTACAACAAGAGCCACCTACGCAGCGGTATGATGAGTATCGATCCAAAGAACGGGTATGTCAAGGCCTACGTCGGTGGTCCGGACTTCCGCTACTTCCAGTATGATATGTGTACTGTAGGTCGACGTCAGGTTGGTTCCACTATCAAGCCGTTCCTTTACGCTTACGCCATGGAGAACGGAATGAACCCTTGCGACGAGGTGGCTAACACTCAGCCATCAGTTAAGGTTCAGACTGGTGCAAGAGAGGAAGACTACACAATCTGGCAGCCAAAGAATGTGCCTTACGGTGAGGCAGGAAAGAAGGAGATCGGCCAGATGATCACATTGAAACGTGGATTGCAGACATCCAACAACTGGACTTCAGCAAGAATCATGATGCAGTACCACCCAGAGGGATTCGTTAAGTTGCTTCACTCATTCGGTATCAAAAACCAGGAGATTGAGCCAGTTTACTCACTTTGTCTTGGTGTATGTGACTTGACAATTTCCGAGATGTGCGCCGCTTACACAGCGTTTGCCAACCACGGTATTCAGATTGAGCCAGTCTACGTGGAGAGCATATTCGACAACAATGGAAACCTATTGGCGACATTCAGTCCACGCATGAAGGAGATCTTCAGCGACGAGACATCAGAGAAGATGATCTCATTGATGAGAGGTGTGATCGACGGTGGTACAGGTTTGAGAATCCGTTCGTCAGCAGCGTCGTTCAACTTTACTATTCCTTGGGAGAAAGATCATCCAAAGCATACATATAGAATCGGTTGGGAAACAGAGATGGCAGGTAAGACTGGAACAACCCAGAACAACTCCGACGGATGGTTTATGGCATTCATTCCAGACCTAATCACAGGTGTATGGGTAGGTGGTGAGGACCGTGATATCCACTTCGACAACTTGCGTAACGGACAGGGTTCATCTACAGCGCTTCCTATCTGGGGTGTCTACATGAACAAGGTATTCGATGATCCTAATCTTCACTACGACAGAAAGACTAAGTTCAATGTGAAGGAGTCTTACAACTGTAAGAACCAGAACGAAGGCGAGCAGAAAGTTGAGGAGAACGCCGTCGAAGGAATCTTTGAATAATTGGCAATTGTCCAAAATGAGGATTGTTAAGGGCGGAACGCCCTAACCCCCACACCAACGCGAGCTCGGAGAGCGAGCGTTATTTGGACAACTCATATATAATTGCCTTAGCATTTGATTTAATAGTTAATGATTAATAATATAGAGACGGGGCATGTCCTCGTCTCTATCTATTATAGATTCCCCCATCATGAGTATAAGCGGAAAATTAACAATCATATTTTGGATATTCGTATCAATAATCGTAGGTTTCGACATTAATACAATAATCCAGACAAAGAACTACTACAATAAATATGCCATGACTGTCGAAGAAATATTTAATTCCAAAGACATGATGGCATACGCCTATGGTTCACGCGATACAAAAAACGCCAGTCGAAGAATCTCCTGTTCATACGATGAAATTCCAAGTTGCGTCGTCAACGCTTTGATTGCAACTGAAGATCCCAATTTCTATGAACATTCCGGCATAGATTTCAAAAACGTCTTCAAAGCGATGTACGATGAAATAGTAAGAGGGAAAAAGACATTCAACCCAACTATCACAGAACAATTAGCAAGGGATATACTAATATTCACAAAAGTATATCCAGGTGCTCTATTAGATAAGTCAATAGAGCAAAAAATGTTAGTAGACATAGAAAAATTCTTTACAAAAAAAGAAATCTTGACTACATATCTAAATACTTTTGACTTTCTCCACAATGCAATCGGCATCTACAGTGCAGCAGATGTCTATTTCTCCACAACACCAGACAGATTAAAGACAGAAGAAGCAGCAATGCTTGTCGGTATGATGCAGAATCCTGCATTCTATAATCCAACTCGTGAACGAAGATATGATAAATGTTTGGAGCGACGTAATCACGTGTTGGAGCAGATGGCAAAATACAACTATATAACACCAGTAGAGAAAGACTCTCTTTGCAAACTTCCAATCGTTTTGCATTTCAAAAAGGTAGAAAGAATTAAATAATGCCATCAATAATTTTGCATCCCCATTTACATTATTCCCCATTTTTCCTTATATTTACCAAAACAAAATCATAAACCATTAAAATATTGATACTATGAAAAACGAAGAACAGCATATCAAATTCATGCAGATGGCCATCGACCTATCTGCTAAGAGTGTAGAGGAAGGTGGCGGCCCATTCGGCGCCGTAATCGTGAATAAAGAGGGTGAGATCATCGCCGCAGCTCACAACTGCGTGACACTAAACAATGATCCTACTGCCCACGCAGAGGTGATGGCAATCAGAGAAGCCTGCCAAAAACTTCAGACTTTCGACCTTAGCGGCTGCACATTGTACGCATCTTGCGAGCCATGTCCGATGTGTTTGTCGTCGATGTACTGGGCTCACATCGAGAAATACTACTATGCCGGCACACAGCACGACGCCGCAGAAATCGGTTTTGATGATAAATTCATCTACGACGAGATCGCTCAGAAACCAAAAGATAGATTCATGAGCAGAAAGCAACTTCTTCGTGACGCCACATTGAAAGTGTTCAACACTTGGAAGAACAAAGCGGACAAAATTGAATATTAACAAAGACGAGGGGCTGTCAAATTTGATTTGACAGCCCCTTAATAATTATAAGGATCTCTTACCTCCAATATATGCTGGAGTACAATCACTCGTTATCTGAAAATTAGAATCTGTCTTTAGAGATGGGAACCCATCTGTCAACGTGCGAACTTCTTGCTCAGTATACTTAACCATACATTACAAATTGTTGTTAGAGGAACATAACCATCACACTTCACCACTTCTGGATAGATCTTATCTAATGCGTGAACTAAAAGAGTTGGACCTTTTTTTAGTTCCTCATAGATAAACGGTACTGCATCTTCCTGCATCTTAACAATCTCGTCAAAATACTTGTTGTTGAAATTACCTACGGATAGGAACGCGGTTTCACGATTCCAATTTCTCAGGTTTGTTTGAAACAAAGAACTTGCTGATGTTTTTCCTTTCATAAGTTTTGATCTGTTACTTTTGATTCATATTCCCTTTTATAATAACAGTTGCAAAACTACACTTTTTTTCATCTAATTCAAAACGATTTCTATTTTATTCACTTTTTCGTCCACACAAATAAAAAAGACCATCCCTTGACACTCGCCAAAGGATGGTCATCACTTACTACCATACGCGCTTACTTGCGCTTCTTAAAACTTTTATCTTTTGATGAACTTACTTACTTTTCCGTCGGCTTTCAAAATATAGACACCATCGTGCAAATTGCTGACGTTGATCTTATTAATGCCTTCTGTCATTTCGCTTGCGTAGAGTTGCCTCCCACAGATATCTGAGATTGTAACGACGCCGCTATTCTCCAAAACCACATTCAATTCTGAACCAGCAAAGAAAAACTTCATTTCGTTACTCCCGTTTACCTCGTTAACATCAGTCTCCAGGCATTCATTCAACGACGCTGGTTTAGCCTCAGCCTTCCATGCGTCTGTGATTGTCTTTCCCCAATCAGCCGAAGCCTTCCATGTTTTAGTATTGTTATAGTTGTTGATTGTGATGTTGTTGTACGACGCAAGAACTGGATTCTTAGATGCATCCTTCACCACGTCAAGATACTGCACGGGACTTCCATTGCCATACCACGACCATGCCAACCAACCTACGTTCTTCTCGTTACAGTATGAAAGAATCTTAGCCTCATCAACATCACCGTCGCTATGGAACCATCCGAACTCTCCTACGCAAACAGCCAAATCCTGGTTGATAACTCCGTCGATATTAGGAATGATATTATTTGTGTTTCCTGCTCCGCCATACATGTGGATTGAGAAGAGAATATTATTATCGACGTCGGCTGCCAACACATCTTTTCCATATGTGTGGATTGTAGCCGCATTCTGTCCGTATCCACCTGCATCCACCATGATACAGTTGCGGATGCCAGCATTACGAAGCACAGGAATAGCCTTTACATAACCGTCGCGCCAAACGCTTGCAGATGACGAATTATGCCACTCGTTGGCGATATTCACCACGATATATGATTCTGTACCCTTCAACGAGGATGCCATATTTGCGAAATATTGTGCCGCCTTCAAAAGATCATCAATCTTGTCGCTTCCTGTAACGTCGTGAACCTCAAGGATAGCCACCATACCATACTCCTTACACTTGTCTGCGATTTTTCTTACAGATGCAGCGTCGTCGGCTTTGTTCTTAATTCCATTATTCAACACAATACGCACCGCATTGGCTCCATACTTATGGATTGCCTCAAGCTGGTCGTATGCTGAGCTCTTAAACCATGTGTATGCCAAATTGACTCCACGCATCACAAACTCATCTCCACAATGGTCAAGCAATTTTGTACCGTCGACCTTTATTCCGTCGACATCAGAAACCTTGAAATCGTATGTAGGAGCATTGTTGTCCTTTTCAATACGCACATAGTCGACAACAGCCCAAGTCCAGATAGGAGACAATTTAATTGTGTTTGCTCCTGCCTTAAAATCGAAAGTTGCGACGAGGGTTTCGCCCTTCTTATCCTGAGCCTCATCTCCCGATTTGCCAAGGTTAGCGTTTCCACCTATACCATTGACAGCACAGTTGATCTGCTTAAATCCATATACTGAATTGTAGCCTACATAGACCTTGTAAGCTCCCTTTGATTGTAGATTAACAGTTAGATTGATGTAATCGTCGTCTTCTTTAAGGTTAAGCACACCTGAGCCCGACTTATTGGATACAGAGACTTCAGTGGCTTTGTAGTCGTTGGAGCACTCCACCTCGTAGATGCCCTTTGCTTCGTTAGCTGCACAGTCGACACCGTCTGCGGCGAAAGCGTTCACGGTCAGGCCGTAAGCTGCAGCCAAATAGAATAAATATTTCTTCATAAGTGTTAGAATTGAGTATATATCTAACACAAAAGTAGGTTCAAATTATATAAGAGAAATGTAATAAAAGTTCAGATAGATGGATTATTGCTCCAGCGACGATAAAAATCATCGCTGGAAACATTATTTCTTCCAAAGATCCTCGTAAGCATCCTTTTCCTTCTGCCACTTATCGCAATCTTTTGCCAATGCTGCAGCGTCGGCAAACTTCTTATCCTTGCCCTTCTCCTTTGGATCAGTCTCAACAGCCTTAAACTGAGCTGCGGCCTTTCCAAATTCCTTTTTGAAGATATAGTAGACGCCAAGGTCATAATGGATAGCAGACGCAATCTCCTTAGTGAGATATTCATAGTTTTCCGAGCCGACGCTATCAAGAGCCGTCGTCAAGACATTCTCCACACCGTCTGTCTCCATTGCGAAAGCATCCTTGTTCCACTCGTCTTCCTTGAGATAACTCATACCACTCTTAATCTTGTTGATAGCATCGTTGATCTCGATATAATCAGCGGCATGTTTCTTTGATCTTGCGAAATAGCAATTGAATTCTCTCTCCTTAAACAAATACAAAGCACCGACAAGCCCAGCGATCTTCTTGCTGCTAAACTCGCCCACAACGGCCTCATACGACATCACCGAAGCGTCCTCCTGCACTTTAGCAACAGCGGCTCCCTCACTTGTCTGCCAGCCTGAGTTGAAATTTTTTCCAAGCTTCACATCCTCAGCGTATGCCACAGTCTTGTCAGGAAGAGTGATGGCGACGTGGAAAGAGAACTGAAGGTGCATATAAGCACAGTAGTATTTGGAAGAGCTGTTCATCTGAGTCGGAATCTGGCCCGGCTTCATATTAGCAGATCCAGGAGGATCAGTACGTGTAGGGACAGCGTATGCTCCGACCTTAATCTTTTGCTTGCGTTGCATAGGATTAAACTTATCTATCGCCATTGGAGATTCAGCCTCGAATTTGGAATATCTAACAAGAAAATCCGTCTCCATAGGATTATCGATACGGTAAAACGACTCGTTCTGCAACTGTGCCACAGTAGCAGTGAACGTACCGTCTTCAGCCAATGTGCCATTCTCCACCAAAGCATAGGTTTTCTTGCCCAACGGCATCTTTAGTTTTGGATAACCGGACATACTATATTTTCCGACCATCTCAGGTTCTGCTTCCTGCGCCGATATCATCATCGACACAGCAGAAAACATAAGGACTAATATTTTCTTAATCATACATATCGTAAATTTACCATCGTCGGCAAAGGTAATAAAAAAATACAAAAAGAGACGCAATAAAATTGCGTCTCTTATAATTTGAATATGAGTCAGCCACAAATTACTGTGCAGCCATCATCTTCTCGTAAGCATCCTTAGCAAGCTGCCACTTGTCGCAGTTCTCAGCGAAGAACTTAGCGTCACCGAATCTCTTGTCAGCCATAACGACCTCCTTGAAGTACTTACCAGCCTTCTTGTACTCCTTGATGAACAAGTAGTAAAGAGCGATGTCGTAGTTCAAACCGCAAGCGATCTCAGCATTGATTCTAGCTGTCTTATCGTTCATGTTCTTAGTCTTCAACTCCTTCTCCCAAGTCTCAACACAACCCTCAGTAAGCTCCTTGAACGACTCAATATCGTACTCGTTAAGCTTGATAAGCTCAGTTGCCTTCATCAACTTGTCAACGCACTCGTTGATCTCGCCGTATGTATCTGGCTGCTTACGCTTAGGCTCTGCCTTGTAGCAGTGAACACCTCTCATCCACAAGTTTGATGCACCTACCAACTGAGATAGAGATGCGTTGCTCTTAGAAATCAAACCAGCCATTGTCTGCTTAGCAGATGCTCTCTGAACACTATCCACAGCTGATGACTCTGAAATCCACCAACCTGAGTTGTAGTCTCCGCTCTCAGCGAATGTGTTCTCATAAAGAACTGTTCCATCTGGTGTAGAAAGAGTTAGGAAGTAGCTCAAATCCTTGTACAAGAATGCACATGCGTAACCTGGACGTGGACGGTGAGCACCCTCCGATGGTGTGCTGTTCCATCTTGACTCTCTACGTCTTACATCGTAACGGTCAACATCGATTGGAGCTGCATCACGCAAATTAGAAATATTGATAATCAACTCAGCACCCTCCTGATTCAACTGCTTTGTCATTGTCTTGCCGTTAAGTGCTACGTTAGAGTAAACAACGCTACCCTGTCTTGCAACCTCACCATCCTGCAACACAACATATGTCTTAGGTCCTAGAGGAAGCTTTACCTGTGGATAATTAGACTGAGTAATGGAACCCAACTTCTGTCTGTCTGTTCCCTGAGCAAGAGCAGATAGAGAAACTGCCGCAATTGCAGCACTCATGAATAGTTTTTTGATCATATTGATTGATTTTTTGTTTTTCACATAAATTTTTGGCAAATATAGGTCTTCTACACTATATATACAATAAATCCATACATAAATAATGTTAATTAAGTACAACAGTTCCCCTTATAACAAAAAATAGAGCTATGAATTTCATATCTCTATTTTCTGTCCCATTAAGGGGAATATTATTCTGATACAAATATCTTACATTGAAGGAAGTTTTTCACATCAATTTGAGTTAACAAACTTCAATCCAAACTGTAGGTTGGCTTTAAGGTATCTTTCAAATGCCTTGTCTCCATCTCCAACCAATTTGAATCCTCCATTACCGTCGTCAGCCCAAATCTCGGAATAACGCGATTCTGGTGAGAACAAATATAGTTTGTCTTTTGTTCTCAACACATATTTCTCTCCATATGAGAAGAACACTGTGTCTCTCTTCGAACGAGCAAGGTCGATACCATAACCATTATAATCATTGTACTCGACGCCAGTCAAAGCCAACATCGTTGGAATAACATCATACTGCACACCTAAAGTCTCGTCTGCTCTTGGTGTCAACTCTGGATGATTGAGGATAAGCGGAATATGGTTGCTGGCTGTGATGTTTGACACATAGTTTCTTCCGTGGTCAGCCACAAACAAGAACAATGCGTTCTTACCCCATTCTTTCTTTCTAATCTCATTAAACAGCATCTTCAACTGACAGTCTGCATAATAAACTGCAGCTTCCTCTTCTGTGAACCCTTTCTTGAAATACTCCTTAGGAATTGAATAAGGTGGATGATTCGAGCATCCATACACTACATTCATCGTCTTCTTCGCTCCTGAAGCAATCAAAGAATCTGTTTTTCTGATAGCAAAATTGTACAAATATTCATCTGGCGCTCCCCAACTCAACTTGCTGAAATCATCAGGGAAATCGTCCAAACAATACTGGTATTCAAATGGATTTGCTGAGAAGAATCCATACACATTATCGAATGAAGATGTGTGAGGGATGAAAATCTGCGTAGTATAACCTTGCTGACGATAAGCTGTCGAGATTACAGTCCTTCTTCTTGGCACCTTCTCCATCGAATGGAAATGGGCAAATGTAGGCGCAGAACTGAATGTTGAACACATTCCTTTCTGGGTGATCACTCCAGCACTGTAGAAATTCTTGTACGACAACGACTGATGATAAAGCGAGTCGAGGAACGGAGTTATAACCTTTGGATAACCAAACTCTTTCATACACTTCGCACTCATTCCTTCCATCAAGACAAGGAAAATGTGGTCGCACTTCTTAATATGGTTAGGATCAACCTCATGTGGATAGTTCCAATATCTTTTGACTATTTTCTCTGCCTTATTTTCCTGCATATATTTGAACTTTCCTTTTGTAGCCGCAGTCTTTGATCTCTCCACAAAGAAGAAGTCATTCATCGCACACAAGTTGAGCAACATCTGGTCGCTATACTCTGCAAAAGAAGTATTAAGAGGATTTCCAATGAATTTCTGGATTTTCTTGATACGCTTCTCTTTCGGTTTGCTTCGTCCTCTGATTCCACATACCATAAGCAAAGCAAAACCAATCAAAATAAGAATGCTGACGATGCGGTTTGTCTCGCCGGACTTCACAAATTTCTTAAACAAGAAATACAACAGATATACAAATCCCACACAAAAAGCAGCACTTAGGAGGAATGCGAAAATATATGTGCCGGAAGTGATCATATCCAAAACCTCTTTTCCGTTTCCAACTGTTTTGATCGCCTCAAAATTCAGATTGGCAAGCTGATACCTCACATAAACAATATTCGCACAACAGATTGCCATCTCAATAAAATAGATGACAGCTGTGATCCAGAATCCGACTTTAGAAACTATCTTGTTCTCTTTGCCTATGATGCTCTGAATTCCCAACACAAGTGTGACTGGCACAAGCGCAAGAAGTGAACAATGATTATCATAGACTAATCCTCTCCCAAAACACTCCAAATACTCTGTAAACTTGGTATTGTCTTTCAATGACATGGAGCTGTATGCTATCTGCGCTCCACGTATTAAAGCAAAAGCCAACAGTGCAGACAAATGCGACAAAAAGACAAATTGCCAATAACTGACCGATTTATGTTCTTTCATTCAATTTTGATTTTTTGCGATGGCAAAAATAATCCTTTTTTTTTTTGTGTGCAAATCATAAATAGCACAACTAATTTTTACTTTGTTGGATGATTCATATTTTTTTCGCACATTTGCCAAAAGAAAACTTATAGATCATGAGACTAGTCCTATATATATTGGCGACTCTTCTGTTGGCTCTCCCTTTTCAAGCTGTTGCCAACCCTGTCGACGTCGCCCAGAATCTTGCAAAAAGATATTGCAAAAATCCGTCATTGAGGAAGACGGGGGCAAAACCAACATCTGAATTACGCTCTGCTCTGGTGGAAGAACCGTCGTATTTCATCTTCTCAGACGACGCTTCCAGCAAATTCTGCATCGTCTCTGCCGACGGCGACAAAGTGCTCGGCTTCGGCGACAATTACTCCGATGAACTTCCTCCGCAGCTACAATCTGTATTGGATACGTATGCGATATCACAACATCCTATCTCTGAATTGAGAAACGCGAAAGTGAGAGAGGACATCCCCGCTTTCATGGACGTGGTGTACGGCACACGCTCTCCCTACAACATTTATATTCCAAGACGCGAGGGGTCTGGTCCACCAGTAGGATGCGTGCCTGTGGTGATGGCACAAATATGCAAATACTATGAGTATCCATCAAAACTATTGGACGACATTCCCTCTTACGGCCACTACTCTGCAATCAAACCCGACTCTCTATATATAATCGAGGAACAGAAGGCTGAGGGCAGAACCTACGACTGGAGCCTCATCCTCAACCATTACGAGAAAGACACTACTGAGGTTCTCAACAATGAGATAGCCAAACTGATGTGGGACTGTGCAAGAAGCGTCGAGACAAAATTTGAGCAAAGTGGAAGCGCTGCCCCCTCTAAGTTGGTGCCATATTCAATGTCTAAATTCTTCGGCTACAATAGCGATTCTATGAAATGTCTCACAAGAAGCCATTACTATAAAGAGGATTGGCTCGACATCATACACGAAGAATTGAGCAAAAAACGTCCGATTTATATGTCCGGTTCATCCTACAGCAATGGTGGACACGCTTTCGTCTGCGACGGTTTTGTTGACGGATACCTTCATATCAACTGGGGATGGAATGGTTCATTCAACGGATATTTCGACATCGACATATTGGACTACAAGCGTAATCGTGACTTTGAACAGACTAATCCTGACAACGGTTACTCGTTCTATCAATCCATCATAATCGGAATCGTGCCAGGCGAAGGGAATACAAAATATGAGCGTCCACAGTCGTCAAGCTCCATAGTCCATTTCAAAAATGACAGTGTCTCCTTCAGCACAAGATATAGAGCCACAGACAACGGCTTCATGATCTACCCAACTGTGAATGTATACAAGAAAAAAGCGGACAAAAGTAAGCGATTCACTCTTGGTTATGCCGACATGAATGACAAAATTCTTTTCATGGAAAATGGAGAATCCGACTATTTCACTGCCGAACGCATGACATTAAAAGCCGGCAAGGAATTCGACTCGTCGTACCTTGGCAAAGAATTGACTCTCTTTGTCTTGGAATCAGACAGCAGTGATATCGAGACACTTATACAAGACTCTATCTACGAATGGTGGCAACCGTCTAATGATTATGAACCTATTATCGTCAAGATTCCGGAGTCGATAGACAATAGCCACACTATTATCGAACCAACTATCGATTTCATGGGTGATTATGCAGGCTCGGCTATCACACTCAACATTGAATTCCAAGCAGAAAGACCAGAGGGGTGCATGAGATACTACTCTTTGGGATTAGTGGTAGACGACGATACCTTGATGTCGAAATTTGATTCCGATTTCCGTGACGACGACAAGATGATCACATTCACCAGAGTCATCAAAAACCCCGATATGGACAAAGAGATGACTCTGATTGTCTTGCAAACCGACGACTTCTCTCACGATTATGCTCTAAGCAAAAGCGAATGGACAGAGTGTAAAAACTACGAGCCTGTCAGCTTCAAACTGTCCGACTGCGTGATCTTGGCAAAAGAGGTGATCGTGGACACTGTGCTGCATACCACAATGGGTAGGAAACATAGATTCGAGATAACGTTCACCAATCCGACTCCATTTGAATTCTACGACGGTGTTTATTTACTTGTGGAAGAGGACCAGTCGGGCATTATGCTCGACATTCCTGCCGGAGAAACAAAAAAAATAGTGTTTGAACACGAGTTGCCTCTATTGACCAAATACATAAATAGCGCTTTCGGAGTCTTCCACAACAACATCATAGCCGAACTTGAATTCACAAAGGATACATTCAGCCATGTGTTCTATGGTATGGGAGTCGTGGACGAAAACACAGTCGGCCTCGAGATATGGAATGCCACAAATAAGACATACGAGAACACATTCAAGCTTCGTCTAAGCGGAGATTCCGTCAACACGCAAGAAGTAACAATAAAGCCGGATGAAGTGGCACGACTCAATTACTCTCTTCCTGTCATCAAAAGAGATACCGACATCATCCAGCTGAACCGTGTCACATACACTATCTTCGATCAGGACAATACTAACTTAGGAAAAGTAAACCCTCTTCCATACTATGGAAAGATAACTCAGAGTTTCGACGAAGACAGCAACAAAATCATTTCCATCAGATTGATTCCAAACAATCCCGAAGAGATGAGCCCGATAATCGTTGGCGTGTCATCGTTGTTGGAAAACGCCAAAGCATACGAGAGACTAAAATACACTCCAGCTCCTAACGAATCAAGCATATCTGTCGACTTTAAATTGAGCGACTATTATAAAACTCAAAAGCCAAAATATATCGGTCTTTGCAAAAAGGACGGCACTTTCTACGCCTACATGGAATTAACATGGGATGATCAGAACTCTGTGGAAGATATCCCCGCAAACGCTCTCTCTATTATTGCTGTCGACGGGGGATTTTGGATCTCTTCCGATGTCGATATCCCGTCGTTGCCAATCTATAATATGGAGGGAAAACTTATAAAGACGGTGGAAATGAAATCAAATTCAACTCTGTTTGTCCCTCTCGGCAAAGGTATCTATTTAGTTGGAAACAAGAAGGTTATAATTAATTCATAATTTATAATTCACAATTCATAATGGAGATTCAGGAAGACGAGAAATTCATGCAGATGGCATTGAAGGAGGCGAAGAAGGCGTTGGCAGAAGGCGAAGTGCCGATTGGTGCGGTGATCGTCTGCGCAGGCAAAGTCATAGCCTCAGCCCACAACCTTACCGAGACTCTCCACGATGTGACAGCCCATGCAGAGATGCAGGCCATCACAATGGCTGCCGACTATCTTGGCGGCAAATACCTTACCGACTGCACTCTCTACGTCACTGTGGAGCCATGTGTGATGTGTGCCGGAGCATTGGGTTGGAGCCAGATAGCAAGAGTAGTGTATGGAAGTTCGGATGAAAAACGTGGATTCCAAAAATTCGCTCCAAACGCTCTGCATCCCAAAACCACCGTCGCATCGGGGATTCTGGAAAACGAATGCACTACACTAATGACTGATTTCTTTAGGAAAAAACGATAAGATATAGCAGTTGTCCAAAATGAGGATTGCAAAGGGCGGGACGCCCTTGCCCCTCCTCCAACGCGAGCCCGGAGGGCGAGCGTATAAAGAAAAAGCGTGTGTTGGACAACTCGTATATAATTGCCAAATATAAATCCAACGGTTGGCACCGTGGAATTATCGAAGACCCACGGTTGGCACCGTGGGCTAAGGTATGTCACCCACTACGTGGGTTTGGTTGGAATTAATCAAATAATGTTGGTGATTCTGCGTATTGCTTCGCCATGATCTCTTGGAAGACAATGCGTCGGACAAAATCCGATTTCTGAATCTTATGCTTACGGCAATACTGGGAAAGAGCCTCATACTCCTTCTCATTCAAATTCACAACCACACGTCGGTCACGAATTAATGTTCTATTCTTAGGCACTGCCATAACTCTCCGATTTTAGGATGCTTTTATACAAAAATATGAATTAAAATGTAAAAATCAGCCGTTTTACCTAATTTTGTATTGATTTAATAAGACATTCGATGAAACCGCAAGATTCTGCAGACTATATACATTCGTTGATTGAGGAGGGAGAACACGTCAACCAGGACTTCAAATTTGAGATTTCCGACGCGAGAAAGATAGCCAAAAGTTTCTCTGCATTCGCCAACACAGAAGGAGGCCGCCTACTCATCGGAGTGAAGGACAACGGCAAAGTGTCCGGCATCAGTTCTGAGGAAGAGGCGTATATGGCAGAAGCGGCAGCCAACGTCTACTGCACTCCCCACCCCGAATTCTCAATCACTCCGCATAAAGTAGACGGGAAGACGGTGCTGGAGGTGACAATCACCGAGTCGGAAAACAAACCCATCTATGCTCTCGACGAGGAAAATCGAAAGTGGGCCTACGTCAGAATCGACGACGAGAATATCCAAGCCACCGCCATCCATCTTGAGATGTGGCAGCAGGGAGGCATGCAATACGGCGTCACTATTGAGTTTACAGACACTGAGAAAGATCTTCTCAAAGATATCGAAACAGGCTGTTTTTCAATCAACAAGTTTGCAAAAACTCATAATATCGACCGACGTGATGTGCAGAAACTGATAGCCAAACTTGTCCGTTTCGGAGTGCTTGACTATACTTTCGTCGACAGAAAATTCCAATTGTCTTTGTAGTTTTATACAAAAGAATCGGAATTTTCGGAAAATTATACTAAATTTGCGACTCGCAAAAAGTACGAATCACGCAGAAACACATGAGCATTCGTGTGATTTTACATAAAAAAGGAATAATTAACTGATTCTGTACATTGCAGAAGAAAGAAATGAGAATTACAGCATCGATTGTAACTTACATAACTGAACACGAGGAATTGCAGAAGTGCATAGATTCAATGTTGGCAGACGGCATTGATCATGTGTACATTTCTGACAACTCTCCTTCCGACGACCTACGTCAGTTCTGCGAGTCAATTTCGAATGTGGAATATTTCTTCAACGGTAAAAATCTCGGCTACGGTGGAGGCCATAACGCAGCCATCAGAAAAGCGATTGCCTCAGGAGCCGACTACCACCTTGTAATCAATGCCGACGTCTACTTCAACACAGGCGTCATTCCGGCAATCACCAAATACATGACTGAGAATGAAGACGTTGCGATGGTACAGCCCAACGTGCTTTATCCCAACGGTGAGCAGCAGTACACTGTGCGTATGCTCCCTACCCCAGTCAATTTGATATTCCGTCGCTTCCTTCCTGACTGCTGGGGAGAGAAGATGAACTATAAATACCTATTGAAATTCAACGACCACAAGAGCGAGATGAACATCCCATACCACCACGGTTGCTTCATGTTCTTCCGCGTGAAATGCTTTGAATCAGTAGGAATGTTCGACGAGAGATTCTTCCTTTACCCTGAGGATATCGACATCACACGCCGTATGCACCAGCAGTATCGCACAATGTTCTGGCCAGGTGCTGTGGTGACTCACAAGCATTGCGCAGCGTCGTACAAGAGCAATAAGATGCTCCTGATCCACATGAAGAATATGGTCAAGTATTTCAATAAATGGGGATGGTTCTTCGACGACGAGAGAAAGAAGTGGAATGCGGAGATTCTTGAGAAATACTCGAAATAGAGCTTAGAGGTTTGAACTTAGAGCTTAGAGAAATATGAAAGACGCGATGGTAGGATGCCATGGCGTCTTTTAATTTAGCATTCATCATTTCGACTTTCGAATTCAACGTCATTCCACGGCACACTGCTAATCTCTGCAGCCATTTGATTTAATTCCAAACATTGCTTACGCGTGATTTTCCTCTTCTCCGTGTGATAAGGCCACGGAGCAAGCATCAGCAGTCTTCCGTCGGCACAGGCATCAAAATATTGCCCTGGCGGCTTATACTTAGGTGAAAAGCCATTCTCAAGAATCACAATCAACGGCAGTTTGGCTTCGAGTATAGTGCGTGCGATCTCTTTCTCCCCCGTCGATATACATGGGCATACAATCACCGCCCCTTTATTTGCCTGCTCCAAGAAATGAGCCTTCTGTCGCTCGATCAATTTCAGATTCTCCTCCGAATCGCTCCTATGGCATTTCACCTGCATCCTCACCGGCCTATTCAAAAGCCAGCTATTGCCGAAGATGGCGTAGGTGGTGCTGCCAATGGTCTGATTCCATACTTGCTTGAATAAATCAGGATAAAGCCTCTTAATCGCCAATCTACGTGGATTATCATCCATGTAATTATTCATATTCTCCAGCTGATTTGGCCCTTTGAGAATGGAATCATTATAGCCGGGCTCAAATAAAAATCCAATTTTTGGATGCTTGGGGCTTGTGTTCAGAGGCATTGCCTGTCCAGTGTTCAGAGGTAATGCCTCTGAACACATCCCCATAATCTTCCTCAATGCTTTATTGCATCCCATTTTGAATCCATTGAGGATTTTCCCCAAATGCGCCTCCTGCTCCCTCTTCACAAAAATCAATCCATGGATATGATCCGGCATCAGCTGGATCTTCAATGGCTCCGCGTCAGGATAATGATCGCTGATCTCAAACCAGCATCGCTCCACCTCTGCCCCTAATTTGCTTGCCTCGACGTGGGCATCGCTGGCATCCTGTGCCTTCCACAAGAGATCACCAAGCAATGGCTTTCTACCTTCCACACACATCGTGATCATATAGATGCTGCGTCCGTAATAATTATGATTTTTCATTCGACGGTGCATATTATGCTTCGTCTCGTATCTCCATCCGATACCTTCAATAAATACTGGATTTTCTTTTTTCTTGTCGTCTGTCATCTAATACCTAATTAAATTCAACAATAACATTACAAATGTAATCATTTTTATTCATCCACTAAACCCCGACACCATAATTCCTTGACCCGACACCATAATTCCGTCTTCGACTGCATTATGGAATCGGCTACCATCGCTGCGCGAATCTGTGCCGCTGGCACAGCCTATATCCCCCATCAAAAAAGGCAACCTTGCGGCTGCCTTTTCTCTATCTATTTAATTTGGTTTTCTTATCGGACGGACACTCGTACTATGGTGTCGCCAACACTCAAAATATTCACCTACAAATTTGCCATTAAATGTTTCATACGGATTTGATGGCAAGACGACATCTTCATAAGCATAATCCCCCAATTTTGAACTTCCGCTATGTCCATCAAAGAACAAATTGTATGAAGCACTATAGCTATTCGGATTTGGCATTGTCGTCATATACACGCCAAGGTATCCATCACTACTTGCTGGGCTGGCGTTATCTCGACTAGCGTTAACATTATGTATATGTCCTGCCGCTGGAAGCCATATTTTCTTGTCGCTATAGCTTCCCTTACCATAAACCCACCATCCATTTTGGGTAGGTCGCTGACCACTTGGCTTCGGAGTGGGAGCTCCATTCCAATTCTCTTTTTTCCAACTTATCCAATCTGTGAATTGCTTTCCTCTGTCTCTTGAAGCAACTATCAGATCAAAAAGCTCACGCATCTGAATCAAGTTAGGAGTGACCCATCCGTCTCCCCAATGATATGTGGCAGCATCTCCGTATTTTCTTCCCTGATATTCCTTGTATAAGCCTTGGAATCCGGTCACACTGTTTCGATCATAAGGGAAGAAATCAGCGATGTCATTTACCCCCTTATTCGCAAAATAAGTGACACTACTATTATTCCAACCTATTTGATAATCTTCTTCCACAGCACCCCAAGGGAAATAACTTCCATAGCTCGCCTTTCCTGGCTGGTCCGACGTCGCTCCGATATTCATGGATGCCCACTTCACACTCACTCCCAGCTGGATGGCTGAGTGTGTTGGCTGGTCTGGCAACTGAATATTCACAATAGCACTACTGCTTGCTCCTGGATAATCAAAATAGTAGTGGTATTCATCTCCTGTCTCCCACTTGCCAGTCACATTATCATAAGCATAGATATAGATTCTTAGATTTGTCTCATTTGTGATCTTGGCCAAATCTGGCATAGTGACGTACATGTCAATATTTCCGTCCTTGTCTATATTTACTGGGAACGACTCCTTCGCCTCTTGCTTCCATCCTTCGATTACCAACATCGATCCTGCAGGAATATCTGCTGGTGCTTTTCCCGTGATATGAAGAATACTCTTTGCTCTGTCTGGCAACGGCATCTTGAGCACTTCATTTTTACTGACCGATATGTTTCTTGTACATTTCATGTTGTAGCGGTATTCTTCACCGCCTTCTGATGTACCAGTCTCTTCGTTATAAGAATAAAAATAAAACTCAATTTTTTGATTATTATTGATTGAGAAACCAGCAGGCACAGCAACATAAATATCTAATCTGTCTCCTTGATCCGCAAACACATATCTAGGATCTGATCCTAAATTGACCAAATACTCTTTGTTTTTATCCGCCTTGTCCAATCCCTTTATCTTCAACTGTGAAGTTCCGATGAACATTCCTGGCGACGTGGTCTGGATATGAAGCAGACTCATATCTTGATTACCCAATTTAGCTGGCAAAAGAGGAACTGTAGGCTTGCTATTTTTTTGCAACTTGATATTTTTTGCCTCTCCTACCAAATACTCACAGCATTTATTATTTTTCTCTTGAGTCTGAACATACAAATTTTCATCCAACGGATTTCCATAAGAGACGGTACCCGTCCATGAAGCAGAGTCTGGAATCTCGCCATAATGGAAAAACTCGCCATTGTTGCCATCCATTTTTCTAAAAATAAAGTCATACTCGCCATTTGCGTTTTTGAGTTTGACTCTATCTCCTTTTTCCCACTTTACTACAATTTTATCTCCACTTTCATCATAAACAGCACGAGTGGAAGAAGCATCATCAGTCGACACCAAAATGGTGTAGCAAGGTTCGTTATCTGCTGGCAGCAAGACGTTATCCTCTTCACACGACGCGAAGAAGAATACTGCCATAAGTGTATTTAGTATGTATAATAAACGCTTCATTATTCTAAATTTACGAATACATGCTTGCCAATCTTGCATTTGGCATTCAGCATTTATAATTTTTATTTATCCACCGACTCCCAAGAGATCGTCTTCTGATCTCTCACACAATTCACAAGCAATTCCTGCTTCTTTTCGTAGTTTGGCATCACGGAGAAATCCATGGAATAGCTACTGTTTCGTGTGATTCTTGGATATTGTGTTACAGTCTCATCTTTACCTTCTCCAAATTTATTACCTTTCTTGATAATGTATTTGGCATATAGGGTCCAATCGTAGTTGCCAAGACGACCAGATGTTTGTACCTCACTTCTCTGCTTTGACAGAACACCTTCATCACTAACCGTCAACAAATTATATCTATAAAAAGTAGCAACTACAATCCAAATAGACTCCCAATAATCCTTTTCTTGATCGTGAGTATTCATAAGATTCATTGTATATTTCGACTCTTTTGCATTGGGATTATCAAGCTTAAAGTGAATATATTGAATATCATTATGAACTGTTCTATATTTTGTTTGCCACCATTCCGTATATGACTCTTGATATTCCTCTTTGTTTTCTACAGGGGTTCCATCTATATCTTCATAAGCATAATCCCATCCCCAATCAGGAGCAGTCTGTTGCTTAAAATACACTTCTCCATTATCAACATGCATATCATTGTCAGTATTTATCTTAAAATGGCGAAGCGTATATATCTTTTCTCCTGAAAGTTTTGTTGTACATATAGGATCTTCCAACTTCCAGAATACTTGATCAGTATAAGGTATTTCAGCATTAGATTCCTGCTTTCTTGACGTACATATCTTCGTGCCATCATAAGCAATCGAATACAATTTCTCATTATTCCAAATCACATACGCATTTTCAGGATCAATGACGGTTGTCTTTAATCCCAAATTTTTTCCTCTGTCAACTTTCAAATCGTATGTGTAAGCATCTCCTGTACCTTTATTATTCTCAAACACGTACATAGAGACAACAAGGTCATCTCCGTTCGGTACAGCGTTGATTTTATGATCATTTGTCTTCGATCCTCCTAATGCCTCTAAAATATTGAAATCTTCCGAACCAGGCTGTGAAGGAGTGTAATTACTTCCTACTTTCACACTATCATGAAAATAGTTGGTGCTTTTTGCAAGAATTTTCTTTATGACAAACTCATCCACATAAATATTATTTGGCAAATTTGTCTTTGATTCATAATCTTTATATTGTCCCGTAAAGTTTCTGAATGTCACCTCAAGACGAGCGCAGACACGTCTCATGTGAACTGAAAATTTTGTGGCACCCTTCTTTACCTCTGCATCTGCTGTACCATTTACGGGCATTCCTGTGCATGTTTCAGTCACTTTATCGTCACCAACCTTATAGTTTCCAGATTCAGGCACAAAGCTAAGACTATAGAGGTCAGCATCATCGACATTAAGCTTAGCAATTAACAAATTATTTATCTCAGCATAATCTCCGATCTTTTTTCTCGTAGCCTCTACTGTATATCCATTTATCGTATTCCATCTATCAATATCCACATTTCCAAAAGCATAAACCTTAGCTTTTTTCCCGACGGTTGTATATATCTGCACATCTGGAAATATTACTTCATACTGTTTCACTCCTGTCGACGTCGGACGGTCTCCATACCATTTGTTGCAATGGATAGCATATACAGAATCCTTGTCATTGGTTACCACCACAACAATATTCTGAAAACGTCCGCCATTCTCTGTCTGGTCGTGATCTATATTGGCCTGGTCATTTCCGGATCGAGTCCCCTCTAGGCCGACAGACAACACTGGGGCTGCAGCAGAAACAGTGATTGTAGTAGTGACAAATCTACCACTACGCACATCTGTAGCGTCGTTCTCTTTTTTATCCTGCTCCATTTCTTCATCGTCGGAGCAAGCAAAAGAAACGATTCCCAATAGCATTGCTATCAATAGCGTGTATATATATTTCAATTTTTTCATTTCAACTCTCCCTCATATTCATGTTTATCCCAGTCGGCAACATCTATATTGACATTCACCTGATACTCATACATTCCGACAGTATAAGTATACTTGGTTCCTGCCACCCACTTATCAATTTTGTTTCCTGCTGTAAGATCAACTCTCGCCTTCAATCTTTTTCCTACACCCGGATCGGTATTTCCAAAATAAAACTCCACCTCACCGTAGATATCACGCTTTAATGTGACATTTTTAAAAGTATGTGAAGCTGAAGGATTGATACCATATCCGTTATCAACATACGTTTTGATAGTTAACTCTATCGTCTCAGAATCATTTTTCAAATCTTGAGGGATAAAAAGATATCCTTGATATCTATCAATACCCTCATTTAATTTTACGTATCCAGAAGCGGCACCTATATATGCATCATTCATGTTTTGATTCCAACACATCTGACGCACTTCATCAAACGTCAATTCCTTATTATTAGAAACTTTCTTAATTACATATTTATCACCAGTATAAGACACTGTTTTATCAATATCGTTGAGAGTCATCTCTATTGTCGCCTTATCACTACTATTATTGGCTTTAGGTGTCCAATCAACAACATTATTCTCATTTATTGTACAGTTTCCTTCTGAAGCATATCCTACCACTGAAAAATCTGTAATTGTCACGGGTTTGTCTTCTCTTGATTGGAATTTGAAACTGACATTAGCCAATAAGTGTTTCATATCCAACACCACTGTCTCCGGATTATTATTTCTCGTCACCTGTTGCGACACCATAAGATCCGTATTATGACGTGGATCCGACGCTGATTTATAATTGTTCAAAGTCAATGTCGTCGAGCCATTCACTTTGTTATCAGTCTTGGAAAACTCAAATCCATTTGCACAAGTCTCTCCATCGGCTGTATTAAACCCACTTGGCAGACATGGGAAAAAGCCTCTGAATTTATAGGTATAATCATTCTGCCACTTCTGCTTCTTATCATAATACCATATCGACTCTCCCTTATAAGTGATTGGGAGTACATCTATAGAATTTTCACCAGCATCTACAAACACCCTCTCCCAAACAGACCCGTTGGAAGATTTCATCGCCAACACAGAAACCTGCTCGTCTCTAAAGAACTCCTCCTTCTCACCCCATCGTGTCACCGGTTTTTGAAATCCATCTCGTAACGCGCTGAATCTAATCTCATCACCTGTGGCAAAATCGTTATCATTAGCCTCATCATCATCCTTGCACGACGCAACCAATCCTGCCAACAGAATTGCCAGCATACATTTGATTGATATGTTATGTAGTCGTACTCTCATCATCTATAATCAATTTTAAGAGACGCGATATTATCGCATCCTACTAATTAACTTTTAATTCTGAATCTCAATATTTACGTTTCTCTTATCGTCCTCCCAGCTAAACATCTTCACCGAGAATTCGATATAACCTCCTTCATCCATTCCAAACTCCGACTCTTCTCCATCTCCGTCGCCATCAAGATCGTTGCCTTCATCATCAAGATCATCGGCTACACCGTCTGGTTCATTTCCATTGGCTCCATCACCAAGGAAATTGTCTGTAGGCAATGTTATGATAAAACGATAGGATTTGCCGGCTTGCCAACCACCTGCTATCGCTGATCCAAGATTGACAATCAATGTCTTGCCGCCCCAAACCTCAGGATCATTTTTATCATATAATGAATTACTTCCAGAGGCATCCACCTTGCCATCTTTCATTTTAACATCATGATTTCCTTTGGTATCTGTCCTGTAGTAACCACAATTTCCAATAAGTTCACCCGTATTTGGATCCTCTACTTTATAATAAACTCTGATCGCTATAAATCCATCCTGCGGAAGAAGCATCAGATTATCTTCCATACTTACCGTCTCAGTGCCGTTTACAACCACACCTCTATTTTTATCAACTCCGTTATAATCAGGTGACACCTTGTAGTAAGTATAAACGATTCCCTGACGGGCGCCTTTATCATCATTTTCGACTTTCTTTACAATCGGGTTGCTTTGGCTCACCTCTTCAATTTTAGTGAAAGTCCATCTCACCATACCTGCCTGAGTATTTGGGTTGGTATTGTCAGTCGTCGTATTAAATGACATTGTAGGACTACCTTTTCCCGCCGCTATAACCTCTACTCTATTGACTGTATATTTATTGTCATCTGCTCCAGTGAATGAAAAATTGATCTTTGAAAGAGCATGTATGAAATTCAATGGCTGGACTCCATTCGCTGGTCGCTCCTCTGCCTCTGAATATGCCACCACCAAATCTTCCTGATCACTAGCAGTCCAGTAAGGGCTATACTTAATCTTATCTTTATTATCTCCAGTCCAGATAGGATTTCCATCCCGAACTTTTTTCAGATTATTGAAAGCTCGGAATGCGACCTTCTTGCTTGAAGTGACTTCATGAGGCCAATAGTAAGTGTCGCTTTCAGTGTCGAACGTATTCGTGATTATATTTGAATTATCGACAGCCAATCCATTTTCAAAAAAACAAGAATCTATAAAAAATGGCTTATTATCATACCAAGCAGAGACATAGAGACCTCCTTTTCTGCCGTCAACCTTACCCTTTAGCACATCACTTGTCACATCCGCAGCTCTTGTCGCGCCAGCAGTGTAAGTGGAGAAAGAGATGACGTTGCTGTTAGGATTTCTTCTGTCGACGACAGCCTCATCCTCGTTGTCATCCTTGCACGACGCAAACAATGCCGACAACAAAGCTGCCAGCATACAATTGATTGTTATGTTATTTAGTCGCACAAACATTATTAGTTAATAGTTAATAATTAATGGTTAATAATTGGTGTTCGCTGTAGAGACGCGAGATCTCGCGTCTTTACGGTCCATTCGCCAATTATGAATTATGCATTATGAATTATGCATTAAAATAAAGATCGCTTAAATAGACTGATTATAGAATCTCATTTCTATAATCAAAATTAAATTTACACGCACGTTTTAAACTTAAAATGACACCCACGTCCGTGCGTCTCTACGAGCGTGTCCGCCAATTGTGAATTATGCATTATGAATTAAAATATATTCAGCAAAGGTGCGGTTTGCACCTTCGCCGAATAATATTTCAAATCTTAATCAAATTACTTGATTGTGATGTTGTTTGCAGCAACGTCAACCCAGTTTGAAACTGTAACAGAGAAACGGATTGGAGTCAAGATATCGAACTCTGAATCTGCATCATCTGCATCTCCATCAAGATCTGCATCTGTATCTTTATCCTTACCATCTGCATTTCCATCACCATTCTTATCACCGATGAAGTTGTCATCAGGCAATGTCATAGTGAAACGGTATGCCTTTCCAGCCTCCCATGCAGGGATATCTGCTGGAGTAGCTGAATTGTCCTTGTCTGTTCCAAGGTTGATAACTACAGTCTTGCAACCAAGAATTGCCTTACCATCTGTGTTGTCATAAGCAGCATCAATGTTTTGATGACGACCCTTGCTATCTGTCAACTCGTAACCACAGTTACCGATAACCTTTTTAGCGTCCTCAACCTTGTAGTAAACACGAACTGCGATCTTACCTTTCTGAGGAAGAAGCATGAAGTTATCAGTCAATTCATTTGCAGTAGTTCCATTAACAACTACATCACCTGTCTTATAAGTGTAAAGGACACCATTTGCAGGATCAGAAGAATCATCAGCAACCAAATTTCCAGTGATTCCAGTCTTATCCCATACAGCGCAAGCAGCTTGTGTGTTATCTGCCTCATCACCATCAGTCTTAGCTCCAGTGATTTCTGTAGTCTTGTTAAATGTCATTACATTTCCTGTTGCAGTACCATCTGCGATAACTTCAATCTTGTTGATAGTGTACGTGTTACCAGCAGTAGCACCCTTGAAAGAGAAGTTAACCTTAGAAAGTGCGTGAGTAAAGTTCAATGGCTGAACACCATTAGTTGGCTTTGAAGCTGCCTCAGCGTAAGCAATAACCAAATCCTTCTGGTCAGCAGCAGTAGCAGCTACAGTAAAGTCAATTGACTCATACTCCTTATCTGCTGTCCAAGCAGCACCAGAACTTAGATTGAATGCACGGAAACCGATATTTCCTGCAGAGAATGATGGCCAGTAGTATGTGTCAGTCTGTGTATCAGCGATTCCATCAGTAGTAGTAGCATTAACCTTTGCTGTCTCACCTGCCTCAAAATAAAGTGCGTTATCATACAAAGCAGCAACCTTGAAACCGTTTGTCTTAACATCAGCAGAAGTCACATCTGTAGCACGAGTACCACCAGCTGTGTAAGTAGAGAAGCTCAAAGCTCCGTTAGCTCTGTTTGAGCCATTTGTAGACTTCTCTGGAGCGAATTCCTCGTCCTGAGAGCACGATGCAAGAGCCAAGCTTGCAAGTGCGAAAAAGAAAATTTTCTTCATGTTAGTAAATTTTTTAATTAATTTTTCCTTTTGTTTTACAGATCGATGTCGATATTGATCTCATCCTCCCAATCGCTCACCGTGATGTCGAATCCTTTACCGCCACCGGTCATCTGCACATCTGGAAGCTCAATAGGATCCTTAACCTCTATGATCAAATCTAAATCGTCGTCTTTTGAAATCCAGACCTTGTCGCCCACTGGCAAATCATGCGTCAGGATTGTCTGGCCATCCACGAGCATCACATCCAAATGTAAGTAAAGCTCTTCCGGCCCAAATGAATAGCCTTTCACCAGTCCGAATGTCTGGAAATCCGTCTCCACATATCCGGTAGAATCTGTCTCTGCTTTCGACTGCCATCCTGTCAACTCATGCGCCGTCATCTCCGTCTGGGAATGCATCTGGCTGATGTTGTAGGATTTAGCCACACCGCTTATCACAGCTCTTACAGTGTAAAGGTTTGCAAATCCTTTGAAATGGACTTTCACTCCCATCTTGATAATCGCCGACTTTGGATAGAATGTTCCGTCATCGAAACGGGTATGAGGAGTAAAGTCTCTAATAATCTGACTCTCATCAATTATCACCCCTTCGTAACAGTCGTTGGCAAACCAAATCGGTTGCTTGGTAGTGAGTGAATAATCGTCAGCTCGCGTTCCGTCTCTCGTAGCCTGAGCTCTTGTGGCACGTGTCTGAGCCGCCCAAGGCGAGTTGGATCGTGTCACCCATTCGGCGCGTGAGGATGCGAACCATCGTGACGCCTGGGGAATTGTCTCGATCTGTGCCGACGCGTATTTATCCATTCCTGTGAATTGGAGCGACGCGTATTCCATCACCGACTGGTTGAACACAAACAGGTTCCAATCTCCATCGTATAGGGTGATCTTCGTATGCTCGATATCGTTGGTCACCACCAACGCAGGATCATGCTGCCCGGTCTGGTCGAAAGCGTACACCGACATTCCCGTAGGAGGCTCACCCTCGTCGAAATCAGCCCAACGGCTGCCATTCCAGTCCACATTTATATCCACCGGCACGAGAGTGTCCCACTCATCCCAAAGCTGACGTCTGTCGCAAGAGGAGACGAACAACATCAGAATCATTGCCAACCACAGATGTGCGAGCCTATTCTTTAATAGCATCGTCACCTCCTTCCTTATTTTTATTTTGGTTGAGCAACTTGCTCGGTTTCTCCACTCTTCTGTGGATCAAATAACCAATATTAATGTCAAGTTTGTTAGGGCCGATCCATGTGTAGCGTCCGTCGCGCTGCCACACCAAATATTTGTTGTCAAGCTTGCCCTCGTAGTAGCTGTAGTTGGTACGCATCACTCCGAGTCCTGCGCCCACCTGCACTCTCCAACGTCTGTTCTTACCAAAACGCTTGGCATAATGGTAGGAAACACCAGCGTTGATACATATCTCTCCTTGATAACCCTTAGAGTGGCGTTCAAGGTCGTAGTAGCCTACTCCAGCGATTAATCCCAAAGCATGGCCCGTAAGTTTAGGCTCAAAACGTCGGTCATCGCCAAACCAATATTTGCCTTCAAGTTCCCAATACTGAATCTCGTAGCACCACGAGTCGTCTTTAGCCACCCACCATGGGAAGACGTAGGAGACATTGAAGCTCAAACGGTCGCCAGTCGGGAATTCAATTCCCACGTTTGGAGCCAACACCGCGTCGTACATAAGATTAGTGTTGACCGCGAACATAGGCTCATAGACAGTCACCGTCGTCTTCTTAGGAACTCTCTTAGGAGGAGCGATCGGTTTTTCAGCCTGAAGCTCATCCTTCTTAGGCTTCTTCACATACTCCTTGTTTTCCGGTTTTTTCTCAGGAAGAAGCGGCACCATATCTGGGTAAGCTTTTCCCTTCTCCCTCTTCTTGAAATAGATCACGACGTCGCAGCGACGCAATTGAGGGAAAAATTTCTGCGAGACGATCTCCCAAGTGGCGCCCTTGTCGATCGACTTGATCTTAGCAGGGACATCACCACCAGTGAGGATGCACTGCATCACCTTGTCCTTATTCTTGATGTCGGACTTTTTCACCTCTGCCGCAAGGTTTTGCCAAATCTGCGGGATAGTCACCTTAGCGTTGAAATAATTTTCATTATATCTCGGAAGTGTGAAATATCTCTCGATAAGATGGATGGAATTGTCAAGACGTTTCCATCTCACCATAGAGTTAGCCTCGTCAGAGCCCTCCGGAGAAACGCCAGCAAACACGTCGACGCGTGGCACATAAATAGAGTCAGCACCCTGCTTCTCCTGCACACGACGCAATTTGTTGAGCATCTCGTTATTAGTAGAATAATCAAGATCAATCGCCGCTGAACTTACATTAAAATAAAAGGTGATTTTCGTTGAATCCACGTAGCCACTGAATCCATCGGATTTTTGAGCCGCAGCCACAGCCACGTTCAAAATAAGAATTACACAATATGCAATATACTTTCTTATCAACTTTTAATCCTAATATACCATCATCACAATCATCATTTGTCATCCTCATACATAGTGTTCCACTCGTTCAAATGATGAATTATACTACTTTCTCACAGAATTTGAATGAATATATTGTAATCATTACAAATCAGGTCACAAATAAAATGAAAATTTTTCATTGATACCCCAAAATGAATCAAAAAATGATAAAATTCCACAACTTTTAACATTTTCCCAAACTTTTATACGGTTTTATCTCAACTTTTACGCATTTTCACATAATTATGCATATACAATAACATTTATGCATTTTTGTTCCCCCATGTTGGCACATGGGGCTAATTTATTTCACCCACATTCGTGGGTTTGGGGGATGGGTCCATCCCATCGATGGATTTAATTCCAACACAACCCACGAATGTGGGTGGCACACATTAGCCCATAGCGCCAGCTATGGGATTTGGGGATTTGGGGATTTGGGGATTTGGGGATTTGGGGATTTTGGGAAAATGGGATGTCAATCCCATGCATATTTTTCATCGATTTCGATATTGTATTTTTTAGCTATTCTTCTGAATTCATCTTTGTATGTTATTCCCACGGCATGATGTTGCTCTTGATTGTGAATATATGTCTTAACCCTTTCTACATGACTAGGGCTTACACTAAAGATACCATACCCCTTTTGCCAATTGAATGGACATATATTCTCACTAATCCATTTGCTAGAATTGGATTTTACATGTCGCACAATTTCGCTCATAGCAATGGATCTCGGTTGCACATAAAAAATATGGATATGGTTTGTCGTTCCACCCACAGCCAACGGAACACATTGTTTTTCCTTCAATGTGCCAGCCACATAACTATGAATCTCTTTTAATTTGTATTTGGGTAAAATGTCCTCCCTGAATTTTGTTGAGAACACTAAATGAAGATAAACCTTCGAAAATGAATGAGACATTGTTCTGTTACATTAATCCAACAATTATTTTATCGTTGCAAAACTACAATTAATTGCAAACAAAACAATATGAAATGATGATTTTTTCCATTCCCCATGTTGGCACATGGGGCTATTTTATATCACCCACATTTGTGGGTTTGGGGATGGGGCCATTCCATCGATGGATTTAATTCCAACACAACCCACGAATGTGGGTGGCACACATTAGCCCATTGTGCAAACAATGGGATTATTGTGCAAACAATGGGATTGATATTATACAACAAAAAAAGGCAGGTTGAAAAACCTGCCTCTATTTGGTTTGGTGATCGGGAAGGGATTCGAACCCTTGACCCACAGCTTAGAAGGCTGTTGCTCTATCCAGCTGAGCTACCCGACCTACCTTAACTGCTTTCTTTCAAAAGCGATGCAAAAGTATATATTTCTCAACACATAACCAAAATTTGCACCATTTTTTTTAAAGAAATATTGAAAAATGCGGAATTTGAACCTTCATTTCGCATTCCGCATTTATAATTTCTCATTTAATCCACGATCTCACCAATCAATGTTGCTGATGTTGTCTGTAGCACTTTGACGTGGACAAGATCGCCAACCTTCGCGTCGCCCTTAGGGAACACAGCCACTTTATTCTGCTGTGTGCGTCCGAATAGCTGGTCGGCGCTTCTCTTGCTTCTGCCCTCTACCAACACCTCGAACACTTTGCCAAGGTCACGCTCATTGCTGACTGCCGACAAACGTGTCTGATTCTCGATGATCTCGTTCAGACGACGGATCTTGACCTCCTCAGAGATATTGTCTGGCAAGAATTTCGACGCGTATGTGCCTGGACGCTCTGAATATTTGAACATGAAAGCTGAGTCGAACACCACCTCATTCATCAAAGAAAGAGTCTGCTGGTGATCCTCCTCTGTCTCTCCGTGGAATCCGCAGAAGATATCTGTTGTGATACCGCAATCAGGAATAATGCGACGGATAGCCGCGATTCTCTCCAAGAACCACTCACGAGTGTACTTTCTATTCATAGCCTTAAGCACCTCCGAACTTCCGCTCTGCACTGCAAGATGGATATGGTTGCAGACGTTGTGCCACTTGGCGATCGCGTGAAGGATATCATCAGTCATATCCTTAGGGTGCGACGTCGTGAATCGGATACGCATGTTAGGGAATTTCTCAGCGATGATCTCAAGAAGCTGGGCGAAAGTAGTGACGTTCTCATTCTCGTCGACGAAACGATAAGAGTTGACATTCTGGCCCAATAGCACAACCTCCTTGAATCCCTTGACGCTAAGGTCGTTCACCTCGTTTAGGATGCTGTCGACGGCACGGCTTCTCTCTCGTCCACGAGTGTAAGGGACGATACAGTAGGAGCAGAAATTGTTGCAGCCACGCATGATCGACACATAGCCGGAAATACGGTTGTTGCCGATTCTTGCAGGGATGACGTTGCGGTAGGTCTCAGTTGTGGAAAGCTCCACGTTGATAGCCTTCTCCCCCGCCTCCACACTTGAAATCAAGTTAGGAAGGTCAAGATAAGAATCTGGTCCACACACAAGGTCAACGACACCTGTCTGAAGAAGTTCCTCCTTCATTCTCTCAGCCATACAGCCGATAATACCGATAATCAACGGACGTTTAGCGTCACGCTTGAGCGACTGGAAATATTGAATACGGGAATGAATCTTCTGTTCCGCATTGTCGCGGATGGAACAAGTGTTGGCAAAGATAGCGTCTGCCTCTTTCAAATCCTCAGTGATTTCATAACCCACTGTCTGCATAATTGCAGCCACAACTTCGGTATCTGCCACGTTCATCTGGCAACCGTAAGTCTCAATAAAAAGTTTTTTTGTCGCAGATTTAGAGTCTGTTTTCATCTTTTATATATTAAAATTGTTGCAAAGATACTCATCTTCATTTATTTTTGTATTCTATTATTAGAAATTAAAGGTTTTTACAAGAGGAATAACGTAGAGACGGGGCATGCCCCGTCTTTCCAAAGAATCAAAATGACAAGACGAGGCATGCCCCGTCTCTACAGAACCTTGCAAAATAAAATTATATTTCAAATGAGCGCAGAAATAGAAGCAAAGTCGAAAGAGACAAAGAAAAACAAAGAACCATTCTTCAAAAGATTAATCAAGAATCCTTTGGTGATCAGCATACTAGCATGTATCGTAATCGTGCTAATTGGTTTTGCATGGATGACAAGTTGGCTCGACGACTACACTAACCACGGTGTTGAGATTGAGACTCCAGATCTTAACGGTATGACAGAGAAGGAAGGTGGTGATCTTCTTGCCACTCGTGGATTAACATACGAGGTCATTGATTCAATGTATGTCAAGGGAATGAAGCCAGGAGCAATCGTAGACCAGGTGCCAAAAGCAGGTGCAAAGGTAAAGGAGGGCCGCAAGATCTACGTTAAGATTCAGGCTTATAGCGCAAAGAAAGTGTCACTTCCTGAAGTACGTGAGGGTTCAGCACGTCAGGCAGAGAATTTGCTTGCCAGCGTCGGCTTAAAGGTTAGAAATTTGGAATACGTACCGTCAGAGCAGAGTGGAAATGTTATTGAAGTGAAATTCAACGACCAAATAATTTTGCCAAATGCGAAGTTAGTGGAGGGATCATCCGTCACATTAGTCATTGGTCGAGGATTATCCAACCAGGAGGTTCTTGTGTCAAGTTTCCGTGGACTTACACTTGAGAGAGCAAGAAACGAGGCTCATGAGAAAGATTTGAATATCGGTTCAATCTCATACGATAAAGGCATGTCTGAAGAAGACAAGGTAAAAGCCATCGTATATAAGCAGATTCCAATCACAGGCAAGACAGTGCCAGCAGGTTCCCGCGTCGACCTATTTATGACTATCGACAAGACAAAGATGGAGGAGCCAGAGGAGGTATTCAAAGACGAGACAGTCCAGGACTCTGTGCCAGACAGCGAGGACGGACTTTGGAATTAAACGTTTAGTGTTATGCCATATCATGGTATAATGCAATTCTAAATCATTAAATATATGAAGACGGGATTCTCTCCCGTCTTTATTTTCAAATAGCATTATGCAAGACGAAAACGAAGATATAGAGTTATTCAAAGACGGGGAGGCTCCAGAGGCTGAGCTTGGCAACGACGGCCAGCTTCACGAACATTTCCGCTTCACTGTGCCACAAGGCAAAAAATTGGAACGCATTGACAAATTCCTTGTCGGTGTGATGCCTCACGTCAGTCGCAACCGTATTCAGATGGCTGCAGACTGCCAAACTATCCTTGCCAATGGCAAACCGGTGAAGTCGAGTTATAAGGTGAAGCCAAACGACGAGATCTCCGTTATGTTGTCGTATCCACCGTCGGATTTCACTATCATTCCACAGGATATTCCTATCAATATCGTCTACGAGGATAAGGATGTGGTGCTTGTCAACAAGACTGCGGGCATGGTGGTGCATCCAGGATTCGGTAATTTCCAGGGCACTCTGCTCAACGCTCTTGCCTGGCATCTAAAGGATGATCCCGACTACGACACTTCTGATCCTCGTCTGGGATTGGTGCATCGTATTGATAAAGACACGTCAGGATTGCTTATTATTGCCAAGAATGACGACGCGAAAAGTGATCTCGGCAAGCAGTTCTTCAATAAGACTACCCGACGTCGCTACAACGCCCTTGTATGGGGTAATGTGGAGAAAGACGAGGGCACGATCGACGCCGATATAGCCCGCGATCCTAAAGACAGAATGCTGTTCACTACGTTTCCAAACGGAGAAAATCCGTCGGCTAAACATGCGGTGACTCATTATAAGGTGTTGGAAAGATTCGGTTATGTGACTTTGGTGGAGTGTATACTTGAGACTGGCCGAACACATCAGATCCGTGTCCACATGAAGCATATCGGCCATACACTGTTTGCTGACGAGAGATATGGAGGCATGGAGATTTTGCGTGGAGAGCGCACATCCAACTACAGAAAATTCGTGAGCAACTGTTTTGCTCTATGCCCACGTCAGGCTCTACATGCTAAGACTCTTGGGTTCCGTCATCCACGCACAGGCGAAGAGATGGATTTCGATTCCACTATTCCAAGCGACATGAGAGCATTGCTTGACAAATGGAGACGTTTCCGTGAAAATAAAGAGTATTAACGAAGACGAAAACGAAAACGAAAACGAAAATAAAAAAACGCAGACACCTGAGTGCCTGCGTTTTATTTTGCTTTTTTATTACTCAAACTTACGCCATCATAGCCAAGTAGTCCTTGTATTGTGCGATCATGTCAAGTTTCTCCTTTAGACCCTGCTGATCGTCTGGATTAGTCAAACCAACGCCTGCCAAGAAACCAGTCTGCCATGCCTCGTCGTCAGTCTTGTTAGCCCATGCCAAAGCAATATTGACCAACTCGGTTTTCTGATTTGCTGGCAACTCCTGGAATAGATCCATCATCTGCAACAAACCTTCCTCAGTTGCAGGAATAGTAGCAAGTTTATCCTCATAGATAGCGTTGAACAACTCCTGATGAGTTGCGCCCTGCTTCATTCCATCAGCCTCTCCCTGTCCAAGAGAATCAGTACCACTGAAGAACTCAGAAAATACCTCCAAGATATTCTCTGCAGAAACCTCATTCATCACAACACCAAGATTCTCGATCTGTGAGATAGACTGATCCAACAAGTCTTTAGCAGCCTGCTGACTAGTCTGGTCTGAACCAACACCAGCCAAGAAAGACTCCATCCACTCTGCATTATCCTTATTCTTGTTGTAGTCAACAAGAGTAACCGCAAGATCCTTCAATTCATCTGAAGTCATAGATGTAGCCTGATCCAGAAGATTGCTTCCATAGTTAGTATAGTTCTTAACGATTTCCTGCATTTGAGTTCCATCCTTCTTTGCAGCCTCTTTATTCACCTCCTGCTTTGGCTCCTCCTCGTCGTCATCACATGAAGTTGTTCCTAGTGAGAAAGCACAGCCCAATGCTAGTGCCAACCAAAAATTTCTTAGTTTTATCATAGTCCCTATTATTTATATTAAACATTTTTTCGCCATTATGGCCAGCGCCACAACACAACAAAAATATTTATTTATATTATAAAAACAAACAAATTGCTAATTTTTAACTTCTTCCAAGCAAAATTTTTTTCACTTCGTGCAATTTGTTCAATGCTTCAAGCGGAGTTAAATTATCAATATCGATGGTCAGAATCTCATCACGTACCTGAGAAAGTGTAGGATCATCAAGCTGGAAAATGCTTAACTGAGTGCCAGCAGGAAGTTTTGGTTCTGTGGCTTTCTTGATTTTCTCTGTTGTGACGTCGGTGTCCTTATGCTGTTCTTCAAGACGATGAAGAATTTCATTGGCTCTGTCGACCACCTGTGTAGGCATACCAGCAAGTTTTGCGACGTGGATACCGAAGCTATGCTCGCTTCCTCCCTCTTTCAACTTACGCAAGAAGATCACCTTGCCGTCGGCCTCACGTACCGAGACATTGTAGTTTTTCACACGGTCAAAGGTGTTTTCCATCTCGTTAAGCTCATGGTAGTGAGTAGCGAAAAGAGTCTTAGGATTTGCCTTTGGATTCTCGTGAAGATACTCCACAATAGCCCACGCGATAGAGATACCGTCGTAAGTGGAAGTACCACGGCCAAGCTCGTCGAACAACACAAGTGAACGGTCGGTGATATTGTTGATGATGCTCGACGCTTCTGTCATCTCCACCATAAAGGTTGATTCTCCCATCGAAATATTATCAGACGCTCCCACACGAGTGAATATCTTATCCACGACGCCGATATGAGCACTGTCGGCAGGCACAAAACAGCCAATCTGAGCCAAGACAACAATCAACGCTGTCTGACGTAGTAAAGCCGACTTACCGGCCATATTCGGTCCGGTAATCATCATAATCTGCTTCTTCTCGTTGTCGAGCTCCACACTGTTGGCGATATACGGACTGTCGATTGGCAACTGACGCTCAATCACAGGATGGCGTCCCTCACGGATATCAATTGTAAGCCCCTCGTCGACGACGGGACGAACATACTTATATTTTTCCGAGATCGACACAAACGACATCAGACAGTCGAGCTGAGCGATGATAGAAGTGTCAGTCTGGACAGGCGAGATATAGTCGGCAAGCTCATCAATAAGCTCCATGAACAATCGCGTCTCCAACGGAATGATCATCTCCTCAGCCTTTGTGATCTTAGCCTCAAGTTCCTTCAATTCAGGAGTAATATAACGCTCAGCGCCAGTAAGAGTCTGCTTTCTAATCCACTCCTGAGGCACTTTGTCCTTATGAGTATTGCGAACCTCAAGATAGTAGCCAAACACGTTGTTATAGCCCACTTTAAGGGTAGAAATACCTGTACGCTCCATCTCCTGATCCTGGATTTGCAAAAGCACATCCTTACTATTTGTAGAGATACGACGCCAACTGTCAAGATCCTCGTTGTAGCCTGGGGCAATCACCCCACCCTTAGAAAGTAAAGCAGGAGGGTTTGGCACAATCATCGCGTCGATCTTAGCACAGATATGCTCACAAGGATTCAAGCGCTCAGCCATTCCCTGAAGATTGACGTTGCTGCTCTGAGCACACGCCACCTTAATCGGAGCCACCATCTTCAAAGCCGAGCATAGAGCAAGCACATCACGCGGATTAGCACGTTTTGCGGCCACTTTAGACACGATACGTTCCATATCACCAATCTGAGGCAAACACTCATTTAAGAGTGCACGCAAATCCTTCTCCTGAAACAAAGTCTCCACGATCTCATGGCGCTCCACAATCGGAGTCACCTCCTTGAGCGGTTGAGCCAGCCAACGCACCAACTGACGTGAACCCATTGGAGTCTGAGTCTCATTGATAGTGCCTAGAAGCGAACGCTGGTTTTCATCCGACGTTGGGAAAAGTTCAAGGTTGCGTACTGTAAAGCGGTCCATCCACACATATTTCTCCTCCTCAATACGGCGGATAGAGTTGACGTGGCTGATATTTTTATGCTGAGTATAGTCGAGATAGTGAAGAATAGCACCTGCAGCCACCTGGCCCACCTGCAGATTCTCCACACCGTAACCTTTAAGCGAAGTAGTGTTGAAATGAGCAAGCAGTTTGCCACGAGCGCTATCAGGAGTGAAAGCCCAATCGTCAAGCTCATTCACAAGATAATGTTTAGAGAAAAGGCTCTCAAATTCACGTCGGCTTCCACGTTCAATCAAAATCTCTTTAGGAGTGTAGACGGAGAGAAGTTTGTCCACGTATTCTTGTTTACCCTGAGAAAGCAAATATTCACCTGTAGAGATATCAAGGAACGATACTCCGAAGATATCACTAGTTTTTTTCTCCTTGCTGCGGCATACAGCGCATAGGAAGTTATTCTCACGAGGATCAAGGATATTCTCGCTCATCGTCACACCTGGAGTGGAAAGTTCCGTGATGCCACGTTTTACAAGACCCTTAGCCTGTTTAGGATCCTCAAGCTGATCGCAGATAGCCACACGATAGCCGTGGCGGACTAGTTTAGGCAAATAAGTGTCGAGAGCGTGGTGAGGGAAACCAGCAAGAGGCATATCACCCGAATTTCCACCGTTGTTTCGCTTAGTAAGAGTGATGCCGAGAGCCTCAGACGCCTTGATTGCGTCGTCGCCAAAAGTCTCGTAGAAGTCACCTACACGAAAAAGAAGGATTGCATCAGGATACTGGGATTTATACTCAGAATATTGCCTCATTAAAGGCGTTTCGTTTTTCTCTGCCACGTCTCTAAAATTTTATAAATTACACGCAAATTTACCCAAAATCCCTCGATTTGCGTAGACGTGGGAAAAATAGATATTAACAAAAAAGGAGACGCCGCAATACGACGTCTCCAGAATTATTAGATTCATCGGATTTTTTAGATCCAATTATTTGCAATTATATACTGGTGCAAGATAGAAATCACGTGAAGGTATACCCCACTTAAGCAAAGGATAAACGCCACCATTGTTGTCCTTTGGAACAATACGCAAATTGTCGACAGCGATATAAGGCTCATATTCTATATTAGGCTCATCGTAAGAATCATAAATTATACCAATATTCCTGATTTCATTAGCCATTCCTGCTTTCAACTTAGAAACAAGATTAGAATTCTTTTCGAAGAATGGCAAACCATTTTTCTTATCACCAAAAGCAGCATATGGATTCTCTTCCCAAACATCATAATCAATCACACGATCATTGCGTGCTTCACAAACATAATTCTTAGTCATAAAATCATATCTCAACTCTTCCATAGGGATAGTAACAGTCATCCAATCTCCATTAGTATGCCAAGGTTTAAGATCTTTAATTGTCCAGTCACTGTCCAGTGGCTTATTCCAAATAACCTCAGATGGCTGCCAGAAAGCACAATATTGTCGAATATCATCCCACAAATCTACATCATAAAAACCAATACACAAACCATTACCAATCATAGGCTTGCTCTCATCTACATACACCTCAAACTTGATAACATAATCGTTGAAAGTAGTCTCCCCATTAATTATAGACTCCTCAAAGATTCCAAATGGAGTTGCCGCAACAGGTTTTGCATCTATATCATTGGCCTCACCATCTGGCTGATATGTATAACTAGTGAAGTTAGCATCCCAGAATACAGAGAAATTTCCATTAGTATTCATAGCAGTGCTATTGACCTTTTCTACCCAATAATCTTTTTTGCCGAAATCCTCATCTGGCTTACCATCGTTGAATTTATCCAAATAATCCTTGTCATCGTTGGTAATGAGCATATTTCTTGTATCACGATAGATGAAATCAGTGATTGTTTCACCGGCAAAATTAGAGAATACAATATGACCACCATCTGCCACACCCTTAGGAATATAAATTGTAGCATGATTAGGATCATCAATAACAATAGATCCATCCTCAGTTGATGCCTCGATAGTGTAATCTTTGCCATCCCAGAATTTTGCAGTAAGCGGAGCAAACAAAGAGTTTCCAACTACTTTCATTGTCTTGACCGCAAACTCATTGTCACACATTGTGACACAAGGAGGTATATTAGAAATATCATCCACGTAGAAACCAACCTCAAATCCATCTTTACACATCTTAGTGTGAAATCTGGCATATCCAGTCTCCTTTGTTACAGTAGGAACCTTTAGAACTAACTGGTCATCCGTGCTTAAAGGAAAAGATATCTCAGCCTCTTCATCATCAAATGTGACAGAAGTGATCTCAGATAAGCCAGTACCCTTAAAAACGACTGCAGAGCCACTAGGAATTAGACTACCGCCTCCTTTAGATCCATCCATAAAACTCCAACTATCGACTACAGGTAGATCACACTCACATCTACATGTACGATACGACACACTGTCGACATCATTTACATTGTATTCCACAACTGTACCATCAGATTTTGTGACTACCATATAGGTACCCGCATAGGATGCTAGGCCAAATGTGCCTAGAGCTAAAATAGGTAAAATTTTCTTTTTCATGTTTAACGTCCTAATTATTAAAATCATCCTGTCCAATACTCCTAAGCACCTTCAACATGATGCCATCAGAATTAACAACAACATTACAAAAATAAAACAAATCCCAAAAAAACAAAAAAATAATTTGGCAAAACATTTCAATGCATAATTGCCGGTACAGGCCAATAAAAGCGAAATGCAAAATACGGAATTCAAAATGGGAAAAATATCGGGTGCGTTTTAAAGCCGCCCCTACTGCTCGAAAAAAATCTCTCTTTGTTATCCCCACGACACCACACAGCCACGCAGTGGCGGCAGATTGCGTGGCCGTGGCGCGTGAGCCCACGGTCTTCGTTAAGCATACAAAAAAAAAGAAGGAGTCAACCATTTCTGATTGACTCCTGAAAGCGGCGGCTACCTACTCTCCCG
>JAKSKW010000011.1 GCA_024401495.1 Paludibacteraceae bacterium
TTGGCTGGTAGGTTGTAGAGGCCTCGGCCTTGCTCAATAGGCTATCGGCTTTTGGCAATTCGCTCTTCTTCGCATAATCCGCTAGGGATTGGTGCTCTGTCAAATAGCCTGCGTCGTTTGTAAACGACGACACTTTCGTTGGGACAGAAGGGATCTCCGATTTCTTCGCATAATCAGCTAGAGATTGATGCTCTGTCAAATATTCACCCTTTGGCTGGTATGTTGTAGATGCCTCGGTCTTGCTTAATAAGCTATCAGCTTTTGGCAATTCGCTCTTTGTTGCGTAGCCAGCTAGGGATTGGTGCTCTGTCAAATAATTGCCCTTTGGCTGGTACGTTGCAGAAGCCTCGGCCTTGCTCAATAGGCTATCGGCTTTTGGTAATTCGCTCTTCTTGGCGTAATCTGCCAATGACTGATGCTCTGTCAAATAGCCTGCGTCGTTTGTAAACGACGACACGTTTGTTGGAACAGAAGGAAGCTCTGATTTCTTCGCATAATCAGTTAGAGATTGATGCTCTGTCAAATATTCACCCTTTGGCTGGTATGTCTCAGCTGCCTTTGCTTCGCTTAGTAAGCCTGCTGTGCTTGGAATCTCCGATTTCTTAGCATAATCAGCTAATGATTGATGCTCTGTAATATAATTGCCTTTTGGCTGGTATGTTGTAGATGCCTCGGCCTTGCTTAATAGGCTATCCTTCTTTGGAAGATCGCTCTTCTTAGCGTAAGCGGCAAGTGACTGATGCTCTGTCAAGTAATTGCCCTTTGGCTGGTACGTTGCAGAAGCCTCGGCCTTGCTCAATAGGCTATCGGCTTTTGGTAATTCGCTCTTCTTGGCGTAATCTGCCAATGATTGATGCTCTGTCAAGTAGCCTGCGTCGTTTGTAAACGACGACACTTTGGTTGGGACTGTTGGGATATCTGTCTTCTTGGCA
Source organism: Paludibacteraceae bacterium (assembly GCA_024401495.1). Next base: position 933 of record JAKSKW010000011.1, read on the forward strand.
TAATCCTCAAGTGACTGATGTTCTGTCAAATATTCACCCTTTGGCTGGTATGTCTCAGCTGCCTGTGCTTCGCTTAGCAAGCCTGCTGTGCTTGGAATCTCCGATTTCTTCGCATAATCAGCTAGAGATTGATGCTCCGTCAAATATTCACCCTTTGGCTGGTATGTTGTAGATGCCTCGGCTTTGCTTAATAAGCTATCGGCTTTTGGCAATTCGCTCTTCTTGGCGTAATCTGCAAGTGATTGATGCTCCGTCAAGTAGCCTGCGTCGTTTGTAAACGACGACACTTTGGTTGGGACTGTTGGGATATCTGTCTTCTTGGCATAATCCTCAAGTGACTGATGTTCTGTCAAATATTCACCCTTTGGCTGGTATGTCTCAGCTGCCTGTGCTTCGCTTAGCAAGCCTGCTGTGCTTGGAATCTCCGATTTCTTCGCATAATCAGCTAGAGATTGATGCTCCGTCAAATATTCACCCTTTGGCTGGTATGTTGTAGATGCCTCGGCCTTGCTTAATAAGCTATCAGCTTTTGGCAATTCGCTCTTCTTGGCGTAATCTGCCAAAGATTGATGCTCTGTCAAATAATTGCCTTTTGGCTGGTATGTTGTAGAAGCCTCGGCCTTGCTTAATAAGCTATCAGCTTTTGGCAATTCGCTCTTCTTGGCGTAATCAGTCAATGATTGATGCTCCGTCAAGTAGCCTGCGTCGTTTGTAAACGACGACACTTTCGTTGGCACTGTAGGAATCTCCGATTTCTTGGCATAATCAGCTAGGGATTGATGCTCTGTCAAGTAATTGCCTTTTGGCTGGTATGCTGTAGATGCCTCGGCCTTGCTTAATAGGCTATCGGCTTTTGGCAATTCGCTCTTCTTGGCGTAATCAGTCAAAGAAGGAACCTGCACTGTAGGAATATCAGCAGCTGTGATATAACCTGCATCATTTGTTAACTCACTTACCTTTGTTGGAACGCTTGGCAAGTCTGTTTTCTTCGCATAATCAGCTAGAGACTGATGCTCTGTCAAATATTCACCCTTTGACTGGTATGTCTCAGCTGCCTTTGTCTCGCTTAGCAAGCCTGCTGTGCTTGGAAGTTCCGATTTCTTAGCATAATCAGCTAATGATTGATGCTCGGTCAAGTAATTGCCCTTTGGCTGGTATGTTGTAGATGCCTCGGCTTTGCTTAATAAGCTATCGGATTTTGGCAATTCGCTCTTTGTTGCGTAGCCAGTTAGAGATTGATGCTCTGTCAAATATTCACCCTTTGGCTGGTATGTCTCAGCTGCCTTTGCTTCGCTTAGCAAGCCTACTGTGCTTGGAAGCTCCGATTTCTTAGCATAATCAGCTAATGATTGATGCTCTGTCAAGTAATTGCCCTTTGGCTGGTATGTTGTAGAAGCTTCGGATTTGCTTAATAGGCTATCGGATTTTGGCAATTCGCTCTTCTTAGCGTAATCTGCCAATGATTGGTGCTCGGTCAAGTAGCCTGCGTCGTTTGTAAACGACGACACATTTATTGGCACTGTAGGGATTTCTGTCTTTTTAGCGTAAGCTTCAAGAGACTGGTGCTCGGTCAAGTAATTGCCTTTGGGCTGGTAAGTTATAGATGCCTCGGCTTTGCTCAATAGGCTATCGGCTTTTGGCAATTCATTTATTGTTATATAGTTGGCGTCGTTCTCCAATTCCGACACTTTTGTCGGAACCTCCGGAGCATCCTGAATCTCGGAATAGTTGTAAACTGGTTTGTCTTCGCTCTGTGCCCATGCCGGCAATGCCTCTGGAGCAATATTTTTCGCATATAGGGCGTATGGCACGCTGTTCATCTGCGACGTGCTGCTCAACGTGTAATTCTCGCCTCCGTCAAGATCGATGTCGCAACGTAGGAAATAGCTGTTGTCCGCCCACGCTATATTCGACAATGTGTCCGACGTGATGCCATTCGCGTCGCCAATGGCAAAGGTCATCAATCCGTTGACGTTGGTTTTGACGGTGCGTGTCTCTGTGTAGACGGAATGTCCATTCTCATGCTCCTGCAAAATTGTGATTCGCACACCTACGTTTGTCTCTCGTAGCAATCGTCCTTGATTGTTTCTCACCACAGCCTGGTAGCTGATTGTCTGTGGGGCCTCAGCCCAAAGTGAGAAGGCCATCAAGAAACTTAATACAGAGGTAAATAGTCTCTTCATATATTAAATCTTTTTATTTCTTAATTATTTTGAACACCGAATTGTCGTCCTTTCCTTCGCCGCAGATGATTTTCAAAAGATAGGCTCCGGCTATCAGTTTCGACGTGGGGATTGTGGTGTATTCTCCCTGCAACTCTCCTTCAAACAGGATTTTTCCGATCATATCAGTCAACATATACGGATATGAGGCATCCAACACATCGCACGACACATAAAGGTCTGCCGACGTGGGATTAGGGAAGATTGTCAGTTCCACCCCGTCGCAATTGGTATGATATGCGGTGTTGTCGTCAAACGGCTGCTGCACTCCAGCAACGGCATTGCCAGATATCGACGAACTAAACAGGTAGTCCACCTGACCAACGGTATAGGATACGCTGCCATTCGCGCCTCGCGCTGTGCCTCCACTCGCCGGCATAGTGGATTGCGCACATAAAGATCCTACCGTGAGGCTTAGCCCCACAGCTAACAATATTCGTTTAATCATATATAAATCCTTGATTTCTAAATTGGTTGACACACAATGATCCATACGCAACGTCGAAACACTGCGATCTTTGAATAATATGCTTATAGGAAGTGGATGAAAGTGTGTGTGTGTGTGTGTGTGTGTTTATACAAACAAACGAGACCACCAAATTTATTGGCGATAAAATCTATCGTATTGACAAAGTAGTTTTTCATTAGTCCCGTATATTTTTATCCTTTCGCTTTCAAAAATAGATAAAAATATTGGAAATGCAAATTTTAATGCAATTATATACGAGTTGTTCAACACACGCTTTTCTTTATACGCTCGCCCTACGGGCTCGCGTTGGGGAAGGGGCAAAGGCGTCCCGCCCTTAACAATCCTCATTTTGGACAACTGCTAAACTGCGAGGGAAAATTCAGCATTTAACATTACTAATTCCACATATTGAATTTAATTTAGGGCCGTCAAATCAATCTTGTAGATATTTTGAGATGTAGTATCCTTTTTATTTTTCAGAAACATAATCATATAAATAGGAACATACAGCACCTTATCATTCTTTTTAATATTATCCTGACAAAAGACTATAGCTTTATTTATTTCGTACTCTTTATTTGAAACAACATTTTTCAATGCATTATGACGCTCATAGTCTTTTCCTGATTTCACCTCAATAGGAATTATTTCGCCTTCAAATTCAAGGATAAAATCAAGTTCTCCTTGCTTTTTGCTATTAAAATAATAAAGAGGAAATCCATTTGCAGTCAATTCTTGAGCAATGAAATTCTCAAAAATAGAACCGAAATTAATTGTCGTTTCTCCACTTAATATTTTGAATGCCATTCCTGAGGCATATTGAGATGCTAACAAACCCACATCGTTCAAAAATAGCTTAAATAGATTCCTTAATTCACTCAGTTTTAAAGGCACACGTGGTTCATCAACGTTGTATGTTGGTAAAGCCACACCTGCGTCTTTTAACCAAAGAAAAGCATCCTCATACCTCGTAAAACGTGCATGTTCATTAAGATTCTTCAATATAAAACGTTTATTTTTAGCATCTAATTCTGATGGAATCAAATCAAAAATTTCTTTTATATTCAGTTTTTTTTCTTTGTCATACTGACTAATGTCCCATCTATACAAAGATACTATCTCTTTCTGCTTAAGAAGAACTTTATTCAAATCGTTTGTATCAAGATAGCATTGGACTACAGCAGGCATACCTCCAACTATCAAATAAAGATGAACTATTTTCATCATTGACTTATGAACAACATCATCCACTTCTTTACAGTCATTCAATGAATTTTCCAATGTTTCTAATATAGAACTGCTTACTCCCAATGCTTTCGCAAATTCCATTAAGTTAAGTGGATATACTTCCTCTATAGACATATATCCCACAGGTATGCTACGTATGTCATTTAGTTCAACACCCAACAAACTCCCACTTAAAGCATATAAGAAAGATCCTTCGTCAACAAGGAACTTAATCATAGTAACAGATTCTTTACAACGTTGGATTTCATCAAAAAAAATCAATGTTTTACCTGGTACAAGAGATCTATTTAACCACGCTGATAATCTTTGCAATATGTCTTTCGCATTTCTAACATCCTTGAATATATTACAAGCTTCAGGATCTGCAAGAAAATTAACTTCAACCAAATCCAAACCCTTTTTCTGGGCATACTTTCTTATGGCAAAAGTCTTTCCTGTTTGTCTTGCTCCAGTCAAAAGAAGGGCTGTTTTAGTGGTAGCAAAGTGGTTTTCAATGATATAATCAATATTTCTATCTATCATGAATCAATAAATTTTGGAAAATTTACATTTTTCTAAGGCAAAATTCACTATTTTTTGACACTTTTCCAAGGTAAAATAGACCATTTTTTGACACTTTTCCAAGTTTTTCCGTCATTTCTTCCTGTTCATCATCAATATCACAGAGAATGATAAAACTATCTCTGTCAAGACGGTAAGGTCGAAAGCCCACACTGCTCCTCTTACTCCAAACTGTTCATTGAGGAATATTGTCGACACAATGCACACCACTAAAGCGATAGCCTCAACGATTGTGGCATACTTCTGTCGCTGCACCGCATATAATCCCTGCACTGTAAGATATAAAGAGGTGGTGCAAAGAAGCGGACAAATGGAATAGTATCGCAACAATTCCGTCGACTCTTCGAATTTGTCTCCAAGCAAAAGCGTCACTGCCAATGGTGAGAAGACATACATTCCGACACTAAAGCAGAATGCTATCAAAACGACTATCTTCAGCGTCTTGTAGAAATATCTGATGCCTCCTTCCCTATCCTTCTCGTATTCTCTCGATACTTTCGGGAAAATCGCCATCGAAATCGGCAAATTACACATTGCCACCGCAGCAAACACTAGTTTGAAGGCTCCAGAATAGATTCCCAAATCATGTTCTGTGGCGTGGCCGGATCCAAGATATGTGATGGCATACGCCTGGGTAATCGATGAGAAGACGGATGCCAAGAAGACAGGTAGAGAATCACCAAGCAAGGTTTTGACGGTATCAACCGTGACGCTGATTCTTCTCATTCCCTCTGTTCTGACACAATAAACGATCGTGATCAAACCACCGGCAATATAAGAGAAAGAGAATGAAGCAAGATAATTCACACTATCCGACGCTTCTCGCACACAAACTACAACCAAGATTGCCCCAGCCGCTTTGATCATGAAGTTGGCGACGCTCATAATGCTCAACTTCTCCATTCCCTGAAAATACCAAGATGGGTAAAGCCACCAGCCGACGTTGATCATCCACGCTGCCATATACATCACCATTTCTTCGGTGGATTGGCTATGGTTGAAGGAATATGGAAAGAAGACGAGGAGTGAAACCACCGTCAGCAACATCTTCGCATAGATGGTTCCCCAGAAGATAGAACGTAGTTTCTCAGGATTATCACGGTTGACGGCAATAGCTCGCGTCGACGTATATTCAAATCCGAAATTGATGAAGAAAGTGGCATACTGAGCGATAGTCTGCATATAGGTCACCTTGCCGAAACTATCCACGCCAAGGATTCGGCTCACGTATGGGATAAGTAGGATTGGAATGACATAGTTGGCTGCCTGGAACACTGTCATCCATGCCGCATTCTTTATGACTCGTTTGTTTTCTCCGTCTACCATTTCTGTCAAAATAAAATCAATTATTTTTAGATGCTACAGATATATTCACCTCTTTAAAGCCGAATGATTTAAAGAGTTCTCTTAGATTCGCAACAGCTGAATTGTTAGCAAAATCCAAAATGCCATTCTTGATGGCGTCGGCCTGAATCTTATCTTTCGCCTCCATCACAACAGCCGTGATCTCATCGTGGCTCCACTTTCCATCCTCCACAAAGACGTCGTAATTGGATGGGTTGACGATGATCTCAAATATCTCCGGTGCAGGAAGGTTGACATCCATCGTGTCGCCATGAATTTTGAATGAACCCTGCTCCAATCGGGAAAGATTGAATCCAGCACGCACATTTCCTCTGACTATGATGACCACCTCATTACGAGTGTTCATCAAAGTGCCTTTGTCCACTCTCTCCTTTTTGACGACAATTTCATCGTAGAAATGGGCTGAAGTGAACTCAGAAATTTTCTTCGTCTCTTCAATAATCAAGGCTGTTCTGTCAATCTTTAGTGAATCATCTTTCAATCCAAATATATCAAGTTTGAAATGAAGGAAAGCGACGGCACCAACTATCAATACAAGTAGCGCAAGTATGATTATATTTTTTACTTTACCCATGATTTCTCTTACTTACGAAATTTAACATTGATTTGTTTGAAACCCATCTGTCGCAACATAGCGGAAAAGAATGAAGTGGCATTTTTCTCAGCCTCAACAAGAATCTCTTTGTTCTTGCCTATATCTTCCCTTATGGAAAGTTCACCTTGTCTTAACAATTCCGTCCTTTCCACCGAAGTAAAATCACTTCTTGTGATCGACACTTTTTCGTATGCCAACGTGATATCCTCTGGATTGATATTGATAGAAAGGATCTTTGCCGACGGTAATATAAGATCAATGGATTTATTCTCCTCGTCGATAGTCACCGTATATGAATCTGATGCGGATATGTCTATTCCAGCCTTCACACTACCCTTGCACTCAAATAGTATCTTTCTATCGCCGAATTTATACCATGTGGCTTTATGGTCAGCTTTGATGACCTTCGTGATTTTACATTCTACTGTTCCTAATTCCGAACTGCTTACACTTTGCATTTTCTGCGAAAAATCATCGGTAAGCGATACCGGTTCTTTGCATGAATGCAAACTAATCACACTAAGCAATATTAAAAATATTCTTTTCATATAGAATTTTGAGACTAATTAATCCAGTTCACTCTTAATAAACAACGAAGATAATGCTTTTTTCAATACCAAAATCAAAAAAGCGGCATCATAAATATTTCTTCACTCATGATAGTGTTCGATAATCGTTATTATGTTATATTTGTAAAAACAAAAAAATTATGAAGAGATTATTTGCCTCAATAGCACTAATGGCGACGATACTATCTGCGTCGGCCCAAAACCAGCTTTTTTTCAAACACATGTTTGAGAATAAAACTGCCGATGAGACCATCGTCGGCCACGGATATCGTGATGATTGGGGATTCTATAAAAGCAATGGCGGAAAATTTATCCTTGCCGACATGGCTATATTAAGCGCCGTCGAGCCATCGGAAAGTATCTACTGCCTGACTGTGACGTTCAACAGTGAGAATTGCCAGAATGAGGAGGAGGCAAAACATATCCTTGAGACCAGAGTGAAACCAGCCATTGAAGCGTTGGCTAACGACAAAAAGAACAAGTCGGCCTACGTGGGCGCGACAATCGACCACAGAAATCTGGAGATCTATGCCTATACTTACGATGTAGACGAATTGGAAAAAGAGTTTAGAAAATCCAAATTAGTCGCTAAAATCGGTGATAATATGAATATTTCACACATGATCGACAAAAATTGGAAGATCTATCAGAATGAACTCTTCCCAGATCAGTGGAACTATCAGAATATCCAAAACCAACGAATTACAGAGGAACTACAGTCGAAGGGCGACGTGAACTCAAAACTTCATATCGTCTCGCATCTTATATCTTTCCCGTTGGATAAAAAAGCCGACGCGGATAAGTTTGCAGCCAAAGCCAAAACGTGGAAATACTATGTCGACGAGGTTGTGGAGGAAGAGGGAGTCGTGAAAGCGACAATCTCAAAAAAATCCAAAACCGATCTTGAAACAATCACCACAGTCACAATGGAAGTGATGAATCTTGCAAAAGAATTTGGCGGTGAATACGTGGAATGGAGCACAAGAGTAATGAGAGACTAAATCGACAGAAGCCATTTCCAAGCTGGGATTACCTCAATAGTCTTGTCTCCATAAGAGATAGTTTTTTCCTCATCATAGGTAATAACTACCAATCTTTGAGTAGGTAAGAACTTTGACAACTTCAACAAAGCTGAGATTTCCCGTTCATAAGTCGCAGAACTTTCAGAAATTGAATAAGAAACCTGTATAGCCAATTCTTGATCGGGAACGTAAAAATCTACCTCAATATTTTTATTATAATAAAAGACGGCATCTTCCTTACCATATTTTCTAATCAGGTCAATTGCCACGATGTTTTCCAAAAGGGAAGTTCGTGCATCTATTGTCAAAAGAGATATGATTCCACCGTCAATCATATAGTATTTTTGATTCGACGTTTGTTCAGTTATACCGTCATTTATATTCGAAACTCCAAGCAAAAGATAAGCATCCTTAGCATATTCAATATAATTTGATGTTGTACTCTTTCCAACCTTAACACCCATCGAACTTATAATATTTGTGAGTCTTGTAATGGAGATTGGTTGCTTTACACTCTCAGCAATTTTTTTAAAAAGTACACGTAATGCTCGGATATTTTCAATATTGTTTCTTATAGCAATATCACTAACATAAACTTTTTGGAATATACTCAGAAGATAATCTCTTTTTGATTTCAAGCCTATACACTCCGGGAAACCACCATATAGGAAATAACTCTCATAACACGACATTATTGCTGACCTTCCTTTAGTAGTGGATAATTGCACAGACAGATTCTCGTTCAATCCATGAGCTCTTAAAAACTCATTAAAAGAGAAAGGGTATATTTCTTTGATGATAAATCGACCTCCTAATTTTGAAGCAACTTCAAGAGACAACATCTTTGAATTGCTTCCCGTAACAACAACTTTGTATTTATTATCGCTTAAACGTCTGACAAACTTTTCCCACCCATCTATAATTTGTATTTCATCTAAAAATAGCATTGGTTTCTTATTACTTAAAGATCCATGGACTTCAAGAATAGTATTAAGGTCTTCAAGCAGCATACCGTCAAGACGTTCATCTTCAAAATTGACATAGACAATTTCGTCCCAACCATAACCTTCTTTTAAAAGTTGTTGAATTCTATCATATATAATAAAGGATTTTCCACATCGTCTTACTCCTACCAATACATAATTGGAAAAATCGTCAATTTGAACGTCCCTTTTTATAATTTGGTGAGCCATAATTTCTTCTTGATTTTCAAGCATCACCTCTTTCAAAATTTCTTTACTAATCATAACATATTAATTTTGTCCTATACACAGGACAAAATTAATATATTATTGTCCTATACACAAGACAGAATCAATTATTTAAAGAAAATAGATAGCAGTTGTCCAAAATGAGGATTGCAAAGGGCGGGACGCCCTTGCCCCTCCTCCAACGCGAGCCCGGAGGGCGAGCGTATAAAAGAAAAAGCATGTATTGGACAACTCGTATATAATTGCCTTATGAATTAAGCATTATGAATTACTTTGAATTTCTCATTTCCTCCAAGTAGTTCAAGAATCTGATATCGTCACCATTCATAATCAACTCTTCAGGGAAATTCAATTCCTCCGCCAACTCGTATGCGTAAGTATGGTTGGCAACATCGTATGTGATGTGGGCGTCACTACCCAAGATGATAGGCACATTCATCTGCTTACAATAACCTAACATCTCAATAAAATTCGTTCTTGCCTTCGGTTTATCACGTCCGGGGCGAAGACTACTATTATTAAGTTCAAGCAAAGTCTTTGTCTCAGCACTACACTGGACGATAGCCTGGATGTCAAGGTCGGCAGTACCGTCGACAGGATGAGATATGATATCGACGTCGGGCCTTTTCATCGCATTTATTATAGCATCTGTATTTTCAGTGATAGTTCCATTCTTATAAGCACGACTATGCAATCCAGCGATACGGATATCCAAAGTGCGTGTGATACTCTGTGGCAAATCCACGTTTCCATCGAAGTCGATGATATTCATCTCCGAACCCATCAACAGACGCATATCTCCATACTGACGTGGAACAACACAAAGGTTACGGTAGTAGATAGATTGGCACGAACCAGGCATATTTGGACCATGTTCAGTCACACCAAAAAGTTTGAGGCCGATTTTTTGCGCGGCATCAATCATTTCGGAAAGCGTGCTGTAGGCATGACCACTGACGATTGAATGGGTATGTAGATCTACTACTGATTTCATCGGAGTTGTAAAATAATAATTTGTTCAACGACAAATATAATGAAATTATAAATGCGAAATGAGGAAAAATCAAAAAAGGCGACCGAAGCCGCCTTTTTATCCGTTTATTAAGGATTCTTATTTGTTCTTCAACAAATCTCTGATCTCTGTAAGAAGAACCTCCTCCTTGCTTGGTGCTGGTGGTTCTGGAGCAGGAGCTGGAGCCTCCTCCTTCTTCTTGTTAAGCTTAGCCATCAAACGAACAGCAGCGAAGATACAGATTGCAACGATCAAGAAATCGAATGTTACCTGTAGGAAGTTACCGTAGTTTAGAGTGACCGCGTCAACTGCAGCTGTTGTGTCAGTAGCAGGAACAGCGTCCTTCAAAACAACCTTCAAATCTGTGAAGTTAACACCTCCAACAACTGTACCGATAAGCGGCATCATGATGTCAGAAACCATTGAAGTCACGATCTTACCGAATGCACCACCGATGATCACACCAATTGCCATGTCGACAACATTGCCCTTCATGGCGAAATCCTTAAAATCACTAATTAAGCTCATTTCTAAAAATTTTTGTTAGCCTTAAATATTTTTGACAAATATAAAGGTTTTTAAAAAGATAATCAAAATTCAATTTCAAAATTATTCAAACCAATGTAGAGACGGGGCATGCCTCGTCTAAGCAAAATAATTTCCAAAAAGACGGGGCATGCCCCGTCTCTACGGATATTTTTCCAAATTCCCCGTATTTACAAATTACTCCAAAATAATCTTGACTACCTTCTTCTCAGTTTTACCCAAATAAACTCCTTTTGAGTATCCTTTCTCTTTCAAAATATATGGAAGACGGTACGATTCTCCTTCGATTTCATCACATTTTCTGCCGAATATATCGTAGATTTCATACGACTGAATCTCCTCTGCGTCGACCATATCAACGTTAGTAGGATCATACTCAGTGAAAATGAATTTGTCGATGTTGATCCAGTCGCCAACAATATTCATACGCAAAATATGCTGTCCCTGAGGCAACTTACTCAAAGTTCGTGTTTCAGTCTCAAGATAACTCTCCCAATCATTGTCGTTAGGTGGTGTCTGCATCATATCTGTGATCTCCTTACCATCAAGAAGAAGTTGGATTCCAGAATTTTCTCCACCTGAAGAAAGGATAGCCTGAATATTATAATAAGCCTCGTTCTCAATATTGACAGTGTACTCAAGCCACTCCTCTTTCTGAGCGTAACCTACAGCGTATTCATCGGATTTATCTTTCAAAGCGTAAACATCAACACCTGTCTCCAAGCGGTATCCCTCTCCACGGTTTTGTCTGTCCTTATCGTGGTAAGAAATTCCGTCGCTACCATTATCAAAATGCTCAGCCTCCACAACACCTGGAATACTGATTGCCTTACCTAAGAATGGAGTCTTAGGTATTGTTGCACCTGGAGTGATATAGATACGGTAACCATAAAGTTTGCTTGTGACATTTACTGGCACCACGATTCTACCATTATTGACTGTGTAAGTGCTATTGGCAAGAGTCTGCGGACCATCCACAGCCTTATCCTTGTTCTCCCAAGTCACCACCTCAACTTTTACCTCAACTTCATTACCCATCCAAGAAGGGACACCATCAATAGTAACGTCGACAGAACCGACACTTGATCCACCCAACACTACGCTTGCCTCACGCATTTTCTTGTTGACAGCAGCAAAACCATCCAATCCATCGCTCTTATCGTTTGGAGGAGTGACCGCAGCCATATAACCCTCCATGTCGCCATACCATTTGTAGAGATGCCATCCTCCACCCTTCTGATTCTGTGAAGTAAGCAAACTACCCAATCGTCCAGGAAGGTTAGTGAACCACCACGAAATCATCGCACTTTCTACACCATGACGCTCAAATTTAGCGATGAATGGGACAGAATAACCTGGACAACCCTCGTATTTCTGGTTAGCAGCGTCGGATCCGGCACAATACTCGTTGATACTGATCTTGCGTGGAGAGACATTATACTTTTTCTCCATGCTGCGATAATGGTTGAGAGCATCCACAAAACCACCTGAACCCCACTGGTGCCAACTGATCACGTCAGGCATACAGTTGTTTTCTGAACAATACTTTACAAATGATTCCATTCTCGAAGAACTGTAGAATGCAAAGGAAGGTCCGATGATTCTGCAGCCTGGATCAAGTCGACGCAATAGATCATATGTCTTTTTCCAAAGAAACGAGTGATAATCTCCATTTGCACTATTCCAAGTACCGTAAGGCTCATTCCAAATCTCGTATCCATCGAAGTTTAGATTCGAACTCTTTCTCTTGTTTACAATTTTTGTAACCTCAGATTCCCAATTATTCCAGCCATTCCATTTGTATGGCCAACCTGGAAGGATATCCGCAAGACGGATATGCACTTTAGCAGTAGTGTTCTTCACTCTCTCGGCGGCCTTGAAAGCATCACCGATAGGTTGCTGACGACCACTGCCTGAGACAGCAGGATTAAGAAACGCATTTGGTTTTAGCGGTGCGACGTGAGTGGCAATATCCGCTGGAAGCGACTCAGTAAGTCCGTAAAGCGAACCAGAAGCCACATGAGTAACAGGGCGAATACTATCGCCGAGATTTACTTTCAGGTTAAAATCAGCAGCAAACGATGATAATGACATCGCAAGTGCTAAAGCAGTAAAAAGTCTTGTCTTCATAGTATGTAGGTAATAAGATTTACAATGTTTGTTCTTTTTCTTGGCGACCTTTTGCTCCGCCTATCTTCACCGACAAAAGTATATCAGTAAGGAATTAAGACTGATAGATAAACGTATCAAAGAAGGTTATTCTTGATTAACAGAAAAATAAAAATGATTAACATAAAACATAAACGTTCCGCTATTTTATTAATATTCAGATTTATATAATTTTACAAACTATATATGACACATCATCGAAACATATATGTTTTTAAGTTAATTTGTGTAATCAAAATATAGCAGTTGTCCAAAATGAGGATTGTTAAGGGCCCATGTTTGATTTATTTGGGCCCTTGCCCCTTCCCCAACGCGAGTCCGTAGGACGAGCGTAAAAAAAGCGTATTTGGACAACTCATATATAATTATAATTTCCAAATTTTCTTTAGAATATCTCGAAATATAAATTGCAAAATTATATTTTTGTAAAGTATTAGATATTAAGCGAAAAAATAATAAACATCATATATGAAAAATTTATTTACTCCAAACCGCATTTGCATGGCTGTCCTATCCTCCATGCTGGGTTTTTCAGCATTTGCTGCTGACTGTGTAGTTAATTACACAAATTTCGACACAACAAAAGAGACAACTATCGACTCTGTAAAGCAAGGTGGATTGCTTCGCGCAAAAATCCAAACTAATGGTAATTCAAGTTTTGACTCACTTTTAACTAACAAAAGATATACAAGTGTAGTTGGTGATCCTCGCACACTTTCTCCGTATTTCATGGAGACAGAAAGCCAAAACATGATTGTCACAGCAGGAACTATAACTGGTAATCCAGTATTTATGACCTACAAAGTAGCCAATTTGGTACCAGGTTCAGATGTTACTTTGACCTTTGACGCCTACAATTTGCTTTCTATTGAAAAGATGGAAGATTACCTTATTGAGCTAAATAAAGATAATAGCGATGACCTTATTAGAGAATTAAAATTTGGAAATTCTATCTTTTCTATGATGCCAAGTAATGGTTCTCTTCAAAAGGGAACAGGTAGGATAATGGGAAATCGTGCTTCATTGTCGGTTAGTACTGCTATGTCGCAGGGTGTGATGCCGAGTGGAGATAAAATAAGTACACCTACTAATTTTGATTATGGTACAAAAGCGATTATGTCACTTGCAAGTAAAGCCGATGCAAACGGTGAAATTTGTTTCTACTTTTATTCACAGTTTGAGGCACCAATCGCCATCGACAACATCAAAGTGGAAGGTGAAGCACAACTTGTAATTGAGTGTTTAAAGAGAATGCCAGTTTGTCCATCTTCACCTGTAATATTTGAAATTACCAACACACTAGACAGTGTATCCTATAGTTGGAGCAATGGTGTAGAAACGTCGAACAAAAAGATATTCACAACATCATTTGATGACGTGAATGAAACTTATACTGTAAAGTGTACTATAGAAGGATCAGGTTGTCAAGCAACTTCCTCTATTGATGTCCAAACTAAAGAATGCTGTGTTTCCGCTGATGGCAAACCGTTAGACATTATTGACGTTTTCTTCGATGATTTCGGCGAATTTTCAAATGATGGCACAGAATATACCTACATTTCAAACGGGAAAAAGACAACAATTCCAACAACTGGAATCTACGGTCCAGGTGATAGAAAGCGTTGTGTCAACACACTACAGGAAGGTGCAAGCGTTCCATATATTAATCCCTCTAGTAAAAAAGGTACTTTAAATGATGCTTGGGCTATTACAAATATTAATCCATACAACCCAGGCGTTTTAGGCGATGCTTCAGGAGATCCTATGGGTGGTATGCTTATAGTGGACTTATCAGGTAGTGACCTAAATGGTAGACCATTAAAAGATTTGGTAATTTACAGACACGAAGCAAATGGTAATCTTAAAGGCAAAGAAATAACTTTTGGTTGTAAATTAGGAACCATTAATAATATTCCTCCTGTAGGAGATTTAAAAGTTGTACTAAAAAACAACGATGGAATTACACTATTTGAGGAAGGTGTAACACTTTTAGGAACATCTGAGTGGATTTCAGTAGAAGGTTCTTTTGTGTCAGAATCCGATACATTAGTGTTTGAAATCATTAATGATGCCGAAAGTTATGTAATGGCACAAGGTGATTTTGCTATCGACGATGTTTTCATCAGCTACTGTGACGATCAAACAGAGGAAGGTCTTCCTTCAAATCCAACAGGTGTTGATGAAGTTGTCAATAGTTCAACCGTAGTGAATACTGAATATTTCAACCTTGCTGGTAAGAAAATCAACAGCAATGAGAAGGGTATTATGATTGAACGTCAGTACTTGGAAGACGGTAGCATTATCAATCACAAGATTATAAAGGAATAAACACAATTTTCTAAAATTGTTAATGGGATGGGCTTTTGTCCATCCCTTTTTTTAAAATACAATCTATATCTCGCTAACTCAAAATTTCTCCATTTCACCGTATAATTTAAAATAACCACATGATTTTCTTGTCGACGGCAACAGTTTCAATTTGTATTTTAAATAAGAGAGTGTAAAAAATTGGGTTGATTGTTGAAAAAAAATAGTATATTTGTTTGCACATTTGAAGTATATGTAAATTAGTCGATGAAAAAAGAACTTATTATGATGGCTATGGCTCTGTCGATAGGCAGTGTCAGCGCTCAAAAAACTAAAACTTATACTACTGCTGAACGTCTGTACTTTGAAGGAAAGGAAATGTACGACCTCAAGCAGTATAATACCGCTTTCCGCTATCTCGACGAGTATCTCCAGGATAAAGACGTCGACAGAGAGGAATATTATGCAGAAGCTGAATATCTTCTTGCCTGCTGTGCCTATGAAATGGACAGAAAGGATACAAGAGGACGTTTGGAAAGATTCATCACTAATAATCCACACTCATCGCATATAAGCAGAATCCAATTTTTGCAGGGTTCGATATGCTTCCAAAAGGGCAAATACAAAGAGGCTTTGGAAAACTATTTTTCCAAGGTTGACCCACGCAAACTAAGCAGCAAAGAAAAAGCTGACTTCTTTTTCCGTCAGGGCTATTGCAATCTCCAACTTCAAGATTACGACAAGGCACACACGTCGTTCTCCACTCTTTGTAATCTCAACGACGATAACTACCAAAAATCAGGCAAATATTACCTTGCCTACATCGACTACGTAAAGAAAAACTACGATGCCGCTCTGCCTACTTTCATTGAATTGCAGAACGACAGCGAATATGAATCGATAGTGCCATATTACATTGCTCAGATTTACTATCACAAGAATATGGACGAGAAAGTGTTCGAATACGGACACTATATCATAAATAAATATCCGAATAATAAGAGCAATTCTGAGATCTATCGTATCATCGGCGAATGTTACTTCAAGAAAAACGACTATAAGCAGACTATCAAGTATCTATCCGAATATGCAAAGACGACGGATCAGATCATGCGTAACAATATATACATGCTAGGTACTTCTTATTGCAAGACTCAGGATTGGAACAACGCCATTGAAAATCTGCAGAAAGTGACTACTGAGAATGATGAGTTGAGCCAAAATGCTTATCTTAACCTCGGAAATTCATACTTGAAGGTTGGCGACAAGACTAACGCAAGAATGTGTTTCTCTCAGGCTTCCAAAATGGAGTTTGACAAGGAGGTGCAGGAAGAGGCAATGTTCAACTACGCTCTTGTGATCTACGACCAGAGTTACTCTCCATTCGATGAGTCGGTTACAACATTTGAGACTTTCTTGGAGAAATTTCCTAAGTCGAACTATAAAAACCGTATATACGACTTCCTTCTCAACGTCTATATGACGACGAAGAATTACGAGGCTGCTTACGCGTCGATCCAAAAAATCAACACAAACAATCCAAGCATCCTTGAGGCTCGTCAAAGAATTCTATATTGTCTTGGTATTCAAAGTTTTACTGACGGAGATTACGAAAAAGCTAAGGATTATCTTACAAAATCACTTGTAGATAAACAGTATAACTACAACACTGAATCACTTTCATATTTCTGGCGTGGAGAAGCTAACTTCCGCTTGAACAAACCTACTGAGGCCCAGCAGGATTATCTTTCGTTTATCAATACGACGGGAGCACGTCATAGCGACGTCTACAATCTTGCTCATTACAACCTCGGCTATTGCTACTTCAACAATAAGAGCTACACTTCAGCGTTGACGTGGTTCAGAAAGTTCACCAACCTTGAAGACACAAACAAGACTCTTATCGCTGACGCCAACAACCGTATCGGTGACTGCTACTTCATCAACCACGATTTTGAAAACGCAGAGAAGAGCTACTCGAAAGTATATGCTTTGAAGGGATCCGGAGCCGACTACGCTTGTTTCCAGCAAGGTTTTGTGCAGGGACTTCAGAAGAATTACAACGGAAAAATCGCCACTTTGAACCGTTTGATCGCGAAATTTCCTAATTCTGAATATATCGCCGACGCCTACTACGAAATCGGTCGTTCATACGTGATGTTGAATGACTATAAGTCGGCAATCTCAACTTACGAAAAACTATCGAAATCGTATTTCCACAGTCCATTGAGCCGCAAAGGTAAACTTCAGACTGCGATGCTTTACGATAAAATGGGCAATTTCGACGAGAGTACAAAGATCTACAAGAGTATTGTGGATATGTTCCCGTCTAGCGAAGAGGCAAAAACATCTCTTGAAGGTTTGAAACGTATCTATTTCGACCAGAATAACGTGTCTGGATATGCAGAGTACGTGGAAAGTCTCGGTGGAATCGCCAAATTCGAGATTTCAGAGCAAGATTCACTTACATATTTAGCTGCTGAGAAATTGTATCTTCAGGAGAAATACCAAGAGGCAATCAACAGTTTCAACAAGTATCTTGACAAATTCCCTAACAGCATCTTCAACGAGAGCGCGCATTTCAACCTTGGTAACAGCTACTATAATATCAAGGAGTACGATCTTGCGAAGAAAGAATTGTCGCTAACAGCTCAGCAACTTGGATCTGTCCACGCTGAACAGTCGTTGCTTACTCTTGCAGATATTGAGTACAAGAAGGAGAATTACGAGGCAGTTGTGGAACACCTTGAGAAAATGGTAGAGATTTCACAAAACGTAGAGAATAAAGAGAAGGCCAAACTGCAGATTATGCGCAGTTATAACAAACTCGGTAAGGTTGACGAGACAATCGCAGCTTGTGACAATGTGATCAAGGGAGACAAACTTGATCCAAACCTATATCGTGAGGCTCTTTACACTCGTGCAAAATGCTACGAGCAGAAAGGAGAAACAAACTACGCCGTCGCCGATTACAAGACACTTTCTTCCAACTGTATAGACGAGTATGGTGCAGAAGCAAAATACAAGACTGCAGAATACGCTTTCCACGATGGTAACAAGGATGCGGCAGAGAAGATAATTTTTGAATTCATCGAGCAAAACACTCCTCACCAGTATTGGTTGGCTAAGAGTTTCGTGCTTCTATCAGATATTTATGTATCTATGGATCGTGAGTTTGAAGCTAAACAGTATCTACTAAGTGTAAGAGAAAACTATAAGGGTAAAGATGATATTGCTCTTGAGATCAAATCACGTCTTGACGACATTGAGGCAAGAGAAAAAAATAAAATTAAGGAGTAAAGGGAATCACAATGAAAAGAATAGTTTTTAACATAGCTCTACTTTCAGCAGTTTCAACAGTCACCGCACAAACTGAAGCAGACTCTACCAATACTGCGTCTGCCACCGATACTACTATCAAGCGTAATATCGAAGTGGTGAGAGATTATACTCCCGTCATCAAAGAAGCTGGTAAGATTAATACAATGCCAGAACTTAAAGATGTGAATACCAAAAAGATAGATATTGATTATAAGGTTTGGACTTCTACTTACAAACCAAAAACTGATATCATCCCTTCTCTTGATTATGCCCTTGCGTCGCAAGAAGAGAACAAATATAGCCGCGAAGGTTTTTTGAGATTGGGAGCCGGTAACTATAAATCCTTTATTGGTGAGCTTTATACTCCGATTTATCGTAGCGAAGTGTCGCTTTTCGACTTTTATCTTAAACATAACTCATCATTCGGAGATATTACTCTTCCAAAAGACAATTTTGAAGGCCTTTCTAACGATGTTTTAAGCAAAGGACTCTACAATGATAATAAAGCCCGCATTTCTTTTCTTAGAAGCTTAAGAATACGCGAAATCAGCGCATTTGGAGAGTTTGGCTACAATCGATTCAATTATTATGGTCTAAACAGCGATATTATTAAGTATGCTGAGGAAAATAAAGATGTGGAAGAGCTTAAATATGAGAGTGACGATCAGAAAAACTCCCATTTGACCGCAGCTTTAAATTTCCGTTTTCGCTCGAAAGATTATATCGAAGCATGGAAATATGATATGCAGACCAACTGGCGTTTCTTCAAGACATATTACGACGTCACTGAAAACTCACTCTTTACAGACATTGCCGCTTCATATAGAATGCAAGAGTCGATTCTATCGTTGAAATTTCAAATGCATAACGTATTTATATCTACACCAGAAGACGGTGATATAGATTTTGAAAAGGCAGAAAACTTCAACAACTACACAGTGTTGAAATTGAATCCATACTACAGTTTCATATCTGAAGTTGGTAAATTGAATCTTGGTTTCAAAGCTTCATTTAGTATTGGTCAGGGAAAAGCAGCAGCCTTTTCACCGGATATTACAGGACAAGTTCGCGTGATCGAAAATATTTGGTATGTCTACGCGGGTGTTACAGGAGATTACAAAGTGAATACTCTACGCTCACTTGCCAACGAAAATATCTACATCACTCCAAACGCACGTCCGGAAGATACTTATATTCCACTTGACATCTATTTGGGAACAAAACTCAACATCGGAAAGAGTGTGAATACAGATATTCACGTCGGTTACAAGATTGTCAACAATCCATATTTCTACGTCAATAAAACAGATTCGACTGGCATGAAGAACTCGTTTGATGTAGCATACGACAAAAACGCCGGTCAATTCAACTGTGGAGCAGCAGTAAACTACAATTTCCGCGAGAAAGTTGATTTTTCATTCAAGATTGGATACAACAAATGGTCGCTTGAAAAGCAAGCTGAAGCATGGATGTTGCCATCCGCACAAATTGGAGTTGGTGTAAGCTACGTACCAACAGATTTTCTACGTTTCAGTGTAAACTACGATCTTGAGTCAGGTAGAAAGGCATTTATGGGTAAGGATAAAGACAAAAATCCAATCATCGCTGATCTTAAAAACGTCAACGACATCAGTCTTGGTGCAAACTATAAATTGATGAGTTTTCTCGATGTCTTCGCCCGTTTCAACAATATTTTGAACCAAAGAAGCGAAGTTTGGTATGGTTATCCATCACAAGGATTCAACTTCTTACTTGGTTTGACTTTGACATTTTAATTAAACATCATATCTAAAACTCTCTTAATTTTTAAGAAATGGCAATAATAGCGACACTGATGACAGCAATACTCATCCTTGTTGTAGGATTGCAATACAAGGAAAAGAGGAGAGTAAAAAAAGAGAATGATGAAATCAAACGCAAAGAGCAGCGTAGGGAGCAGATAATGAAAACGGTGGCTGGACTCAGTGCAATTATGATGAAAGCCAACACTGTGAGAACAAAATCACAGATTGAAATCGTTAAAAATTATCTGGATCGCAAGATGAACCCTAAATATGCCAAACAGACGATTGAGTATTTGAAAACGTACCTCTACAACGACAAAATGTCGGTGAATATGCTTTGTTTGAATGCAAACCGTACATTCAAATACAGCAATAGAGTGCAACTTCTGAATATGCTGATGTGTATCAGCACCTGCGGAAAAGGTATTTGTAAAAGTGAGCGAGAACTGATTGAAAAAATCATGCAACACATGAAGATCAGTCAAGCCGACAGAGATAATTTATGGACTATCTATAGAGGTTATATTGTCGACGACGAAGAAAATTTGGAGGAATCGTTGAATTCAAAAACAAAAGAGGCCTTCAAAGTAATGGAATTAGACTATAACTGTTCTCTGAAAGAGTTGAAACGACAGTGGAGAAAATTGTCGATGAAATATCACCCTGACAAATACGAATTAGCCGATGAAAACAGTAAAAAAGAGGCTACTCGTAAGATGCAGAAATTAGTGGAGGCCTACAATTACCTACTCGACAACTACTACGAAAGTTTAGATATTTAAGCGATGGAAAAGGAGATTTCACAGTTAAAACAGATAGTTCTTTCACTTCCCGACAGTCCTGGAATCTATCAATATGTCAACAAGGATAATGAAATCATCTACGTCGGCAAAGCTGTGAACCTTAAGAGACGAGTTTCATCCTATTTCAACAAATATCAGACATCGAATAAAGTTCGTGCTCTTGTCAAGCAGATTGTAGATATCAAATATATCGTTGTGCCGAGTGAACAGGACGCTCTTCTTCTTGAAAACAGTCTGATAAAAAAGCATCAGCCCAGATACAACATTCTCTTAAAGGACGATAAGACATATCCGTGGATCTGCATCAAAAACGAGCCATTTCCTCGAGTTTTTTATACTCGACGTCTCGTTCACGACGGTTCTCTCTACTTTGGTCCGTACACCTACCTTCCAGCAATGAAGACGGTGCTCGACCTCATTCACAACATCTATGGAATCCGCACCTGCAATAATAAACTCAGTGATGATGCCATAAAGAGTGGTAAATTCAAAGTTTGTTTAGACTATCACATCAAAAAATGCAAAGGATGTTGTGAAGGTTACCAAACCGAGGAAGAATACAGGGAGAATATCAAGGAAATCAAACTCATTTTGAAAGGTGAATTGAGTGCACTTGAAAGTTATATTCTCGGTGAAATGGGCAAAGCAGCCGAAGAAATGAGGTTTGAAGATGCTCAGAAGATGAAGGAGAAAATGTATCTTTTATCACAGTACAAAAGTAAAAACACCATTGTAAGTCCAATTTTGACCAATATCGACGTCTTCTCAATTGAGATTGACGATAACAACGCCTACATCAACTTTTTGAAAGTGATGGAAGGAACAATATCACAAGCCTACACATTTGAGTATAAAATTCAAACAGAAGAGGAAGAGAGTGAGATTTTGGCATCGGCAATCATCGAAATGCGACAGAAATTTCAAAGTTTGTCAAGAGAAATCATCGTACCCTACCCTATTTCTTTTGAACTTGAGAATGTAACAGTCACCGTTCCGCAGCGAGGAGATAAGAAAAAACTACTCGATTTATCCATCAAAAACGTCAAACAATATCGATTTGACCGAGTAAAGCAGACAGAAAAATTCAATCCTGAGCAGAGAACAATGAAACTTTTGACTGAACTTCAGAAGATGCTTGGACTAAAAGAGGTGCCACATCAGATTGAATGTTTCGATAATTCTAACATTTCAGGAACAGATGCAGTGGCTGGATGTGTGGTTTACAAAGATGCAAAACCGTCAAAGAAGGACTATCGAACATACAATATCAAAACTGTGGAAGGACCAGACGACTACGGATCAATGCAAGAAGTGGTGCGTCGACGCTACAGCAGATTGGTGAACGAAGGAGAGAAACTACCGAATCTAATCATCGTCGACGGTGGTGTCGGACAAATGGAATGTGTGAGAGAGGTTGTCGAAGATGAGTTGAAACTATACATACCCATCGCAGGTTTAGCAAAAGACGACAAACACCAGACCAAAGAATTGTTGTTTGGTTTTCCTCCACTTCATGTGGAGATACAACCAAATCACTCCTTATTTAGATTTTTGGCGAGCATTCAAGATGAAGTACATAGATTCGCCATCAGTTTTCATCGCAACAAACGAAGTAAAACTCAGATTCATTCTGTGCTTGATGATATCACAGGAGTCGGAGAAAAGACAAAAGAAACGCTAATCAAAACATTCAAAAGCGTCAAACGAATCAAAGAACAGACGGAAGATCAACTCGCTGAAGCAGTTGGCAAAGCAAAAGCAAAGATTATTTACGACGCTTTGCATCAAGATTAATCATATTCATTGGATAAATAAAAAGTGTCAGTCAATATATTGATTGGCACTTTTTATTTATGTTTCACGTGGAACATTACCCGAATTTTAAAGTTACTGAGAACACGCTGAATACACCGTTCCACGTGGAACGTAAAAAAGGAAACTCAATTAAAATTGAGTCTCCTTTATAGTTACTGATTGGATTTACTCTTTTGAAATCTTTTTCATTTTATAAACCTTGTCTGAAGGTCTAACTTTTTCTGGAACCTTGATAGTAAATTTTGTTCCACGTGGAACAAAATCAACCTCTTTATCATCCACGATAAGTTTATCTGCTATAATTTCGATTACTCCAGTAGTAGGTCCAATAATTAAAAGTTTATCACCTTTATTAATTCCCGCATTTGTCTCTTGTAAGAATTCAGCAACACCAATATTAGAATAATAACGAATTGTCTTAGCAACGTAAACTTTTCTTTCTGTGGCTTCAGATCCGTAAACACTACTCCACTCTCCTAATCTCTGACCTAGATAATAACCATTCCAGAATCCACGATTAAAAACTGTCTTCAACTCTTCGTCCCAAATTGCGATCTTATCTTCTGAATATGATCCGTCAATGATAGAATTCAAAGCATCATTGTAACATGAAACTACAGTTTTAACATATTCTGCACTTCTTGCACGTCCCTCAATTTTAAAAACTCTAACTCCAGAATCAACCAACTTGTTCAAGAAATGAATCGTTTTCAAATCTTTTGGTGACATCAAATACTTGTCGTCAACCTTGATTTCAATATCACGCTCGTCGTCAAACAAGCGATAAGAATGACGGCAAACCTGAAAACATGCACCACGATTGGCTGAACTATTCAACTCGTGTAGACTCATGTAGCACTTTCCTGAAATTGCCATACACAACGCACCGTGACAGAACATCTCAATTTTTAACTGCTGTCCTTTCGGTCCACATACATTCTGCTCAATAATCTGCTTGTGAATGGCTGCTACCTGGTCCATATTCAACTCACGTGCCAATACAACTACATCAGCAAATTGAGCATAGAACTTCAAAGCCTCAATATTCGAGATATTCAACTGTGTAGACAAGTGAACCTCTACACCGATTGATACAGCATAAAGAATTACTGACATGTCCGACGCAATGATAGCTGAAACACCACTCTCTTTTGCAGCGTCAACATAAGTACGCATATCAGCAAGATCGGTGTCGTACATAACAGTATTGAGAGTAAGGTAACTCTTCAATCCATTCTCCGTACAGATGCTTGCTATATTTTTAAGATCATCGACTGTGAAATTATTGGCTGAGTGTGATCGCATATTCAACTTTCCAATACCAAAGTAAACGGAATTGGCACCCGCCTGAATGGCTGCAGCTAAGCTTTCATAGCTTCCTACCGGAGCCATAATTTCAAAATCTGTTCTTTTCAAATCCATAATGCTTTAATTAACTTTGCACAAAGTTATAACTAAAAGCACAACTGATGAAAATAGGCAATATAGAATTTTCTGAATACCCTCTCTTCCTTGCTCCTATGGAAGACGTTACTGATATTTCATTCAGAAAAATGTGTAAAAAATTCGGTGCTGATCTTGTCTACACTGAGTTTGTTTCAGCCGACGCTCTAATCAGAAATATTCAGCGAACAGAGGATAAGATGACTATCGATGATAGCGAACGTCCTACTGTGATCCAACTATACGGCAAAGATACTGACACTATAGTCGAAGCCGCTAAAATTGCTGAAGCCGCTAAACCAGATATTATAGACATCAACTTCGGTTGTCCTGTAAAAAAAATCGCTGGCAAAGGTGGTGGTGCTGGTTTGCTTCGTGATATTCCTAAATTGCTTGAGATTACTCGTGAGGTTGTGAAGGCAGTTAAACTTCCGGTTACAGTTAAGACTCGTTTGGGTTGGGATAGCAATAATCTTATCATCACTGAACTTGCTGAGCAGATTCAGGATTGTGGTGCTCAAGCTTTGGCAATCCACGGAAGAACTCGTGCTCAGATGTATACAGGTGAAGCTGATTGGACTCTGATCGGTGAAGTGAAGAATAACCCAAGAATCCATATTCCTATTATCGGTAATGGCGACGTCACTACTCCAGAAAGAGCAAAGGAATGTTTCGATAAATACGGGGTTGATGCCGTGATGATCGGTAGAGCTACTTTCGGTAGACCTTGGATTTTCAAAGAATGTAAAGATTATATTCAGGGTAAGGAGGCAGAGAAACTTGATACTCAAGAATGCCTCAACATATTGAAGCAAATGATCGATGAAAACATAGAGATGTTCGACGGTGATGAACGAAGAGGTATAACTCACACACGTCGACACCTTGCTTCATCTCCACTTTTCAAAGGCATTGATAATTTCCGAAAAACAAGAATTGAGATGCTGAGAACTGAAGTTAGAAAAGATCTATTCGATTTAATCGATTCAACTTTACCAATGATTGAGGAAGCAAGAAATCAACAATAAAAAGTTAGAGACGCCACATTGTGACGTCTCTTCTTATTTTAATGTGCATCAAGCCAATTTGTCGCAACTGACATTTCAACCTTGAGCGGAACTCGCATCTGGAAAGCATTCTCCATTTCCTTCTTAACTATCTCACGCATTATTTCTTCTTCAGATTTAAGTACGTTAAAGTTCAATTCGTCGTGTACCTGAATAATCATTCTCGACTGTAATCCCCTACTCTCTATCTCACGCTGAATATTGATCATCGCAATCTTGATGATATCAGCAGCTGTTCCCTGGATTGGAGCATTAATTGCATTTCGCTCTGCATTCTGACGTAGAGATCCATTTCGTGAATTGATGTCCTGGATAAAACGTCGTCTTCCAAACAATGTCTCAACATATTCATGTTCATGAGCGAAAGCCTTAATCTTCTCAAGATAGTCGTAAACTTTCGGGAATGCTTGGAAATAACTGTCAATCATCTCCTTGGCTTCAGTTTTCGACATTTCCAATCGGTCAGCCAAACCGTATGCTGAAATTCCGTAAAGAATACCGAAGTTGGCAGTCTTGGCTTTACTTCGCATCTCCTTCGTAACCTCTGAAGCAGGAATCTTGAAAATCTTAGAAGCAGTGTCCTGATGGAAATCAAAACCAGATGTAAATGATTCTATCAAACCTTCATCCTCTGAGACGTGGGCCATAACTCTCAACTCAATCTGTGAATAATCGGCTGATAGGAAGACGCAATCATCTGAAGCTACGAAACTTCTACGTATTTCACGTCCCAAACTATCTCGCACTGGAATATTCTGAAGATTAGGATTACTTGAACTTAATCGTCCTGTTGCTGTAACAGTTTGATTGAATGAAGTGTGGATCTTACCAGTACGTGGATTGACAATCTCAGGAAGAGCATCAATGTAAGTGCTCAACAACTTCTTAACACCACGATAATCAAGAATTTTCTCAATAATCGGATGCTTACTCTTCAACGATATCAATACATCCTCACTTGTTGACATCTGTCCACCTTTGGTTTTCTTCACTTTATCAACAAGATTCAACTCATTGTAGATAACGTCGCCAACCTGCTTTGGTGATGAGATATTAAATGGATGACCAGCAAGAGTATAGATTTCATTTGCTATTGATTCCATGTCAGCAGTCATCTTAACAGATGATTCCTTCAAACTCTCCTTATCAATAGTCACACCTGCATTCTCCATCTCAGAAAGCACGTGCATCATCGGCATTTCAATAGTTTTAAACAATTTATCAAGATTGTTCTTAACTAACTCATCCTTGAAGATCTCGTAAAGTTGGAAAGTGATGTCGGCATCTTCTGCAGCGTAATCTGCAAGACGATTCTTATCAACACTTCTTAATGGAAGATTCTTTCTACCATTCTCAGTTGTTAACTCCTCGTAGGTAACAGTTTTATATTTCAAATATTGTTCAGCCAAAGTATCCATACCGTGTCTCAACTCAGGTTGGATAAGATAGTGAGCAATCATTGTGTCGAACAATTCACCCTTCACCTCTACCCCATACTGTTTGAGCATCAACACGTCGAACTTCAAATTTTGACCGATCTTCAAAATTTTTTCATTTTCAAATAACGGTTTGAACTTATCAACAATTTTTTGACACTCATCACGATTTTCAGGCAAAATAATGAAAAATGCCTCATTTTTCTTCCAACAGAAGCTCATTCCCACTAAATCAGCCGAAAAAACGTCTTTTGACGTCGTTTCCGTGTCAAAACAAAAAAAATCTTGAGTAGAAATTTTAGCCAAAAATTGTTCAATATCCTCTTGATTTTCAATCAATTTATAGTCGTGAGGCACCGAAGTTAACTCGCTGAGAATCGAATATTTTTCTTCGGGCTGTGTAATTGTACTGAAATTATCAAATAGAGAGAGTTGAACAGGGGCTGATTTTTGAGTATATTTAGTGATGAAACTTTTCAATTCAAGATCATTGAAAATTTTCAGCATTTCATCCACCTTCTTCTCTTTTACTTTCAAATCTGAAATTTGAACTTCCATCGGAACCTCGGTACATATTGTCACAAGAATCTTTGAAAATTTAATCATTTCAACAGACTCTTGAACTTTTGTTTTCAAAGCTCCTTTTATTGATTCCGAATTTTCAATAACAGACTCAACAGATCCAAAATCCTGTAGCAACTTGACAGCGGTCTTCTCTCCTACTCCCTTGCAACCAGGAATGTTATCACTCGCGTCGCCCATTAGAGCAAGAAGGTCTATGATTTGAGACGGATCTTTAATTCCCCACTTTTCACAAACCATCTCCTTGTCCATCAACTCAAGACCATTGCCATGGATAATACGAAGCATCTTAACATTGTCGTCGACGAGCTGAGCATAATCTTTATCCGGAGTCACCATCAACACCTCTAGTCCTTCAGCCGCACCACGTTTGGCCAAAGTACCGACAATATCATCAGCTTCATAACCATCGATTGCAAAAACTGGAATGTTATATGCCTCTACGATTTTCTTAATCAAAGGAACTGAAGCATGAATCTCCTCTGGTGTAGCCTGACGTTGTGCTTTATACTCAGGATACATCTCATGACGGAAAGTTTTGGCCGCAGAATCGAAAACGACAGCAATATGGGAAGGAGCATAATCCTTAAGGATCATCTCCAACTTATTAACAAATCCATAAACAATCGAGGTGTTTTCACCCTTGGAATTTTTCATTGGCTTATTCATCAAGGCATAATATGAGCCAAAAATGATGGGATAAGCATCAATTAAAACAAGTCTATTATCCATTTTTTGAAATTCGTTTTCCAAACTTACGTACATTTATTAAATTTGCAAAAGATTTTTGATTGATTTACGGATGTCGACATTAGATACAGCTAAAAAAGCAATAGAAAAAGAGTTTGAAATCTTCAACAAGAAGTTTGACGGATATTTTGCGTCAGACAATGAATTGCTATCGGCTGTTAATAACTACATTCTTCAAAAGAAAGGAAAACAAATTCGCCCTATAATGGCATTGCTTGCTGCCAAATCTCTTGGCGACGTGAATGATGCAAGTTACGACGGTGCTACTTCCGTTGAGATGCTTCACACTGCAAGTCTTATCCACGATGACATTGTCGACGAAGCTGATTCTCGACGTGGACAAAAATCAGTTAACAGTGTTTGGCAGAACAAGGTATCTGTTTTGGTTGGCGACTACCTTCTTTCACAGGCTTTAAACGTAGCGTCTCAGACAAATTCGTTGGAGATAATCAAATCTATTTGCAGCGTCGGAAAAGAGTTGACAGACGGTGAATTAATCCAACTTTACAATTCAAAAAACAGAACTTTCAACGAGGAAGTTTATTATAAAGTAATCAAAAAGAAAACAGCTGTTCTTTTCTCAACTGCTTGTTTTATAGGTGCTAAAAGTGTTAGCGATAATCAACAATTTATTGACTCACTTATTAATTTCGGCACAATTTTCGGACTTTGTTTCCAGATTCGCGACGATATTTTCGACTACTTATCAACAGAGAAAGAGATAGGCAAACCAGTGGGAAATGACATTCGTGAAGGCAAGGCTACTCTTCCTTTAATCTACGCTTTAAGCAATGCTTCAGAGACAAAAAGAGAAGAGATGATTGACCTGTTGAAAAAGGATACAAAAAACGATAAGGAAGTTGAACAACTTATCAACTTTGCTGTTGATAACGGTGGTATTGAATACGCAGCAAAGAAAATGAAAGATTTTGAACAGGACGGAATCAAGGCTCTTGAAATTATCCCAGATTCAGAGGCTAAGAAAGCTCTCCTATTGCTTCTAAATTATACTATTATCAGAAATTACTAATGTTTCGTGCCGTGAGCCTGTTTCGTGCCGTGAGCCTGTTTGGTGCCGTGAGTTACCAACTCACGGATAATATAAAAGCTTATAAAAAACAAAAAGGCACGATCTCTCGTGCCTTTAATTATTAATTTTTAACTCTTAACTATTAATTAAAAGTATTTAACCGTCTCTCCAGCAATATCAGTAAGAAGATTATTTGCCAAACTGCTGGCACCAATTCTAAATAGAGATTTATCCGTATGATCGACGCCTAAGACACTTTCTACTATCGAATAGTATTTCACTGCATCAGATGATGTAGAAATGCCTCCAGCGGCCTTAAAACCTACATTTCTGCCTATTTCTGGTTCCATCTTGGCAATCACCTGACACATAACGTAAGCAGCAGAAAGATTTGCCACACTTCCGTCTTTTCCTGTACTTGTCTTGATGAAATCAGCTCCGGCATTGATAGCAATGATTGCTGCCTTCTCAATGTTTTCAACAGTTTTCAACAATGACACTTCAAGAATCACCTTTAGAGTTACGTCTTTACAACAAGACTTGATCTCAGAGATCTCATCATAGATGTCGTCATACTCTCCTGCCAAGAATTTTCCAACAGGGAATACAATATCAATCTCCGTAGCTCCAGACGCAATAGCAAGGCCAACCTCTGCCATTTTTACCTCAATGAATGTCTGTGAGTGTGGAAAACCACCTGCTACAGCAACGATATCAACATCCTCTGTTAATGACTCCTTTACTGTTGGTACAAACGCTGGATAAACACAAATTCCTGCTGGAACAGGCAAAATATCAAACTTTGAATCAAATTGATTGATCTTATCAACAAACTTTAGTACAGTGTCGTTGTTATCTGTCGATTTAAGCGTTGTAAGGTCGATATTTTCAAGAAGTTTGCAATATATGGCCTTTCTATTGTTTCGTTCAAATGAGGCACTTAAAATGGCATCTACAGCCATTTCTACCTCTTGTTCATTCTTGTCAAGTGTGTACTTGGAAAATAGATCAAAAATATCCTTCATTTTGTTATTTTAATTTTTCATTGTTGATATGACGGTCTTTATCTCTAGTCGTCTTCTTCTCTATGTTTTTTTGGAATGCCTCCGTCAGGTCGACGCCGGTCTGATTTGCCAAACAAGTCAATACCCAAAGGATATCGGCCATCTCGTCGGCTATAGACGACTCCTTTTCTTTGTTCTTGAAACTCTGATCGCCATATGTTCTTGCCATAAGACGTGCCAACTCACCTACTTCTTCCATCAGACAAGCTGTATTGGTGAGCTCAGAAAAATAGCGCACACCGTAACGCTTGATCCAATCGTCGACGGTGTGCTGTAATTCTTTAAGTGTAATGTCCTGCATTATAGACCTAAGATTATAGACCTAATTTGGCACTGATTTCCAACATCTTCTGGATAGGCTTAACTGCCTTCTCACGCAACTCGTCTGAAACCTGGATCTCAGGAGCCTCGTTTTTCAACACGTTGTAAACCTTCTCTAGTGTGTTAAGACGCATGTAGCTGCAGTTGTTGCAAGCACATGTTGAATCTTCTGGTGGAATTGGAATAAACACTTTGTCTGGAGCTGACTTCTGCATCTCGTGAAGAATACCACTCTCTGTCGCTACCAAGAATCTCTTGCAGTCTGATGCAATGGCATATTTCAAAAGTCCGGCTGTAGAACCTACCTTATCAGCCAAACGAACAATCACGTCTTTACACTCAGGGTGAACAAGAACCTGTGCGTCTGGATACTCTTTCTTCAAATCAAGCACCTTGCGTACAGAGAACTTCTCATGCACGTGGCAAGCACCGTTCCAAAGCACCATGTTTCTGCCAGTGATGCTGTTGATATAGTTTCCAAGGTTCTTGTCCGGTCCAAAGATGATCTTCTCATCTTTAGGGAAACTGTCTACAATCTGCTTAGCGTTTGTACTTGTCACTACTACATCAGTCAAAGCCTTTACAGCAGCTGTTGTGTTGACGTATGAAATAACCTTGTGTCCTGGATGCTCCTTGATGAACTTCTCAAACTCATCAGCCGGACAACTGTCGGCAAGTGAGCAACCAGCTTCCATGTCTGGCACAAGTACCTTCTTCTTTGGTGAAAGGATCTTCGCAGTCTCACCCATGAAATGAACACCGCAAAGCATGATAATATCAGCGTCTGTCTTTGCAGCCCACTGAGCCAATGCCAAACTGTCGCCAACGAAGTCAGCTATATCCTGAATCTCACCGTCCTGATAGTAATGCGCCATTATAATCGCATTTTTCTCCTTTTTCAAACGGTTGATTTCCGAAATCAAAAATTCCTTTTCCATTATATTTACCTAATGATATAAGAAATAATACTAGTTTAAAATCAATTCAATACAACAATAATAGGGTGTTAATTATGTTGATAAGTAGACGAGGAAAAAGTAATCAATTATAATCAAGAGTGGATTAACAATTCCGTCTTTCCTAACTTGCTGAAAAAGCGAGTAAATTGCGAGGTTATCAACAATATTAACAACAATGCAAATATAATTTTTCTTTCGCTAAGTTGAAATCATTAGTGTTAGTAAAGTGCTAAATTTTGTAAAAACTATCTTGATAAGTTTATAAAAAAAAGTGCAGAATAAATTTGGAGATATGGAAAGGGAGTCGGCTTATAATAGTTTTTTGAATTCCTACTAATAGTTTTCATTTCTTTTCTATGAGTTATCAACATTTTCAACGGCGTTTTTTCACATCTGAAGGGGTTGAAAAACCGGGGTTATCAACAGCCAAAGGGCAAAATGTTAATTTAAAAACGTTATCTTTCTCTGAGGACTCTGAGTCTCTGTGTTTTTTCTATGTGCGCTCGCCTACGGCTCGCGCAGATTGGTAGGGCAAGGGCGTTCCGCCCTTTGCAATCCTCATTTTTGACAACTGCTATATAATATCCAAAAATAGCCAAGAAAAATTAAACATATGTAGTGATTTGGCATAGTGTTGTGCTAAATTTGCAGAAAAATAAAGAAAGCCTATGACAATACAGACAAAAATCTACAAGGCGTCGGCAGGAAGTGGAAAGACTTTCCGCCTTGCTGTAGAGTACCTAAAACTTATTTTGAAAGATAAAGAGGGTTTCAAATCCATCCTTGCCGTTACCTTCACCAACAAGGCTACCGCTGAGATGAAGGAGAGAATATTGTTTGAACTTTACGGTTTGTATCACGGCTATGAGGATTCAAACAGTTATCGTGACGTGCTTATTAAGGAACTTAGTGAGGAGGATCCTAATGCTGGCTGGAACGCTGAAAAGATATCTAAAAGGGCTGGCGAAGCTATATTCGCCATCATACACGACTATTCTCGTTTCAGAATCGAGACTATCGACTCGTTCTTCCAGAGTGTGTTGCGTAATCTTATTCATGAACTTGAAATAGGCAATATCATCAACCTTGAGCTTGACAACGCTTCTGTTGTGCATGAGGCTGTCAACGATATGATGAACAGTCTTCACGAGGATGATAAGAAACAGTTGCTTAAATGGTTGACTGACTTCTCAGTTGAAAACCTGAAGAATGGAAAGAGCTGGAGAGTCAACAGCAATATTGAGAAGTTTGCTGCTAATATCTTCAATGAGGATTTCATCACTAAAAAGAAAGACGACGGTTCTTTCTCCATCAGCAACGTCACCAACTACAAGGATAATATAAAGAAGTCTTTGGATGGACATTTGTCTCATCTCAAGGCTATGGCTGACGAATTTTTTGCCAAAGCAGACGGATGGAATGCTATGCCTGAGAATTTCTATCAAGGTTCAAAAGGTTTGTGGGGGTACTTTGCCAAGATAAGAAATGGTGAGTATGTAGGAGACAAAATGCCTAACAGCTATGTGGAGAAGTCGTTGGATTCGGTGGACAACGTTCAATCCAAGAAGACAAATCCGAATGTGGATGCGGCATGGGTGCATAGTCAGCTCAACCAGATTGAAGATTATCGTAAGGCAAATCTTGAGGAGATGTGTACTTGCGAGACGGTGCTTAAGAATATCAACAATATTGGACTATTGTATGATATTGAGAGCATTGTGCGTCGCAACAATGAGATGACAGGCAAATTTTTGCTTGGCGACACTGCCAATCTACTCAATAAAATCATCGATGACAGCACTGCTCCATTCATCTATGAGAAGATAGGCACGACGTTGCGCCATATCATGATTGATGAGTTTCAGGACACATCAAAGATTCAGTGGAAGAATTTCCTTCCATTGTTGGAAGACTCTGTTTCCAACGGTGGTTCCAATCTGATTGTGGGTGATCCAAAACAGGCTATTTATCGCTGGAGAAATGGTGATTACAGCATCATTGAGGATGTTGTCAACCATCATGAACTCTATCCTGTGAATGAGCAGATGGACACTAATTACAGAAGTTACCAGAATGTGATCAGATTCAACAATGCAATATTCAAGAGCTGTATTCCTTATATTCCTAATGGCGACGCTACTATTCAGAATCAGATTAAGAATATCTATGAGTTGGCAAGCCAGAAGACAAAAGCTGAGGAAGAGGGATATGTGAAGTATCAGATTGTGGCGAAAGAGGACGGTGAAAAGACTGACGAGGCTATTATGCGTGCTATGGTGGAGCAGATCAAGGAGTTGAAAAGCTGTGGCATAGAGGAGAAAGACATAGCTATCTTGGTTCGTAAGAATGGCCAGACAGCCAAGATCGCAAAGTATTTGTCGGACTTGAAGGAGGAAGGAGCACTTCCAAAAGATGAGTTCAACATTGTCTCAAGCGAAGCCTTCCGTCTCGACAACTCTTTGAGTGTCAACATCATTATGAACGCGTTGTGCTTCATCTATGATCCGCACAACGATGTGTATGAGCACCGTCTATATCTTGATTATATCAATTTGAGTGGAAAGATTGTTGATAAGGATAGTGATGAGTTTAGTGGAAAAGGAGAAAAGGATGAAAATGGAAATAAAGGAGTATTGGGAATCAAATATAAGATTCTCAACACGTCCACTCTCCCACTCTACGAGATGATCGAGGAGATTTATTTCATTCTTGGGCTCGACAAGATCAAGGACAACGGCGTCTACATGCAGTTGTTCTTGGATAAGGTGAACACATTCATCAACAGAAAGTCGTCTGATCTTAAAACATTCATCAATTATTGGAATGAGAAACTATGTGGAGCCACATTGTCGTCGAGCAATGAGAGCAACGGAATGCGTGTGCTTACCATCCACAAGTCGAAAGGATTGGAGTTTAAGACGGTGATTATCCCGTTTGCCGACTGGGAAATTGAGGACACTAAGAATGACAATGTGCTTTGGTGTGAGGCATCCGAAAGTCCGTACAACGACATCTCATTGCTTCCAATTAACTATAATAAGAACCTTCCAAACACTATTTTCAAGGGAGAATACGCGTGTGAGAAGGCACAGATGTGGATTGACAATATCAATCTGCTTTATGTGGCGTTCACTCGTGCTGAGGCGAATCTGATTATATTCTCGCCAGAACCTTCAAAAAGTGATACGGACGGGGAGAAAAAGGTAAATGCTCTTTTGGCAAGTATCTTCTCCAATAAAGATAAGGCGATGAGCGACGTCGACACAACACTTTTGGCTGAGCATTGGAATGACGTCGATTTGAAGTTTGAATACGGTGTATTAAGTAAACCTAAGGATAAGAAGAAAACTACTCAGAACGAGTTGAAGAAGGAGGCTGAGAAAAGCACATTGGATTATGTGAATTACAGATTCAACAGCGAGAAAAACTCATCGTCTATACAGTTCCGTCAGTCGGATATGAGTAAGCGATTCTTGAAGAATCCGGAGAAATTCGACTCTGCAGACAAGTCTGTTGGAGAATCAGCGTCGGAGAATTACATGGAGATAGGAAAATTGAAGCACGCTATTTTCTCAGATATCCATAGTTTCGACGACGTGGAAAAAGCCGTTAGTAAACAGGTGTTTGCGGGAATCATTTCTAAGGATGAGGCGGATGGATACGTGTCTGAAATCAAGAGACACATTGAGAGTGCACCGTCGGAATGGTTCGACAAATCGGCACGAGTCATCAACGAGCGAGCTATTTTGATGAAGAAGAAAAACGCTAAAGGCAAAGTAGAGATTGAAAACAGGCGTCCAGACAGAATTGTGATGATCGATGGCAAGGTCATCATTATCGACTTTAAGTTTGGAGAGAAGAACGACAAATACAAAGATCAGGTCAGAGAGTATGCTGATTTAATCCGCAAGATGGGTTATGACAATATCGAGGCTAATTTGTGGTATGTGGAGAAGGGAGAAATAGAAAAATGCTGAGCGTGAGAATCATGGCTATGCCAATAAAGTGCCGGGCGAGCACCCGCGTCGGATTATTTGATTCATTTGATTATTTTTGAAATTTGATAATTTTGAATCAATATCAAAGGCGAATAATGAGGGGGCGTAGGGGCAGGTTTCAAACCTGCCCGCCAGAGGCCCCGTTGACGGAATCGACGGAAACGGTGGCGAAGAGAAGAAAGAAAAGCGGCAGCGATGCCGCTTTTTTTATGCGGAATTATAAATGCTGAATGCGAAATTATCTGAGAAATGATAGGTACTGCCTTCCAGGCAGGGGAAATGCCACGAGCGAACCGTGGATACGGTTCTTATATAATGAGCCCATGGTTGATTCCGACGAAG
Organism: Paludibacteraceae bacterium; assembly: GCA_024401495.1. Next base: position 36,944 of record JAKSKW010000011.1, read on the forward strand.
CGGAGCGAGGAGGAAGCTACCGTGGGGAAACGGGATGAATTCGTAATTCGTAATTCGTAATTCATAATTCGTAATTGTCGGTACATGCCAACGATGGTATTCATTCCGACGTTGGATTATATCTCGTGGAGACGCACGGACGTGCGTGTGATGGATTATGCCAAATGCGAAATTACACCACCTCTCCCATAATCAAATCCTTTGGCAGATGAATTATGTCAAATGCAAAAAGACGTTTGCCTAAATCCTTTAGAGATGCTCCGAAATGATAGACGTTGTCGTCTATAATTAGGAATCGATCGTGAAAATTAGTTTTGTATTGAAAGATGTCGATATGGCGACTTTCTCCATATTCTGCATCATGGTCCCTTTGTAGGGTTTGGATGTTGTTGCCTACCTTTTCTGTGTAGATTGTTGCTTTTACGTTTGGCATTCTTGCTTCCAGAATATGAAGAGTGTCTGGACCGACATACGTGTCAATAAGAATAACCTCTGATTTTGCACTTTTGATTATTAGCTCCGCCACTTCTCTGCCTTCAAGCAGATGCCCTTCAAACACGCAACCTTCGTGTGGTGGCAAGTTTGTGCGAATAAAGAAATCAATCTGTTGCTGATGCTCGTCAAGACGTTGCTCAATTTTGGAGAAGCGCTCATCTGTGCGTTCCTGTAAGGCCACAAGCTGACGATTGATGGAATAGCCTCGAAGTAAATGTTCTTTAAGGGTTTTGGTAGCCCAAATACGGAATTGTGTTCCTCTTTGTGATTTTACTCGGTATCCGACGGAAATGATTACGTCAAGATTGTACCAAAGAACAATTCTTTTAACTTCTCGATCTCCTTCTTTTTGAATTGTCAAGGATTCCTTGACAGTTGCCTCTTTTTCTAATTCTTTTTCCTTGAAGATATTGTTTATGTGCAAACTTACATTTTGTTTTGAAGTTTGGAATAATTCAGCCATTTGTTGTTGTGTCAGCCAAACTGTTTCATTCTCAATCTGGACTTCTAACTTCAAGCTTTCATTTGGCTGATAAAGGATAATCTCTCCTTTGTTAGACTCTGTATTGCTACTATTCATATTGTTTAAATTTTGACTAAAACATTGTGTTAATTCATAATGCAAATATACGAATTTTTATTTAATTGCGAAATTAGGAACAATGCTGAATTATCTGAGAAATGATAGGTACTGCCTTTCAGGCAGGGGAAATGCTACGAGCGAACCGTGGATACGGTTCTTATATAATGAGCCCATGGTTGATTCCGACGAAGCGGAGCGAGGAGGAAACTACCGTGGGGAAACGGGATCAATTCGTAATTCATAATTCATAATTCGTAATTGTCGGTGCGTGCCAACGATGGTGTTTATCCCCTCGTTGGATTACATCTCGTAGAGACGCACGGACGTGCGTGTGATGGATTATGCCAAATGCGGAATTACACCACCTCTCCCATAATCAAATCCTTTGGCAGATGAATTATGTCAAATGCAAAAAGACGTTTGCCTAAATCCTTTAGAGATGCTCCGAAATGATAGACGTTGTCGTCTATAATTAGGAATCGATCGTGAAAATTAGTTTTGTATTGAAAGATGTCGATATGGCGACTTTCTCCATATTCTGCATCATGGTCCCTTTGTAGGGTTTGGATGTTGTTGCCTACCTTTTCTGTGTAGATTGTTGCTTTTACGTTTGGCATTCTTGCTTCCAGAATATGAAGAGTGTCTGGACCGACATACGTGTCAATAAGAATAACCTCTGATTTTGCACTTTTGATTATTAGCTCCGCCACTTCTCTGCCTTCAAGCAGATGCCCTTCAAACACGCAACCTTCGTGTGGTGGCAAGTTTGTGCGAATAAAGAAATCAATCTGTTGCTGATGCTCGTCAAGACGTTGCTCAATTTTGGAGAAGCGCTCATCTGTGCGTTCCTGTAAGGCCACAAGCTGACGATTGATGGAATAGCCTCGAAGAAGATAGTCTTTTAGAATATTGTTTGCCCATTGACGGAATTGTGTTGCATTTTTGCTGTTGACTCTATATCCGATGGACAAAATCATATCAAGATTATAAAAATCTACCTGGTAATTTTTGCCATCAGAAGCAGTTGTTTCCATTTTGGAAACAACTCGATCTTTTATTAATTCTTCTGAAAGAAAAATATTCTTGATATGTTTTGATATGGCCGCCTTTTGTACTCCAAATAAATCTGCAATTTGTTGTTGTGTCAACCAAACTGTTTCATTCTCAATCTGGACTTCCAATTTCAAGCTTTCATTTGGCTGATAAAGGATAATCTCTCCTTTGTTAGACTCTGTATTGCTACTATTCATATTGTTTAAATTTTGACTAAAACATTGTGTTAATTCATAATGCAAATATACGACTTTTCTTTAAATGCGAAATTGGGAACAATGCTGAATTCTAAGGTGCCAAAATGGCACCTTAAATTTTTACCGTTTCAAACATCTTCCTATATGCTTCGGTTTTTTTATCCAAACTTAATGGATATGCTCTTGATGATGAAGGTAGACGGTACAATATTATATTGTCTTTCAATTGAATATAATTCCCCACCGTCGGCATTTCAGAAAGTGACATCTGCTCCACAATATTTTCAGTAGCCTTTTCTCCCGTCGTCACCACTACCCTGCATTCTGGAATTTTCTCCAGCATCGCGTTGATGTCTGTATATTCCACCACTTCTAAGAATTTGTCTGAGGCGTTGTCTTTCAAGCGTTTTACAGCTTCGGATGTGTCGTAGTAACCTATTCCTTTCTCTCTGGCAAAATCGACAATCAAATCAAGTTTGAAACATTTAGCCTCAACATCCACAAAATGATTCTTATCACCAAAGAAGATCAACCCCATGATTCTCCAGTGGTCGTTGATGAAGTTAGGATAGAAGAAATCCATGCTCCAACGTTTGCGTTGAGGCGGAAAACTACCTAAGAACAACACCTTTGTGCCTTCTGGAAGGAAAGGTAGCAAAGGATGGTATTCAACGTCTTGATTAGAACGGTTGATATTTTCGGTGTTGAGGAAAGTATCTGATTGCATCATTTCTTCTTCGATACAACCACATTTTCGCTCACTACAGCTCTTACATTTCTGCCAGCAAAACGTTTGTTGCCTCTCCAGTCGATGAAGTAGTTGGCAAAACAAAGGAAATAAGAGCCGTTCATAGTGTTTTTGAATAATGTTGACGACCAGTAATATCCTTCTTCATGGAGGGTAGAGTTTTTATCACCGGAAATGGCACCTCCTGCTGGCAAAAAGATGACGTTGCCATTCTTTTTTGAGTGGCCAACTCGTCCAGCTATACCTGATCCTTCAAAGTTGTTTGTCCATTCCCAATTGCATCCGTTAAGCAGTTCCTCCTCCTCTTTGATAGTTGGTATACGCCATGCACTACCCCAGTTATAAGAAGCCGCGTCGTCTTCTTTTTCCAATTCGGTCTTCTTGTCGACTTTACCTTCTGTTGATTTGAGGCAATATTTGGTCATAAACTGACCTTCTTCTTTTCCCCATTTGTAATTAGACCAAGTAAACTCTTTCTTAGGCTCAACCTCTCCCCAAGCAAAATAATCTCCATATTCAGTTGGTTTGGTTGCTCCCACATTACAGGTTGCCCATAATCTTCCGCTTGGTAATTCAAGGTCTACGTAATCATGTTCACGCACATTTCCGCTTACTGTCTGTGCATAACATTCAAATTCGCATGTAATTAAAAGGACTACCAATGAACATAATACCTTTTTCATATTGTTTTGATAATATTCTTGCTACAAAAATACAACAGAACAAATATTTATCCAAAATGAATTTAAAATAGTTGCGTTCGACATGAATTTATCACGCCGAACGCATTCTCTCTAAGCTCTAAACTTTCTTATAATAGTTATTAAACTCTTCCTTGATATTATTGAAAATCTCCTTCACTTTTTCGATTTTCTTTGCTCTGAAAGCGTTTGAACCACAGAAAGCGTAACCTTGATTAAGATCACCCTTAAATGCGTTGTAAAGGGCTGAAACGATGCAATATGGGCTGTTTTTCACATCACATGTCTTGATACAGTGGCATAGACACTTCTTAGGCTGTGTCTCACCGTCCTTCACGCGAGCGATAAAGTCGTTGTGGATAGCGCGTCCTGGCATTCCCACAGGGCTCTTGATAATCTCGATATCCTTCTCATTGGCGTTGATGTAAGCCTCCTTGAATTCTTTTGAAGCGTCACACTCCTCTGTAGTCACGAAACGTGTTCCCATCTGCACTCCTGATGCTCCACATTCCATGATACGCGCCATATCCTCACCTGTGTAGATTCCACCACCTGCAAATACAGGGATGTTCTTCTCACTGCTGTACTCTTTGGCAACCTCCACTACCTCTGGAACTGTCTTCTCAAGTGAAAAATTCTCGTCGTTAAGCTCGTTTTCCTTGTAACCAAGATGTCCGCCTGCTTTTGGCCCCTCCACCACGATTGCGTCTGGCAAATAGTTGTATAGACTCTTCCACTTCGAGCAGATGATCTTCGCTGCTCTTGCCGACGATACGATTGGCACAAGTTTTGTCCTGCTGTCCTTCTCCAAGAATGATGGCATGTTGAGCGGCAAACCAGCACCTGAGAATATGATGTCGGCTTTCTCCTGGATGGCTGTCTTCACCATGTCGGCGAAATTAGACATTGCCACCATCACGTTGACACCGATAATACCGTTTGTCTTCTCTCTTGCTTTGCGAAGCTCCTCCTGCAATCCGTAGATGCTAGCTTTCATATAATTTTTGGAGAAGTCATTGTATATTAGGCCAAGTCCGGCACTTGAAATAACACCCACTCCACCTTCATTCGCTACTGCTGATGCCAAACCAGAAAGAGATATACCTACACCCATTCCTCCTTGAATGATTGGAGTTGTCAGTGTCAAATCTCCTATTTTAATTGAATCCATAGTGATACTTTTAAGTCTTTTTCGCGTTAATTCTTAATACGCTGTTTAATTTTCCGCAAAAGTAATGATTTATTTATTGATATATGATTTATATTTTATCTTTTTTATGTGAAATATATAAATATTTTAATTTATTTGATGTAATAAATATTTGTGTTGTATAACAGTTGACAGTCACAAAATGTGTACTTATATACTACCTTTTTTACAACATTTGTACTGAACATCTAAATTTTAGAGCAATTATATACGAGTTGTCCAACACACGCTTTTTCTTTATACGCTCGCTCTCCGAGCTCGCGTTTGGAGAGGGTTAGGGCCCAAAAAATCAGACATGGGCCCTTAACAATCCTCATTATTGACAACTGCTATATAATCTCCATTTTTAGAGGTATCACCAATTATGAATTATGAATTTTGCATTATGAATTCTTCCCGTTTCCCAATAATCCATCACACGCACGTCCGTGCGTCTCTACGAGATGTAATTCAACGTCGGAATGAATACCATCGTTGGAACATACCGACAATTATGAATTTTACATTATGAATTATACAATTTGCAACTTGATTGCATAAACTATATCCTATTTTTGTCGCAAATTAAAAATATCATTATGCGTAAAACTCTATACTTAGCTATATCTTTTTTGTTGTCGGCTTCCTTGGTCGGCTGTCATAATCATAGCCATAATCATGCTGGTCACGACCACGATCATGAGCATTCTGAATACGAGGAACATCATGACGAGGATGAAGATCATGACCATCATCACCACGATCACGACGAGGATGACGATCACGATGATCATGATGGCCATGACCACGATGAAGATAAAAAACTGAATATGGCAAACGGTCATTCTCATACTGAGGATCTCCACAATGATGATGAGGAGGGACACAAGAAACATGAGGGTGAGGTCCATTTGAATGCCGCTGATATAAAGATGATCTCCACTGAGACAGCTGCTTTCTCTGAGTTTTCCCACGTCATCGTGGCGACGGGTGAAATCCTTCCGACCACTAAGGGTGAGTCTTCTGTGGTGGCTCCTTTCTCTGGTATCGTCTCTATCGCTTCAGGTGTGACGATGGGTGGCAAGGTGAATGCCGGTCAGGTGCTTTTCACTATCAGTACCAACGTGGGTGAGGCTAGTGATTTGGTGGAGAAGGCAACTATCGAGTTGGAGGCTGCACGTAAGGAGTATGAACGTGATTTGAAACTTAGTGAGGAGATGATTGTCTCGAAGAAGGAGCTTAATGAATGTAAGGAGCGTTACGAGCAGGCTAAGGTGAAGCATGCCAACCTTGCCTCTAAAATCTCTTCTGGTAAGGCGACGTCGAAAAGCCAGATTGCTGGTTTCGTGAAGAGCATCAATGTCTCCGACGGTACTTTTGTCAACGCTGGTGAGCAACTTGCGGTCGTGTCGCAGAATGATAAACTGATGCTTCAGGTGAAGCTTCCTCAGCGTTATCAGAAAAGTGCGTCGAGCATCAAGACGGTTAAATTCCGCACTGCCTATGCTCCTGAGGTGTTCGCTCTTGATAAGATGGATGGCAGACAGGTGAGCCAGGCTATCACCACTGCCGACGGTGGCTACTATATACCTCTGCTATTCGAATTCAAGAATATCAATAATGTGATGTCCGGCACAAGCGTTGAGTGCTATGTGGTGACGAAGGAGAAGAAGAATGTGATCACGGTTCCAAACTGTGCTATCGCTGAGGATCAGGGTGTTGCGCAGGTGTTTGTTAAGAAGCACGAGGATGCTTTCAAGAAGCAGTTTGTCACTCTTGGTGAAACAGATGGTGAGCGTACTGAGGTGCTTTCAGGTCTGCGTAGCGGTGATATCGTTGCGACGTCGGATGTGGCTCGTCTGCATCTTGCATCTTCGTCGAATGCTATTCCAGCACATACACATAACCATTAATAACGGCGAATATGTTAGCAAAAATCATACATAATTCACTGACTCACAGATTATTTGTTATTCTCTGTGCAGTGGTTTTGACTATCTACGGTTTATATTCTGCCCATGAGGCGGAGATTGATATCTTCCCGGATTTGAATGCCCCTACCGTCGTTGTGATGACGGAGTGTGGTGCTATGAACACTGAGGATGTTGAGGCTCTTGTCTCCTATCCTATTGAGTCGTCGCTTTCAGGAGCAAGCGGTATCAGACGTATCCGCAGCACTTCCACTGATGGTCTGTCTATCGTGTGGGCTGAATTCGACTGGAGCACTGATGTGCTTGTGGCTCGACAGACAATCTCGGAGAAACTTCCTGAGTTATCGTCGGCTCTACCTGCTGAGGCTGGCCAACCTGTGATGGCTCCACAGTCGTCTATCATGGGTGAGATTTTCATTGTGGGTTTGCAGGCTGACTCCACATCTTTGATGGATCTTCGTACGTCGGCTGATTTTGAACTTCGTCCTCGCCTGATGTCTATCTCTGGTGTGGCTGGTGTCACTGTGATTGGTGGCGACGTCAAGGAGTATCAGATTGAGTTGGATGAACTTAAAATGCAACACTATGGAGTTTCAATTGCTGAGGTGACTGAGGCTCTTGACGGTATAAATCAGAATGTTAACGGTGGATTCACCACTCGTCATGGCACAGAATATTCCGTAAGATGTGTCTGCTCCACTCGTGATACTGCTATACTTGGTTCGGCTTTTATTGCTAAGCGTGGCAACTATTCTGTCACTCTTTCAGACATTGCTGAGATTCATGTGGCCCCACGTTTTCCACGTATTGGAAAGGCTTCAATCAAGAGTAGCGATGCGGTGCTTCTTACTGTCACTAAACAGCCTGGAGCCTCAACTCTCGACCTTACTGAAGAGATTGAGAAGACGTTGGAGATTTCCAAACTCTCTCTGCCTGCCGACGTGAAGGTGCAGACAAATATTTTCCGTAGTTCGGATTTCATCAACAGAGCCATCGACAATGTGAAGAGCTCACTCTACGAAGGTATCTTCTTCGTGGCAATCGTATTGATTCTTTTCCTTGCCAACTTCCGCACAACGGCTATCTCATTGATTACGTTGCCAATATCGGTGTTGACATCTATCTTGGTGTTAAAACTGATGAATCTTGGCATCAACACAATGAGTCTTGGAGGTATCGCCATCGCCATCGGTTCACTCGTCGACGATGCTATCGTGGATGTGGAGAATGTGTGGAGGCGAATAAATAGTAATGCCGACGATTCTAAAAAATCCATAATCAACGTGATAGAAGAGGCGTCAGGCGAGGTGCGTGTGCCAATCCTCAACTCCACTCTGATAATCATCGCAAGTTTCTTGCCACTATTCTTCCTTTCAGGTATGGAGGGCAAGATGCTTATTCCGCTTGGAATAGCATTCATTGTGGCATTGGCAAGTTCAACAGTCGTGGCGTTGACGTTGACTCCTGTATTGTGTAGTTATTTGTTGAAACCACGTAAAGACGGGGCGTGCCCCGTCTCTACAGATTCCAAAGAATCGTGGTTGTCACAACGTCTTAAAAATGGATATGCAAAGGTTCTAAACTGGGCTCTTGGCAGTAAGAAATTGATTCTTGCGATGTCGGGCGTCGCTCTCGTCGCAGCAATAATCGCAATGTGTACATTCGGTTCCAATTTCCTTCCTCCATTCAACGAGGGTTCGCTAACCATCAATATCAGCACGTTGCCAGGCACATCGCTTGACGTGAGCAACGAGATGGGTTTGGAGGCTGAGAAGATGCTTATGGAGGTGCCAGAGGTGATCACTGTGAGCCGCAAGACAGGTCGTGCTGAGAAGGACGAGCATGCACTCGGCACAAACGTGTCGGAGATTGAGGTGCCTTATCGTCTTAGCGACAGAAGCAAGGATGAGATGATGGAGGATGTGCGACACAAGTTGAGCCATATCAAGGGAGCAAGCATAGAGATTGGTCAGCCTATTTCTCACCGTATCGACGCGATGCTTTCCGGAAGTCAGTCGGCAATCGCAGTGAAGATCTTCGGTGCTGAACTGCCTAAACTTGAGCAGATTGCTGGTATGGTGAAGGAGGAGATGCAGGAAGTCGACGGAATTGCCGACGTCAATTCAGAGCAGATGACTTTCCGTCCACAACTTAAAATCACTCCACGTCGTGAGATGCTTGCTGAATACGGCATCACGCAGAAAGAGTTGGCTGAGTTCATCACCGTCAAACTATCTACAAAAGAGGTGGGAATGGTGAGAGAAGAGAATAAGAGTTTTGAGATCAAACTGATGTCGAAGAAGCATACGAGAGAAATCGGCGACATGCTTATTCCGTCGGCAAAGGGAATGATTCCACTATCCTACGTCTGCAATATCAGCTACACATCAGCACCGTCGACAATCAACCGAGAGAACGGAAGCCGACGAATCATAGTGTCGGCTCAGCAGAATGGCCGTGACCTTGAATCCATCGTCAACGATATCAAGAAAAATGTGTCGGAGGCTGTGGAGTTGCCAGAAGGCTACTGGATTGAGTACAGCGGACAGTTTGAGAGTCAGCAAAGAGCCACACGCACATTGTCAGTGACGTTGATAATCTCGTTGATAATCATTGTGTTGTTGCTAAAAAAACAGTTTGATAGCTGGAAAACGTGTGGATTGATTCTTAGTGCGTTGCCGCTTGCTTTGGTGGGTGGAGTTGTCTCAATCATCATTACAGGAGGAGTGATAAGCATTCCGTCGGTGATTGGATTCATCTCACTTTTCGGTATCGCCACACGTGGTGGAATGCTATTGATTGCGGAATATGAGAAACGAGAGAAAGAAGGTGAACCATTGGAGAAGCAGATTGTCGACGGAAGTGCAGCCCGTCTTAATCCTATCCTGATGACAGCGTTGAGTTCAGCCCTTGCCTTGATACCGATGATCATAGCCGGCGATAAACCAGGAGCCGAGATCCAGTGTCCGATGGCACAGGTCATCCTTGGAGGTTTGCTAACATCCACTATCCTATCGCTTATTGTGATACCGATTCTGTACCATTGGTTGAAGAAATAGAGACTAACAGTCTCCCTTAAATGGAGGATATAGGTCTTATAAAAAGTTTCCATTACTAATGGATAAAAGTTTCCAATGGTAATGGAAACTTTTGTATATTTGCAGAAAATTATTTATTATGATACAGTTAGATGATTTGAAAAGAATAGTTGTTGAACAACAAGATATACTTAAGCGTGATAAAGGAGAAATAACACGCACTGCATTAGAAGAGGTTTCCTATATAGATAATTTCGCATTGATAGTGTCTGGAATCAGACGATGTGGCAAAAGCACATTGTTAAAGTTACTTCTTAATCAAAATATAGATACTCTTACATTTGTAAATTTTGATGATCCTAGACTATTTGATTTTGAAATATCTGATTTTCAAAAACTTGATATGGTGATTAGTGAAAAAAAGTCTCAGATACTTGTGTTTGATGAAATTCAAGTAGTGAAAGGATGGGAACGATATGTAAGACAGAAATTAGAACAGGAATATAAAGTGTACATTACTGGATCCAATGCGTCGCTTCTTAGTCGTGAGCTAGGAACAAGTCTTACTGGTCGCCATGTAAATTATGAGTTATTTCCGTTCTCCTTTGTAGAGTTTTGCAAATTGATGGGACTAGAGAAAAACAGGGAATCTATAGAACAATACTTGGAATTAGGTGGATTTCCAGAATATTTGAAATCAAAGAATCCCGAAATACTGAGAGCATTGATGGATGATATTTTGACACGAGATGTGGCAGTACGTTACAATATCCGTGACTTACGTTCCTTGCGTAGACTTACCACGTACTTAATGTCCAATATTGGAAATCTTACTTCTGCAAGTAAATTGAAAGAACCTTCTGGTATAAGTTCAGTCACTACTATCTTAGAGTATATATCTTATTTGGAACAATGCTATCTCTTCTCATTTGTGCCTAAATTCGACTACTCTGTCAAAAAGCAAAGTATAAACCCAAAAAAAATCTATGCTGTAGACTTGGGTTTAGTAAATTGTAACGTCGCAAAATTAACTGCAGATATTGGTCATAAGTTGGAGAATATGGTTTACTGCGAAATACGCAGAAAGTATAAGGATATATGCTATCACAAAGGAAAAGGAGAATGCGACTTTGTGGTACTTGAAAACGATTCTGTGATAAGTGCAATCCAGGTTTGTATGACTCTTGACGCTGATAATAGAAATAGAGAAATAAATGGACTACTTGAAGCTTTGATAGCCTATAATCTTGAAGAAGGATACATAGTGACCATGGATCAAACAGACTTTTTTGAGATTGACGGGAAGATTATAAAGGTGGTACCAATATCTGAATTTTTGTCGTAGAGATTTAATGAAAGGAATATTATCTTAATTTAAATGCACTGTGTGAGTGCATTTTTACTGATAAAAGCTTAATCATCATTTTTAGGTATTGGGTATTTGGTATCGGGGCAGTAATTTTGCAGCCGAAAGAATACCCAACAATTAGTATTGCATTTTGAAACAATGAGACGTATTTTAGTAAGTTTATTTTCATTCGTAATAACTGCCTCATTTTCAGTGGCAGCAAAGGAAATGGCGTTCAAAGAGGTAGTGGTTGCACTCGACAATTACAACCCGCAAATCCAGATTGCACGTGCCAAAATAGAGGGCAATCAGGTTTCAATGCGTGTGGAGCGTAATCTTGACGATCCGACGGTGGAGTATCAGCTTATGGCTCCAGGTAGTGCCAATGAGATGGAACTTGTGGTGAGCCAGGAGTTTGCTTTCCCTACTAAGTATGCCAGAATGAAGAAGGCTGAGAAGCTTGCCTATAAACGCGACTCATTGGAGTATGAAATCACACGTAAGGAGGTCATTGCGTCGGCTTACGATATCTGTGCGGAGATAGTTTATCTAAATCAGTTGATGGAGATGGATTCGATGCGTTACGAGATGTCACGTACCAACTATGAAAAACTAAAGAAGGGTTTGGAAGAGGGCAAATACAATATCCTTGAGGCCAACGAAGGTCAGATAGAGATGATTACAGCCTACTCCAACTATAGCAGTACACGTCGTGCTTTAAGTGAAAGTTATCTCCAGCTTAACGCATTGGTTGACAATAATACAAAGTTGGTGATCAACGACCGTGAATATCCGAAAAATTTGAAGGAGTGTAGCAGAAAAAGCACATTGATGGAGGAGTTAATTGCTGTTGAGGCTGAGATCAACGCACAGCAGATGAAGGTGGCTAAGGCGGAGTCGCATCCAAGCCTTACAGCTGGTTACAAGATGACAAGAGCAGGTGAGACAGCACACGGATTCGTAGTGGGTTCATCTATACCAATCTTCTCAGCAAAAGGAAAGAAGCAACAGGTGCAGGCAGAGAGCACCGTCGCCAACCTTGAACTTCATCAGCGTGCGGCAGAGTTGGAGGCATCAATCAGTAATGAGTTGAACCGTTTGGAAGAGTTGGTGAAGTTGACAAGCATGTACGACAAAGATATGTTCAACCAGTCGATAGTGCTTCTAAAGAAATCGTTGGAGAGTGGACGCATTACCCAAATTGAGTACGCTACGTTGTGTCATACGTGGTACGACAATAATAAAATGTATCTTGAGCAGGTTAAGGATTTCAACAAATCATTATTGAAGGTGAGTGTTTATTGTGAGGATTGAGTATATTTGCATAGCAAATTTCAATAACGATGCAAAATCTAAAAAAATCCGCAATCGACTTGCTTTGCCAACTTATTCGTATTCCTGCATATAGCAGAGACGAAACGGCAAAGGCTGACTTTTTGCAGCAGCATATAGAGAAGACGATGGGTTACAAGGCCAACCGTCTTGACAATAATATCTGGATTCAGTCGGATTTCTACAATGCCGACCGCCCTACCCTTTTGCTTAACGCTCATATCGACACTGTCAAGCCAGTCAACGGTTGGCAGCACGAGCCTCATAAGGATACTCATGAGGATGGCAAGATCTATGGTCTTGGCACTAACGACGACGGTGCTTCACTCGTCTCGTTGCTCTACGCTTTTTCTGTGCTATCAAAGAAGGAGCAGCCATACAACCTTATCTACGCTGCCTCTGCTGAGGAGGAGGTTTCAGGTAAGAATGGTATGGAGAAATTGTTGACTGTTCTTCCTAAGATCGACGTCGCTATTGTCGGTGAGCCGACAGGTATGCATGCGGCTGTGGCTGAAAAGGGATTGATGGTGCTCGACTGCACTGCCCACGGTAAGGCTGGCCACGCTGCAAGAAACGAAGGAGACAATGCCATCTACAAGGCAATCAAAGATATTGAGTGGATTAAGGATAATGTGTTGCCAAAGCAGACTGATCTGCTTGGTCCTGTGAAGTGGACTACCACTATGATCAACGCTGGCACACAGCATAACGTCATTCCGGACGCCTGCACATTCGTGGTGGATATCCGTTCTAACGAGTGCTATTCCAACGAAGAGATTTTTGAGATTTTGCAGAAACAACTGCAGTCGGAGATTAAGGCGAGATCATTCCGTCTTTCTTCATCATCTATCTCGGTGGAGCATCCTATCGTGAAGAAAATCAAGAGTATGGGCAGAGATTTGTTTGGCTCTCCTACTCTATCCGACCAGGCTTTGATGCGTTTCCCAAGTGTCAAATTTGGTCCGGGCAACTCTTCTCGCTCACACACTGCTGACGAGTATATCGTGGAGAGTGAGATTGAGGAGGCAATCGATATGTATGTGGAATTGCTTGATGGCCTTAAGATTGATTAATTTGAAAATCGGATGGGCGACGAGGTAAAAGAGAAATACTACGTGGTTTGGGCTGGAAAAGAGCCTGGAATCTACACCAACTGGGATCAGTGTAAGGCTCAGGTGGAGGGATTCAACGGAGCAAAGTTTAAGAAATTTACTTCGCTTTCAGAGGCTACTGCAGCCTACGAGAAAGGTGCTCCCGCGTCGCTAAATATATTCTCGGCAAGAAAGAATCCTTCCGTCTCCACAGAAAATATCATCTCTAACGCTTTGGCTGTCGATGCTGCATGCAGTGGCAATCCTGGCAAGATGGAGTTTAGAGGCGTATGGGTGGCGACGGGAAAAGAGGCATTCCGTTTCGGTCCGTTTGAGAAGGGAACCAACAACATAGGTGAGTTTCTTGCATTAGTTTATGGTATTGGGCTTGTGCTCAAAACCAATCCAGAGATGGTGATCTATTCAGATAGTGAGAATGCTATTTCATGGGTGAAACAGGGCAAATGCAAGACCAAACTTGCTGAGTGTGATAAGAATAAGGAGATTTTCGAACTCATACGCAAGAGTGAGGCGTGGCTAAAGAATCCACGTCCAGAGGTGAAAATCTACAAGTGGAATACCAAAGAATGGGGAGAAATACCTGCTGACTTTGGAAGAAAATAATCGGTTATGACTATTGAGGTAAGGAATCTACGCAAATCATACGGAAGCCAACTTGTGCTTGACGATATCAACTTTTCAATCGGAGAGGGTGAGATCGTGGCGTTCCTTGGCAACAACGGTGCTGGAAAGAGCACAACGATGAAGATCATCAACGGATATCTGTCGAAGGATTCCGGTGTGGTCAAAGTGTGTGGCATCGACGTCGACGAGGATTCAAAGAAGGTGCATGGACTTATTGGTTATCTGCCTGAACATAATCCCATCTATCCGGAGCAGTATGTGAAGGAGTATCTCACATTCGTGGCTGGAGTGTATGGATTGAAGGGTGAGGATGCCAAGAATAGGGTAGACGAGATGATTGAAAAGACATGTCTTACTCGTGAGTATAGAAAGCGTATAGGTATGCTTTCCAAAGGTTATCGCCAACGTGTTGGTTTGGCAGCGGCACTTATTCCAGATCCAAAAGTGTTGATTCTTGACGAGCCGACTACAGGTCTGGATCCCAACCAGATTATTGAGGTGCGCAACCTTATCAAAGAGGTGGGCAAGGAGAAATCTGTGATGCTTTCCACTCATATAATGCAGGAAGTATCTGCCATTTGCGACCGTGTGATTATCATCAACAACGGTAAAATCGTAGCCGACGATTCCGAAACCAACATTACCAACGTCAGCGAAAACAGCAGTACGTTCTTGATTGAGGCTGAGTTTATGAGCGACGTCGATACAAAAGACCTTGCCATGAAGATTGCTAATTCAGAAGTGAAACTGGTTTCCAAGAACACCGTCGTCATCTCTTCAGATCACGATTGCAGAAGCGAGGTGTTTAATTATGCGGTGCAGACAAGCAATGCATTGTTGACACTTAAGAAGCATGAAAAGAGTATGGAGGATGTATTCCTGGAGAACACAAAGAAATAAATGCTAAATTATAATGAGATTATATAGCAGTTGTCCAAAATGAGGATTGTTAAGGGCGGAACGCCCTAACCTCTTCTCTAACGCGAGCTCGGAGAGCGAGCGTAAAAAAGGCGTGTTTGTTAATTGTCAAATAATTATTATAAAATATGAGCTCGGTATTTAATCGGGCTCATATTGTTTTAAGTGACATAATATATTAATATTCAACGTATTCACTTTTTGTACAATCTGTGAAAATGGACATAAAATGAATTTCACAACCTGTCCTATAACCTTTCTTTTATTGTCCGTCCCATCCCTGATTGTTGATCTACTTTTGCATTGTCAACGGGAACAAACGATAACCCGATGACAAAACAAAATCATTCATTAACAATTAAAATTTATTTATTATGAAACTTAATTCTATTTTCGCAGCACTTGTTTGTACACTATCTTTCTTCTTCACATCATGTGACAAGAACGACGATTTCGAGGATGAATATTTAGTAAAGAGAACAACAAAAGCATTGACAGTAGACGTAGAGAATGAGATAAAGATTAGCGAGGATATGTATAATCTTTACGATGTCACTATTACATACTCATACGATGGCAATGTATTTTTTGAATCACTTAATAAGAAGTACTTGGTAGGTTCATCTTCAAATGCAGGAAAAGATCATTCGGCTTACATGGTACAGAAATATACAGTAAACAAATCAATTAATACAGACAAACTAGAGATTACGATCAGCGCAACACCTAAGGCAAATGCTCAGGAAATACTTGATGAGATGCCAGCCACAAAGAAGGTAAATTTATATTGCAACGCTGAGGGGTTCGTAAATTCTGACTATATCACTTATTTTAATGAGCAGCATAATACATCAGCACTTATCGGACTAAATAAAGATAAAATCAATAACTATTTTGCAAATGGTAAAGTTGTAGTCTACAAGGCAATCATGAAATAATAGTAGGAATGCTAAATGAGACGCAGATTTTTTCTGCGTCTTTTTTTGTTATAATTCATTTGATTTCATCCTCTTTTCTTCATAAAATTCCATAATTTTTCTCAAAAAATCATATTGTTTCGAAATTTGCTATATATTTGGGGTTGTAAAGACGCGAGATTCTCGCGTCTCTACCATACTCAGATTCTAATACATTACAATATGATAACTCTTACTACAATTAGACGGTGGGCGTACTGTGCCTGCACGTCTTTTTTTTGTTTACATTCCAACGCTCAAGGCGACGTGAATGTGATATTCAAAGACGGGAGAAAGATTCCCGTTCCTATGAATGCTGTCGACTCTATGCAGAGCACTCCCAAACAGCAGATTTTCTACATGTCGTATTCGTTGGATGATGTGAAGAAGGTATCGTTTTCCAAAACTGTATCTGCAAATGATGTCGACTTGAAAGCAGCAGATAAAGCGCAGGCATTCAACCAGATATTCAAGATGAGTGTCAAGGTCGACGGGGGAGAGGTATCTGTTCCGTTTGCCGACGTAGCTAATCCAACTATCGCTTTCCCACCTAAGACAGAGTCATTCGTGCCGTCGTTCACAACCTCTGGTGCCTTGATTTACGTTAATGGGAAGTTGTGGAATGAAGGAGACAAGGTCAACGTGGGGAAGGGTATAGAGATAAAGGTGGCTGCCTACAACGGTGACATCCGCACATATCTTCTTGACGCAATCACACCGTCGTCTCCAATTTTGGAAATCAAAACCAATGGATTATCAGCAGATTGGTCGGATTTAAGATCTATCTCGTTGGCTGGCAAGTCTCTGGGATCTTGTGAAATCAAGGCCAAAGGTGGCGAGTACAACCAAAAAGAGAAGAACAACTTCAATATCAAGTTTGACGAGAAGCAGGAGATTCTCGGCATCACTCAAAACAAACGCTGGACACTTGAGTCTAACGTCGGCGATCCAGCCTGCATACGTGGTCTGCTTGGCTACAATATCGCAAACCGTGTGACTAACTCGTGGAATCCGAAGGCAAAAAAGGTGGCTCTGATCATAGATGGCAAGTATACAGGCTGCTACTTGATTTCCGAGCAACCACGCGTCTGCAAGGGTAGAGTGGAGAGTGGCAATTTGATGAGCATTGAGGATAAAGCCGACGAGGGGGATGATTTCTTCAAAAGCACACTGTTTAGTTCGGTCTTCGTGATGAAGGATCCAGAAACGGGTATGGATGGAGCAACGCTTGTCCGCACTCGTGATTTGGTTGAGAAACTGGAGCAGGCTATTGTGGCAAAGAAGTGGAGTGAGGTTCACTCTATGCTTGATATTCAGAGTG
This sequence comes from Paludibacteraceae bacterium, assembly GCA_024401495.1. The sequence continues at coordinate 54,490 of JAKSKW010000011.1, forward strand.
TTGCGGAGTGGGTTGTGGTGAATGAGATTGCCAAGAACGACAAGTCATTCTCAAGCGATACTTATCTCTACGTTGACGATGCCAAGAAGATTCATTTTATTCCGTCTACACAATCAGCAAAGGCATTCAACGCTGATACCGATTATGAGGGTTTCACAGCCTACGACAGAAACTGGGTGTCGTTGTTGAAGAGCGACGCTGATTTCACTTCAGCTGTGAAGAAGGCGTTTGAGAAAATCTCGTCATCGGAAAAGGAGATTCTTTCGTGGATAGACGATGAGGCTGAAAAGACAACGGGTGATGCCTTGGCAAACGCGTCGATCAGCAATCGTGCGGATTACGACAAGGAGATTGCCAACCTAAAGGTATGGCTGTCAGCAAGAATCAAATGGCTGTCTAATCAATGGAAATAAAATGAATCAATCATGAGAAATTCAATATATACATGTAAAGACGCAAGATTTCGCGTCTCTACAATTGCACTGCTTCTTTCAGTTGCAGGCACAATCCAAGCACAAACAATTGATTTTGACGGATATAAATACGATGCCGACAATATCAACAATTTAAATATCAATGGAAGTTCACAGTCGTTGGAATTGGCATATCCGATCTCAGATATCAAGGAGGTCACTTTTTCATACGAAGCCGTTGATTTCAACAAGGCTGACAAGAAGACGTCGGGAAATGAGATCAAGTCGTTTTCATTCAAGGTGTCAGGCAATAATGGAGCTATTGTCACTGATGTTGCGGGCAAAATCAACGGCGATGTGATCAGTGTCTTTATTCCATACTATGAGGGAGGCTCAATCAAGGCTTCTTTCGAGTCGACGGGAATGGTTTTCGCTGGTGGCAAGATTCAGAAGAGCGGAGTGACTGGCAATGTCTACAAAAAAGATATGGAGTATAAGGTGGTGGATGCCGACGGCAATATCCATACCTACACGGTGAAGGTTTACAACAGCGGATTGCCGATCATCCGTATTGATGGGCCATCTGATATGGCATCGAAGATGTGGAACGGTGGCTATCCGCTTACAATGACATCGGCTGACGGAAAAACACTCGCCACAGTCACATCAGAGATTAAACCTAAGGGTGGACAGAATTCTGCGTCGAAACGAGATTTCAATGTCAAGTGCAGCAAGAAGACAGCCTTTGGCAATATGACTAAAAACAAGCGTTGGGTTCTTCTTTCCAATGCCGACGACGCTTCTATGCTTCGTAATCAAGCCGGATTCACTCTTGGTAAAGAGTTGGAAGGTATGGATTGGACACCGTCGTCACAATTTGTGGAGGTGGTGATGGGAGACAAACACCTCGGCACTTATCTTCTTTGCGAGCAGATACGTTGTGCAGATGGAAGAGTGCAGCAGTCAGCGGTTTGGGAGATCACAAACGATATTGAGGCAGACGACGTATGGTTTGTGTCTGATAAGGGAACGAAAATCCGTTTGGAGGATTCGGCTGAAGATGATGCGTCGGCTGACTTGGCAAAGGCAAAAGAGGCAGTCAACAAGTTTGAGGCTGCTCTGTATGGAAACAAATCGTTTGGTTCATACATAGATGAGAATAGTTTCGTCGACTGGATCTGGGCAAACGAGATCTGCAAGAATGAGAAGTCGTTCAAGAAAAACTGTTATTTCCGCATCACGTCTGACGGCAAGATAGCGATGTCTCCAATCTTCTCTAATGAGAAATGGCTTGGCAACAACGGCCAGTCATACGAAGGTTTCTCTACCATCAATTCAGGCTGGTGTGAGAAGATGATGCGCGACGTGGATTTCTCAGCGGCAGTGTCGAGCAGATTCAAGGATATTGCGTCGACAGAAAGCACTGTCTGCTCGGCTATTGAGGATGGCAAAGAATTGATTTCGCTTTCGGCAGATGCCAATGCGAAACTATGGGGAAAGAATAATGTTAATGTCGATATATCGACATTAACATCTTGGATTAAAAAGAGATATGCTTGGTTGTCATCTGTTAATGATGTCATTAGCAAGTGTGCTAAAGTCGACAAAGCTACAAGCAACAACGAGATTAAGTCATTTGAGATCAAGAAGTCATCAAATGGCAAGGCATTGCTTGAAGACTATACTGCCACTATCGCCAACGACAGTGTGAAGATCTTTGTGCCATACTTGGTCAACTTCACTTTGCAGGCTGATTTCTCTGTTGCCAACGGAGCAAAGGTTTACTGCAACGGAGAGGAGATTCAGAGTGGAAAGAGTAGCGTCGACTATCTAAAACCACAGCAATTCAAGGTGGTGGCAAGCAATGGCGACGTGCATACTTACACTGTCTGCATCTACAATAGTGGTTTGCCAGTGATCTATCTCACTACACAGAATAATCAGGCTATCAATAGCAAGGATGTTTGGCTCGACAATACTCAATTCACTGTATATAAAGCAGATGGAACTATTGATTATGATGCCGCTCCAGATATGGCACAGGTGAAGGGACGTGGAAATTCCACATGGTCAGCCTCAACAGAGAAGCGTCCGTATGCTGTGAAGCTCAACAAGAAATCACGCATCTTGGGAATGTTGGAGCACAAACGTTGGGTGTTGATGGCAAACTTCTACGACGCCACTTTCTTCCGCAACACAATGTCGAACTATCTTGGCAAGAAATTCACTAATCAGCAGTGGGTGCCAAGTGGATATAATTGTGAACTTGTGTTGAATGGTTCACATAAAGGCAATTATTATTTCTGTGAGCAGGCTAAGATCAACGATAATCGCGTCGACGGGGAATTCTTGATTGAGGCAGATATCAAAGAGGGAATCCACAACGGAGCTATCGAGGGTCCGAAGTCGCACAATGCCTTCTTCACTAAAGATCCTGAGTTGGAAACATCGTCGTCGGATTATCAGAAAGTGAAGGGAATCATTGAGAAGTTTGAGAATGCTTTGTATAGTGGCGACTATAACAGTTTGGAGAAACTAATTGATTTGGAGAGTTTTGTGGACTGGTATATGATCAAAGAGTGGTCGCACGATATCGACGGCAACATGCACACAAGCTGTTATTTCACTATTATGGACGACGGCAAGATAAAGATGGGACCGATGTGGGATTTCGATATTGCGTGGGGAGGCAATCCGTTTGCAAGCATGGGCCAGGGTTACAATGCCTACGAGGGTTACTACATCACTACCAATCCAATTACTCAACCGCAAGGCAAGACCTGCACAAGCTGGTTTGGCGAGTTTATCAAGATGCCGGCGTTCAAACAACTGTTGAAGGAGAAAGTGCTTGATGCCAATTCACACCTTGACGAGATCCTTGCCTATATCGACGAGAACACTGAGTATCTATTACTGTCAGCCACAGCCAACAAAGTAGGAAATGCATCAGGAGGAGGCTTCGGTGGATTCGGAGGCTTTGGCGGATTTGGTGGTTTCGGCGGCTGGGGCGGTGGCGGTGGCAACGCGTCGTCAGCCACAACGCCAGAGTCGTATCGCAAGAGCATGAGTGACTTGAAGAACTACGTAAAGACACGAATGGAATGGTTTGTAGGGGAAGTGAAGAGATTCTGATGAAGATTTATATAGAGGAGACGCGGAAAAACTGCGTCTCTTTTTGTATAAATTATTTTTCTATGAAAGATGTATTTTGTATTTTTGCAGAAAATAAACAAATTTGGGATTTAGTGGCAGTGAAATCTATCCTAAAGAAGAGTTTATTAATCGTAAATATTAATGATTTTGTTTGATTAAAAATAATCGTTTATGGCTATAGAGATTAAATCAATACCAGTTCTTACTGGTAAGGATGCCGAAAGGTTTGTAAAAGTAGCAGAACAAAACTATAAGAACAAGAGTAATGGTCTGACGAAAGAAGAATCTGAAAAACTTAAAAAATTTTTAGAAAAATCCAGAAACTTTACATTTTGATTGAATGAGTTGTTTGTCGTTGCTAGATGATTGCGTAATGATTAAATATGGGAAAGAAGCCCAAATGTTGTGTCAAGATTTTTCTTGTGGAAATGATGATTTGGATGATTTCTTTAAGAATGGGGCAATCAGGTATGATGAAGATTTAATGGGGAAAACATATTGTTGGCTTACAGAAACAAAACCTCATAAAGTTGTAGCTCTCGTTACATTAGCCAATGATAGTATCAAAACTTCTTTTATTGGAAAGCCATCTCGTAATAAACTGAATCGGTCTATTGCAAATCAAAAGAGAGGCAGGAGCTATCCAGCAACTCTTATAGGAAGGCTTGGAGTCAATGTTGAATTTCAAGGATTTCACGTAGGTGGACAAGTTATTGATTTTTTGAAGAAATGGTTTAGAGATGATGGAAACAAGACAGGCTGCAGATTTATGGTAGTTGATGCGTATAATAATGAAAGGACTCTTCGTTTTTATGAATCAAATGAATTTCATTATTTGCATGCTACAGAAGATGAGGAACGTAAATATTACAATCTAGATTCAGAAAAACCTATTCATACCAGACTTATGTATATGGATTTGATTAATAAATAAACTTGGTAATTATATACACAAGTTGTCCAAAATATGTGAACTCGCTCGAGAGTGAACGTATAAAATTTCCATTTTTGTGAATTTTCATAAGATGTTATATATAAGATAAATTTCGATCAGCGGCGTTGGCTATCG
>JAKSKW010000012.1 GCA_024401495.1 Paludibacteraceae bacterium
AGGTTCTTACAGTTTCTGACTCTAACGGTACTATCTACGATGCAGACGGTATCGACGCAGCTAAGCTTGCATTCATCTTCGATTTGAAGAATGTTAAGCGTGGCCGTATCAAGGAGTACGCTGCTAAGTATCCATCAGCTAAGTACTACGAGAACGCTCGTCCTTGGCAAATCGCTGAGATCAAGACTCTTGACGTAGCTATGCCATGCGCAACTCAAAACGAGTTGGACGGTGACGATGCTAAGGCTCTACTTGCTAAGGGTGTTAAGGTTGTTGCTGAGGGTGCCAACATGCCTTCTACTATCGAGGCTGTTAACGCATTTATCGATGCTAAGATCCTTTACGCTCCAGGTAAGGCTTCTAACGCTGGTGGTGTTGCAACTTCAGGTCTTGAGATGTGTCAGAACTCTGCTCGTCTATCATGGACAGCTGAGGAGGTTGACAACAAGCTTAAGGGTATCATGAAGGACATCCACGACAACTGTGTTAAGTACGGTAAGGATGAGAAGACAGGTGTTGTTAACTACGTTAAGGGTGCTAACATCGCTGGATTCGTTAAGGTTGCTGACGCTATGTTGGCTCAGGGTCTTTGCTAATCCCGTCTTGATATATGCATAATAGAAAGGATAGGCTAACAAAGTAATTTGAAGGTCTATCCTTTCTTTTTTAAATTCTTTCGTATTATCTTTGCGATGCGAAAGAAATTCATTTTTGAATTTAATCACATAACACAATTCAAATATATCAAAATTCAGATATGGCTAAATTGAGAATCGCTGTAGTAGGCTACGGCAATATCGGAAGATATTCAATCGAAGCTCTTAGAGCAGCTGAGGACATGGAGATCGCTGGTGTTGTAAGAAGAAACGCAAGCGTCGTTCCAGACGAGATCAAGGATTTGAAGGTTGTTTCTAACATCGACGAGCTAGGCAAGGTAGACGTTGCTATTCTTGCAACTCCAACTCGTGACGTTCCTGCAACTGCTTCAGCATTGTTGGCAAAGGGAATCTGCACTGTAGATAGCTACGATATCCACGGAGGAATCTGGGATCTACGTCAGCAGCTTGACGCAATCGCAAAGAAGAACGGTACTGCCGCTATCATCTCTGCAGGTTGGGATCCAGGTACAGACTCAGTAATCCGTACTCTTCTTATGGGTATGGCTCCTAAGGGTATCACATATACTAACTTCGGACCTGGTATGAGTATGGGACACTCAGTTGTCGCTCGCTCAAAGAAGGGTGTGAAGAACGCTCTATCAATGACTATTCCATTGGGCACAAGCGTACACCGTCGTATGGTATACGTTGAGCTTGAGGATGGTGCAACTCTTGAGGAGGTAACTAAGGAGATCAAGGCTGACGATTACTTCGCACACGACGAGACTCACGTTATCCCAGTAGCAAGCGTTGACGACGTTCGCGACATGGGCCACGGTGTTCTTCTAGAGCGTAAGGGAGTGAGCGGTAAGACTCAGAACCAGTTGTTCACATTCACAATGAAGATCAACAACCCAGCTTTGACAGCTCAGGTACTTGTATCTTGCTGTAGAGCCGTTAAGAAGCAGAACGCAGGTTGCTACACACTTCCTGAGATCGCTCCAATGGATCTTCTTGCTGGAGACAGAGAGACTCTTATCAAGGCTCTTGTATAATTTCTGATTATACAATTTGTAAAGACGCAAGGTCTCGCGTCTCTACGACAAAATAACAAAGCGGTGATTGCATTTGCAGTCGCCGCTTTCTTTATTTCGGGTTTCAAGTTCCAGGTCCAGCGGACCTGTTTTGACAAAGTCAAGGGTAGCCGATTCCTGCGAAGCAGGTGTCGGGGGATTAATATCGGGGAATTAATATCGTGATATTTATTTCGGGTTATTGACGTCGGTTTACATAATCGACGTTGACAATTTTGAAATAAAAATTCAATTTGCATTTCAAATTCACACAAAAACGCAATAAAAATTCATTTTTTAATAGCAAATGAGTTATAAAACATATATTTTTTGCATTTTCTTGACAAAAAGCATATCTTTGCAATATAATAAACGTGAATAAGAACATTTTTAGAATTATACAATGGACAACAAAAAGATGAGTGATGCACTTAAGTATCACGCAGAGGGACGCCCTGGTAAGATCCAGGTGATCCCAACAAAGCCTACTGCAACTCAGAGAGACCTTTCATTGGCTTACTCTCCAGGTGTTGCTGAACCATGTTTGGAAATCCAGAAAGACAACAACTTTGCTTACGACTACACTGCAAAGGGAAATCTTGTAGCTGTAATCTCTAACGGTACTGCAGTGCTTGGTCTTGGAGACATAGGTGCAGTTGCTGGAAAGCCAGTTATGGAAGGTAAGGGTTTGTTGTTCAAGATTTTCGCAGACGTTGATGTATTCGACATCGAGGTTAACGAGAAGAACATCGACAAGTTCTGTGAGGTAGTAAAGGCAATCGCTCCTACATTCGGAGGTATCAACCTTGAGGACATCAAGGCTCCTGAGTGTTTCGAGATCGAGGACAGACTAAAGGCTGAGCTTGACATTCCTTTGATGCACGACGACCAGCACGGTACAGCTATCATCTCTTCTGCAGCTCTTTTGAACGCTCTTGAGGTTGCAGGCAAGAAGATCGAGGACGCCAAGATCGTTGTTAACGGTGCAGGTGCAGCAGCTAACTCATGTACTCGTCTATATGTAGCTCTTGGTGCTCAGAAGAAGAACATCGTAATGTGCGACTCTAAGGGTGTTATCAACTCTAAGAGAACTGACCTTAACCCACGCAAGGAGGAGTTTAAGACAGATCGCGACATCAATACTCTAGAGGAGGCAGTTAAGGGTGCTGACGTATTCTTGGGATTGTCAAAGGGTAACGTATTGTCTCAGGACATGGTTCGCTCAATGGCTAGCAACCCAATCGTGTTCGCTCTTGCAAACCCTAACCCAGAGATCACTTACGAGGATGCTATGGCATCTCGTCCAGATATCATCTTCGGAACAGGTCGTTCAGATTATCCTAACCAGATCAACAACGTACTTGGATTCCCTTATATCTTCCGTGGTGCTCTTGACACTCACTCAAAGGCAATCAACGAGGATATGAAGCTTGCAGCCGTTCGTGCTCTTGCAGAGTTGGCAAAGAAGCCAGTTCCAGAGATCGTAAGCAAGGCATACGGTGGTAAGACAATGGCATTCGGTAAGGAGTATTTGATTCCTACAGCTCTTGACCCACGTCTACTTGAGACAGTTGCTCCAGCAGTAGCAAAGGCAGCTATCGAGAGTGGTGTTGCACGTCACGAGATCAAGGATTGGGATCTTTACCGTGAGCAGCTACGTCACCGCATGGGCTTGAACAACAAGCTAATCGACGGTCTACGTGTTCGCGCTAAGAAGGCACCTAAGAAGGTTGTATTCTCTGAGCCAAACTGTGTAAGCGTACTTGAGGCAGCAGTTTCTGCTAAGGCTGACGGTATCTGCGTTCCAGTTCTTGTTGGTAACGAGACAAACATCGCTCGCATCGCAGAGGAGAACAACATCAATATCTCAGGAATCGAGATCATCAACAACCGTGCAGAGAGCCAGAACTCACGTCGCGAGCGCTACGCTAAGTACTTGGCAGAGAAGAACGCACGTTCAGGTTACACATACGCTGAGAGCCTAGAGTTGATGTTCAACCGCAGCTACTTCGCTACAATGATGGTAGAGATGGGTGACGCAGACGCTATGGTATGCGGTGTTTACACTAAGTACACAGACGCTATCAAGCCAGCTCTTGAGATCGTAGGAACTCGTGAGGGAATCAACCACATCGCAGCTCTTAACATCGTAAATACAGCTAAGGGAACTTACTTCTTGGCAGACACATTGGTCAACAACCACCCAACTGCAGAGGCACTTGAGGAGATCGTTAAGTTGACTAACGACAGCGTTAAGATCTTCGACGTCGATCCAGTTATCGCAATGCTTTCTTACAGCAACTTCGGCGCTGACAACACTGGTTCTCCAGTTACAGTTCACAAGGCAGTTGAGAGCCTACACAAGAACCACCCTGAGATCTTGGTAGACGGTGAGATGCAGGTTAACTTCGCACTTGACAAGGATCTTCGTTCAGCTACATACCCATTCTCTAAGCTAGAGGGTAAGGATGTCAACACATTGATCTTCCCTAACCTAAGCTCAGCTAACATCACTTACAAGACTCTTCTTTCTATGGGTCTTGCTGAAAACGTTGGCCCAGTTCAGATGGGATTGAAGAAGCCTATCTACGTTTGTGAGCCAGAGGCATCAGTACGTGACATCATGAACATCGTAACTATCGCAGTTATCGACGCTCAGATCAACGGAAAGAAGTAATCCATTAGGGTTAATCATACGAAAGGCTGCTCAATTTGGGCAGCCTTTTTTATTTTTTATGAAATTCACACAATAAAAAATAAATATTGCCGTTATATGTTTGGTGTGGTTTATGGGAACGTGGGAAATCATAAATAATGCTAAAATTAAAAAAGCATAGAAAAAGTCGGCAAAAAATATTATTTTTGCCTAAATTATGATATAATAGGCTTTATGTACGAATATATATCAGGCAAGATTATAGAGTTAAATCCTACCAACGTGGTGGTGGAAGCCGGACAGGTGGGATACAACATAAATATCAGTCTCACTACTTATGCTGCACTTGAAGGTAAAAGTGAAGCAAGAGTTTATGTGCAACTAATCGTAAGAGAGGATGCTCATATTCTTTATGGTTTTGCTGACAAAAGAGAGCGTGAAGTGTTCAATCTTCTTACTTCCGTAAGCGGAGTAGGAGTAAACACAGCACGTCTGATCCTATCTTCCTACACAGCAGCCGAATTAGCAAATGTCATAATGTCCGACGACGTGGTTGCCATCAAAGGTGTCAAGGGTATCGGATTGAAGACAGCGCAGAAAATCATTATTGAACTAAAAGATAAAATTAAGGAATATGCCGTCGACGGGGAGGCTTCTGCACCAGCTGGCAGCGCAGCTATCCAGGCTAAAGAAGAGGCAGTCGCAGCATTGGTGATGATGGATTGTGCGAAACCAGCGGCGGAAAAGGTTGTCACTGCGATACTAAAAGCCACACCTAACGCCTCTGTAGTTCAGTTGATTAAAGAGGCGTTGGCCCAACTAAAACGAGTATAATTAAGAACACATATAGATGCATTCAATATTGAAGCAGAGAAATATAAAATTTGGCAAAAGAGTGAAGATTTTCATTTTCACTCTATTCGCATTTTTTGCCGGATTCTCATCTTTTGCCCAGGATCTGATCCTAAATTCTGACATCAAACCAGAAGACAACAAAGGAGGAAAAGAGGCCGACACTACAAAGCTTCGTTATCCAATTGCGAAATCGGGGTTGAATTCACAAGAAGATATCAAGCAGACCAAGCCTATCGACATCAAAGAAGGGAACGACTACCAGACCGATGTAGAATACGATCCTACTACCGGGCTTTACATTTTTCACCGTCGAATCGGAGATATGGATGTAACGTCGCCTTTTGCCATGACTACCAGCGAATACTCTGATTATCAGCTAAAACAGTCTATGAATTCCTATTGGGCGGAGAAAAACCGTTTAGGAGGCGAAGGAGGAAACAAATTTGGTCTTGACGGAGTTGAGATTGGATTGGGTGTTGCCGGAGACAAGATTTTCGGTCCTGGTGGTGTAAAGTTGAAACTACAGGGAACTGTCGAGTTGGATTTCGGTTTGAGTTTCACGAAGCGAGACAATCCAAGTATCGCTGAAAGAAACCGTAAAGTGTCCAACTTTGATTTCGACACAAAGGTTCAGATTAACGCAAGTGGTACTGTCGGCGACCGTATCAACGTGAATTTCAGCTACAACACCGAGTCCACATTTGATGCTGACCAACAAATGATCAAGTTATCATACCAAGGCAAGGAGGATGATATCATTCGCAAAATCGACGTGGGTAATGTCAGCCTACCGCTATCATCTTCACTTATTCCTGGTAGCAACTCACTATTCGGTATCATGACAGAGTTGCAGTACGGAAAGCTAAAAGTGTCAGCAGTAGTATCTAAACAGGACTGTGAGTCACAAACAGTGTCTTCAAAGAACGGAGCATCAACAACTGAATTTGAATTAGACATCACAGACTACGATGAAAACAAGCACTACTTCTTATCAAGATATTTCCGAGAGAATTACGACAAGTGGATGTCTCAAGTGCCTGTAATTCAGAATAATATTGTCATCACAAATATTGATGTCTGGGTAACAAACCAAAATTCCTATTCTACATCTCAGAACACAAACAACCAAAGTACACGTAACATCATCGCATTCAAGAAGTTGGGTGAGAAAGAAAACGTAACCGTGTCTGACTTAAAAAATGAGCTTAAAACAGACAGTGTACTACCAAGAAACGAGTTGTGGGATGTCTATTCAAAGATTAAAGACAAGAAGCATCCTCTACGTACTGCCGACATTATCGAGGACGCTCCTGAGCTTGCTTTATTAAAGAAAGACGAAGACTACGCAGAGATCAAATCTGCAAGAAAGTTGTCGCCAAACGAGTATACCCTAAATGAAAACTTAGGATATATCTCACTACGTTCAGCATTGAACAACGGAGAGGTTTTGGCGGTAGCTTATGAGTATCGTATGGGAGGCAAGACATACCGCGTCGGAGAATTGTCATCCAATCTATCTTCAACAATGGAGAATTCGACCGAATCAGAGTCTGCCAACGATGCCCCCGCATTGTATGCAAAGTTGATCAAGACTGTCGAAGTTGATCCAAACAACGAAGAGATCTGGGATTTGATGATGAAGAACATCTACAACATCGGTGGATATAACATTCAGGAGAAAGACTTTGATCTACAGATTAAGTGTATGAACAACGGAGGTCTTTACTTAGACTATGCCAAAGAGGGAGAAGTAACAGACAACTTAAAAAACAAGAAGTGGATCAACATCATTGGAGCCGACAGATTAAATAGCAAACAGCGTAAGATGTCGGACGGCAAGTACGATTTCCTTGAAGGCTACACAATTTTGGCATCTCAAGGTAGAATCATTCTTCCATGTGTTGAACCTTTTGGAAACAAGATGACCGATGTAGGTGCAGGCGACCTAAAATTTGACAAGCTATACAAGAACATCAAATCTGACGCTTTTGAGTTTGCGGAAAATGCGAGATTCAAAATTGTCGGAGAGTACAAATCTACATCAGGAAATGAGATTCGTATTAAGCCATACGCAAAGAAGGGTTCCGTAAAGGTAACTGCCGGTGGACGTACTTTGCAAGAGGGAACTGGCTATACAGTAGACTACGCAGCAGGTATTGTCAAGATTTTGGATGAAGCAGTGCTCGCAAGCAACTCTCAGGTCAACGTAACATCTGAGAGCGAGAACATGTTCAGTTCACAGCAGACTTCGCTTAACGGTGTTAATGCCGAATACAAATTCAGCGACAGGCTATCGGTGGGCGCGACAATCATGCATTTGTCAGAGACTCCAATCACAGAGAAAGTAGCAAACGGAAACGAGCCGAAATCCAATACAATTTGGGGAGTAAACGCAGCATATTCAACCAAGAGCAATTGGTTGACAAAGGTTACTGATGCATTACCATTGGTGGAGGCCAAAGCACCGTCTAACTTCACTATATCAGGAGAATTCGCTCAACTCATTCCAGGACACAACAAACACATCGAGCAGGACGGAGAGAGCGTCTCTTACATTGATGACTTCGAAGGAACAGAGAGCAGCATCAACCTAATGAGTGCAAACTCATGGACTCTTGCCAGTGTGCCAATCAGAAGTTGGACTCCAAGTCTGACAAAGGATTTTGTCCGCCATAACGACAATTTCTGGAGAAGCCAAGACACAGACAGTTCAAAATACAAAAATATTGAATATGGGTTGGAGAGAGCTCACTTCGCATGGTATCAGATCGACAATATCTTCCAACGTAACAACAGAAGCACACCGGATGGAATCACTACAGACGACATGTCGTCCAACTTTACCCGCCAGGTTGTAGAGCAGGAGATATACCCTTTGAAAGAAAAGCAGAACGGTGTACCATCGACTATTTCCACATTGAACGTCGCATACTATCCAAAAGAGAGAGGTATGTACAACTTGGATGTAGACAAGATGAACGAAAACGGAGAGTTGGAGAATCCAGAAAACCGTTGGGGAGGAATGATGCGTAAGCTTGAAACGACAAATTTCAGCAAGAGCAATATCGAATACTTAGAGATCTGGATGCTTGATCCATACTCAGAGGAAGGAATCAACATGAACGCCAACGGAGTCAAGAATGAAGGTAAATTGGTATTCAACTTAGGTGAGATATCAGAGGACATTCTACACGACAACGAAATTGAGGCAGAGGAGCGTTTCATTATCGACACAGACAACAAGAAGAATCCTGAAACAATATGGGGAAGAAAACCATTAGGTCGTGTGACAGGAAAATTCGACAACGACAATATTGAGCTGCAAGACTTAGGTTTAAATGGAAAGAGTTCTGAGCAAGAGCGAGAATTCGACACATACAAGAAGTATCTACAAGGACTTGCAGCGAAGAATGTTGCCAACTACGACGTATTCGAGAGTGACCCCGCCGGTGATGATTTCGTACACTACAGAAAGAGTACAAGAGACGGCATTCTTGAGCGTTACCACAAATACAATGGTATGGAAAGAAACTCCATCATTGACGAAAGTGGAGACAACAAAACTGCCGGATCATGGATTCCAAACACAGAGGATATCAATGGAGATAAGACACTTAACACAAGAGAAAAATATTATGAGTACGTGATTAAGATTTCTCCTGAAATCTTCTCAGCTGATTCTACAAGATGGCACGAGAGTTACATCATCAATAGAACAGAAACATCACCAGACAATCCAGACTCACACGTAGAAAATTTGCCAAACGGCAATGACGTAAGAGCTGTTTGGTATCGATTAAAAATTCCACTCCAAGAAGCAGACGTGAATGGAACAGACAATTCGAGCAAGAAAGGTCCAAGTTTCACATCCATCCGTTATATGCGTATGTATATGACAGACTTTACTGAGACTACATACCTTCGTTTCGCTGGAATGAATCTAACACGTACAGACTGGAGAACTATATCTAACCGTGGAGACAAAGCGTTGTTTGAAGGAAGTGACAATAACTATTCAAACAACATCAAGACAAACACAGAAGCTTTGCAGATATCTTCAGTCGGCATTGAAAAAGACAAGCAGAAGAAGCCTGTTGGATACGACACACCTCCAGGCATCGAACGTTCATTAGACCCAATGTCAAATACAGACCGACGTGAGAACGAGCAGTCTATGCGAATGGTTGTGACTGGACTAAGACCTAAAGAGACAGCCGCTGCATACAAGCGTACTACACTTGACGTGCGTCAATACGAGCGTTTAAAGATGTTTGTTCACTTTGAGGACGAGTACAACGACCCAGAACAATCATCCAACGGAGTTCAATTCTATGTCCGTATCGGTTCCGACTATACAGAAAACTACTACGAATACAAGATCAACAATGTGATCTACACATACGCAGGAGAGTCTTCAAGAGAAGGAATCTGGCCGATGGAGGTAGATTTTGCATTTAATGATTTAGTCGACTTGAAGATGGAGCGCAACAGAGGAGGAAGATCCGGAAGATCCGTTGATCCATCAATGCGTTACACAAAAGCCTATGGCAACAACGAGTTGACTGTCAAAGGAAACCCTTCATTCGGTGATATACGCACTATCCTAGTCGGAGTAATCAACGAAAGCGGAGAGACCAAGAACATGGAAATTTGGTTGGACGAATTGCGTATGATGGGATTCAACGAAGACGGAGGTTGGGCCGCATTAGGTAAGATCGGATTCACATTAAGCGACTTTGCTTCATTTGATGCGACAGGGCGAATAGAGACAACTGGTTTTGGAGGCATCGAGTCCAACGTAATGGATCGCAATATGGAGGACACATATTCATTGGATATGTCGACTACAGTGCAGTTGGGTAAACTCTTCCCAGAGAAAGCCCACGTCAACATGCCACTAACAATCACTCATAGTAGAGAGAAGGAGAAGCCAAAGTATGATCCTACCAATACTGACGTTTTGATGGAGGACGCTTTGGAATATGTATCAAAATCAGATAGAGACTCTATCGAGAAGATATCTGTCGTTTCGAGCGAGCAAACAAGTTTCGCTCTTACAAACGTAAGAGTAGGAATTGCAAGCAAGAAACCAATGCCATACGACCCTGCAAACTTCTCATTCTCATTAGCGTTCACAAAACGTAATGAGCGAGACATTGATGTGGAGTATGACATGACACGTACATATAGAGGAAACTTCAACTACTCTTACAGTCTATCTCCTAAGGTATTGTCTCCATTCAAGGACAACAAATACTTCAAGAAGAAGAAATGGAAGTTGTTCACAGACTTTGGCATCTACCCAATGCCTAACAGCTATACTTTCTCTGTCGACATGGACAGAACATACAACGAGGTAATGGCACGCGAGTTGGGCACAGACCAGTCGAGCATCGTAAATCAAGACCGTTTGTCAGACATGACATGGGACAAAGACTTCAACATGACACGTCGTGCTGATATCAAGTGGAACTTCACAAAGAATCTCAAGTTATCATTCGCCACAGCAATGAACTCCGAGATTGAAGAATCGCTTGCATACAACGAGGATCTTATTGATCTACCTAGAATGAGAGAGTACAAATACAACCGTGATTATATCTATGATCTACGCGAGGACTCAATCACAGAATGGTCTAAAGATTTGAGAGAGACAACATTGAAGAGTTTGCTTGCTGCCGGAGAGCCATACAACTACTCTCAGCAACTAAACATCAGTTATGCAATCCCGGTCAACAAGATTTCAATGTTTGACTGGGTGACAGCAAACGCAACTTACTCTGGCAACTATGATTGGCAACGTGGTGTGACGCTAACGCCTAACACATACACGTCGAACAACGACATCGCAGACTCTAAGCGATCTTGGACTGGAGATGTTCGTTTGAACATGGAAACTCTATACAACAAGTCGAGCTACTTGAAAGATGTCAACAAGAAATTCTCTAAGACAACTCTTGCAAAGAAAGCCAACGAGAAAATTGCGGAAAGAAATGACACTACCAAGAAAGACGAGAAGGTTGTTGAGCAGCCAAAGCCAAGAGTGCCAAAGGTTTATGAAAGAAAGAACCTACGTCTAAAGAAAGGCAACAAGACAAGAATCAGCCACCGACTTGGCGTAAACAGAATCATCGTTGAGGCTGTAGACAAAGATGGCAAACCATACGAATTGA
Source organism: Paludibacteraceae bacterium (assembly GCA_024401495.1). The sequence continues at coordinate 11,357 of JAKSKW010000012.1, forward strand.
AGTATGAGGTCATCGACCAGAATGCTATCAATGTCATTGCCAAGGAAGACGTCAACAACATCTCAATCACAGTCAAGGAGAAGATGAGGAAGAATGAGAAACTCGGCAACTTCCTAGACGGAATGGTAAGAAGTTTGATGATGGTAAGAAATGTAAGCGGAAACATCAAGCTTACAGAAGGAACCACACTCAACGGATACAACTGTGGTAGTGGATTCTTAGGACAGGCTGGTAGTGGAGAGCCAGGTGCTAAATTCACTTTCGGATTCTACAATGCAGCCGACGCCATCGAGGAAGCGATCAACAAGAAACAGTTGGGACTTGACAACGTCGTCAACCCTATCGTCTTGACTCACGACCAGACAATTCAGGCAAAAGCAGTCTTGGAGCCATTCACAGGCATCAAGTTCGACATTAACGCAGCATCGTCTTGGAACAGGGGCGACGAGATTTTCTATTTCGACGGTTACGAAAAGGGAGTCGAAGACTTGTTCTCAGGATCTCATAGCCATACAGATATTGCAATACGAAGATCTTCATTCAAACGTGGAGCAACAACATCTAATGAAACATTCGCAGATTTCATAGACAACGTCTACAAAATGAGATCCCACATTGAGAGAAAGAATCCAAACAGAGGCGACGCAGAGGTACCGTTGAATTCTGCAGATGTGCTTGTACCTTCGTTCATAGCCGCATACAAGGGAGAGAACATCAGTAAAGAGCAAGACACTAAGATCATCCGCAGAGTTGGCAAAATGCTTCCTAACTGGAAGTTCACTTTGGATTTGATGAGCAAGGCTCCTATATTAAAGGAACATTTCAAGGCATTCAACGTCACTCACGGATACAAGTGTACTTACAATATCAACTCATTCAGCAAGCATAACGACTGGATGCCGTTGACTGATGATTACGAAGGATTCGGAACTGTCCATGACGACACGGAGGAAACGCCATTCTTGGTAAGAAGCACAAAGGTCGAGAATGTCAACTTGACTGAGGCATTCAATCCTTTGATCGGAGTCAACTCTACATTGAAAAACAGTGTACGAATCAAGGTTGAATACAACAGAAACCGTACAGCAGGATTGGATATTCCAGCACTTCAGATCGTCGAGTCGTACAGCAAAGGATTCAAGATTGGAGGAGGTTACCGAATCGATAAATTCGGAGTCATCATGGGATGGGTAGACAAGAAGAAAAAGACTAAAGTCAACAACGACTTGAATCTAAACTTGGATATCGACTTTAAGAATACAGAGGCATTCATCCGTAAGTTTGAGACCATCGCCAACACAATTGAAGAGAGAAGCAGCGGTTTGCAGACTATGAAGGCTGAGTTTACCGCAGAGTACGTAGTGAGCCAGGCAATGAAGATTTCGTTCTTCTACGACAGAAGCGCATCTAAACCTAGAGTATCGACGTCGTACCCTATCTCAACATCAAAATTCGGATTCAAGATTCATCTGTTGTTGACAGAGACAACATCAAGAGACGATTAACAAAAGCCGACGGAGTTCTATTCCGTCGGCTTTTATTTTATTTCATTAAAAAATTTGATAATTAGCGCTAAAGGGTAGAAAAGTTTTTCTATTTTTGTCAATTAAAGTTAGCACTTAAAAGGAATTAAAAAAGGTTTCATCTATGAGTAGAACATTTACTAAATTATTTTTTGCAGTAGCAGTTCTTTTCGGAGTTCTCAACACTGCATTTGCCGACAAATATAAGGCGGCTATGAAATTCGATGGTATTGTCAAAGGTTCTTCTGAAGATGTGGATGCGGAAATCACAAAAAATGAAGACGGCACTTACGACATCACATTCATCGGATTCAGCGTATCTGTCGAGATTTTGGGAGATGATGTAGAGAATGGTTCAGCCAACATCACAAAACTAAAAGGAACAGAGAGCAATGGTTTTACATTGGAAGGCACTGGAGACTCTCAGTTTGAGATTGTTGGAAAATCTCTTGACTTGAAGGCATTCCAAGCCACTATCGATGAATCAGGCAAAGGTTCCGGTTCATTTGAAGGAGAAGCGAGTTTGGGATTCTTGGCACTTCAGGCGACTTGTGAATTCACACTTGAAAGAGTCATAGACAACGACACAATCGTAAAGAAAGAGTTGGAGTTTGATGACGTGCCATTCTACAACAAGGCCATTGACCTAAATAAACCAAACGACACAATCAAGACAAACAACGATTCTTCCGCTGTTGGCATCAAACTATTTGAGACAAAGGCAAGTTTCGCAATTTCTGATTATGAGATCTCAGTTGGAGAGTTGGCATTGAAGCAGAGATTGGTGCTTGAGAATCTTAAATATAGTGCTGGTTCAGAAGAAGGTGCATACAAGATTTTCGGAGCTACAAACATGTATGTCAACGAATACAAGATGTACGTTCCAGCTGTAGCAGACATCAATGTATCAGCAGATGGCAAGATCGACGGTACAATCGATATCACAATCGAAATGGTCGTTTTAAGATACAAACTCACAGTAGTATTTGGAAGCCAGGCTGAAGGTGTTGTAATTGAGGATAAGTATTTGGAGTATGAGAAGACTGGATCAGTTGTTGTCAAGTCTGACAAAACATTTGTTAATGATTCTTTGATCTACATCAACGAAAATGGAATCTTGATTGAGAACATGCAGTACTCAATTGTTGACCAGAAGATGTCCTTGTTAATCAAAGACGCCAAGGTTTTTGCGGCAGATGGAACTATGAGTTCTTCAATAGTTTACAAGGCTTCAAAAGCAGAGGCATACATCAACGTCAACGACAAAAATATCTATCTAAAAGACATTGATATCGACTTTAATCTGGAAGTTGCATATTCAATGGTAGACACAACTAAAACTGCGGCATTTGGCAAAATCTCAATTCTTGAAGCTGACTCTGCAACTAATAGATTCATCGATCCAGAAGGGCCATTCCAATATGGTTTGGTTGGAGGAATGTTGATTTCAATGGAAGTTGACACAACAGGTAACGATTTGGACGGATACACTGCAAATTCAGAGTTTAAGATAAGCGGTATTTACGACCTTGCAGATGGGCCAATCGAAGTTGTAAAGCTAACAGATTTGGATGCAGCAAGAGAGGCAGCTATCGCAGCTATCAAAGAGAACAACCAAAGATGTGGAGTAAGTGTAACAGCAACAGACAAAGCAGGCAATTCAAGTGAGTTTACTGCAACATGTTTCGTGACAATTGCATCTATCTCATACGAGGAGATTCTTCCAGACTCAACTCAGTTCCCATCAAAGGTGTATGCCGACTCAACGACAGGTGTAGCCGCTGTAACATTCGTTCCTTTCAACATCGAATATGTAGCAAAGAACGACTCACTTAACTTGTCGAAGTCAGCGAAGAAAGTAGCCGCATCTATTATTGTAAACAATAAGACATACTCTCTTCCTGCAACTGTTGAACTTCCAGTTGGAGATGCAGAAATCCAATACACATGGGTGAACCCATATTCTGGAAAAGAGTATTCTCGAACTATCACTGTTAATGTATCTGCAGAAGATCCAACTGCAGTTTCTAACGTAGCAAGCAAGGCTGTTTCTGTAATCTACAAGAACGGCAACTTGATTGTCAACGGAGCAAACGATGCAAACGTAACTGTAGTTAGCATCAGTGGAGCTACTGTATACTCTGGCAAGGCAGGAGCAATCAATCTACACAAGGGAATTTACATTGTGAAGGTTAACGGTAAGGCTTACAAGGTTGTAGTCAAGTAAAAAGGCGGAAGGTTACATTCCACTATACAAGCATCGTCGGCGGGAAAGCTGACGATGCTTTTTTTCTTATTTAATTCCTCTTGCAATCTTCACAGCTGTCCAAGCCTCATTAATTTTCTTCATGGACTCGTTAGCCTGACGCTCCTTCTCATCTTCACCTGCCAACATATTATCCGGATGATAGTGTTTGGCTAAATTCCTATAAGACTTCTTAATATCTTCGTCAGAGTCATTTTCAGAAACCTGAAGAATCTCGTAAGCATTTTTCAAAGATATGACAACGGTTGTTCTCGCTGTTTTATACTCCTTAAAGTCGTCCTGTTCTTCCGTATCGTCATTCATATATTCAACTCGATAATATCCCTGATTATATTTTTCCATGAAAATGGCAAATATACTTTTTATTTCACCTCCGGTCAAACCTAGATAAGAGGCGATTCTTTCAATCTGATTTCTCTCCTCTTTAGTCACTATGCCATCTGCATAAGCCACAGCGCAAAGTTCCATAATCAGCTCAGCCTTATCTACATAGTTCAATCGTTTTCTTTTAATCAGGCTACAGATAGAAGCAGTATTAAAATCTTGTTTTAGGATATTCTGAAAATCAGCAAAGGCAGTCGCCCGCTCCTTACTATTACTATAATATCTGGCAATAGTGGATTTCACTCTACTTAATTCGTATTTATGCTCAACACCGTCAACTTTCATCACGTCGGCAAGCAAAACAAGAACACAACGCTGAAAATCCGACATATAGTCTCTAGGCTCATAGATCTTTCTATCCACATTCTTCTCATCTGGGTTAAGACGGTTCACTACAAGTCTTGCAATGAATCCAACCACCCCAAAAAGCAAAATGAGTACGAAAACCAGAACTACAATATACGACAGTCCCATAAAAACACCTTCTTTCATATCTAATCTGAGTAAATCAATAAAACCAAACCACGTTAGTGCCTCATCACTACACAAAAGTAGCGAATATACAACAAAAAAGGTTTCTCAAAATTGAGAAACCTTCTTGGTAGCGGATCCGGGATTTGAACCCGAGTTTCATGCGTGAGAGGCATGCATGCTAGGCCACTACATTAATCCGCCATACTTAGCGACATCTAACTTCAAATTAATTGAACAAGTCAGTCACATATTTTCTTGTGGTAGCGGATCCGGGATTTGAACCCGAGTTTCATGCGTGAGAGGCATGCATGCTAGGCCACTACATTAATCCGCCATATGCAAAGAAATTTTTGTAGCGGGAACGAGAATTGAACTCGTGACCTCCGGGTTATGAATCCGACGCTCTAACCAACTGAGCTATCCCGCCATCTTTCCGTTTGCGAGTGCAAAGGTAGTACAAATTCCATTACTTCCAAACATTTCACACAACTATTTTACAAAAAGTTTCACAAAACATTAACAATCAGCATTTTCACAAATATAGAATATTTAGTCCATTTCATGAAACTTCATTTATCATTTTACATTTTTAATTCAGAATTTCTATCCAGCTGCCATCAAACCTCACAATATGGCACTCTACCCCACCCTTTTTTCTCTCTTCCTCCCACTTTTTCGCCACATAATACTTGTTGCTTCCGTCGACAATCAGTTTTCTAAACCTGAAATTCTTTAATTCCGCCATTTTCGTAACCACATTATCAGCAAGAATCAAAACATCGACGTCCAAAGGCGATTCCACGTTTCTCTTCAAATCCTCTTTATCAGAAAGGATATAAACTCGCTTATCTCCAAATCCAAAATATCTTTTATCCGTAGACGACGGGGATGGCAACAAACCGTTGATCCAGAAATCGTTTGCCTTTTTCGCCACCTTAACCGTATCGCCGCATCCAAACAAAGTGTTTGATTCCGTCATCCTATTCACAGCTGTCACTCCATTCACATTGTAAACCGCCAGCATACTACGTTTCTTAATCTCCGTTCCATCCACAGTGGCAAACGCAAAGTAGCCCACCGATAATGTTGCGGCAATCCACAACAATGATAGTCTGCGATAATTATAGTAGGCGGCAAGCAACAAGAATACCACAATCCAAGCAGCAACGTCGTAACCATAGAAAGGAAGCCTATCCACAGTGGCAAATGAGAAATCCGCAGTGAAATAAACAATCGCATTCACCGCTCTCGCTAGAAGAGTCGCAACATCCAACACGAAATCCGAGGCCACCGTCAAATCTGGCAGCAACGTCGACAAGCCATATAATCCATAATAGACGAAAGACAAAGGGATCAGCAACGTCACCAAAGGAATCGTGACAAGGCTCGACGCAATTGACAGAATCGGAATAGTGTGGAATATCGACAGGATTATCGGCGTCGTGAGAATCTGTGCAGCGATACTGATCGCAACGCTACCGATAATATATCCACGTAGTTTATTTAACAATGGAATGATTTGAGAAACCAACGTAGAGATGCGAGATCTCGCGTCTTTCTTCGATTTTGCATTTTCTTCATGCAAGACGGGGCGTGCCCCGTCTCTACGAAGAATTTTAATCTCCGGAATCAAACTCTCCATTGTCTTTGTCACCGGTTGCCCGAAAAGCAGAATGGAATAGACAGCCGAGAAACTGAGTTGGAAGCCCAAATCAAAAATATTGAACGGATTATAGACAAGCATCGCAAACGCAGTAAACGACACCACATTTATCGGACTTGGTTTGCTAAACAGAAGCAGAGCCACACGATAGACAGAATACATGAGTGATGTACGCACCACCGAAGCCGCAAGTCCAGTCAAGAAGGCATAACCCCAAATTATCGCAAGAAGCACCGTTGCAAAAAGATACGGTCGCTTTTTTGGATGGATCGCCAAACCCACCAGAGTCTCCACAATCAGGATTATTATGCCGACGTGCAGACCGCTCACCGCAAGCAGATGGCTTGCCCCTGCTTTTGAATAGGCATCCTTCAACCCATCATTCATCTCAGTCTTGTTGCCGAGTGTAATCGCCACAATTAAATTCCAAGCATCCTTTTCCTCTTCGCTGGCGTCAACATTGCTGACGTCACCTTTAGCAATTGAATTCTTCAAATCTTCATTCAATTTAGAAGCAGATGTTTCCAATGAAAAATCCGTAGGGGCAATCCCTTGTGGTTGCCCATTCGCAATCCCTTGTGGTTGCCCTACAATCTCATACCGTTTCACCATCGCCGTAGCCTCAACTCCTTTTTTGCGCAAATAAGTGTCGTAATTGAAGCCGACAGCCTCATCATTCTCCGTAGACTTAAGAGAGGCAGAAAAAGCCACATAATCGCCCTTTTTGAAGGCGACGTCACAAGTGTCGAATGTTAACATTGCCAAAACATTGTTTTTCTTGTTTTCGTTTTCGTCTTCGTTTTCGTCAACAAGAAATACCTCCGCCTCAGCATTAATTCTTCCGCTCTTTGTCAGTTTTGGAACCGATGTGATTTTGGCGACATACACGTCGGCAGGATTCTTATCCAAGACTCCAAGATCTCGCGTCTCTACGAACTTCGGATGAACGGAATGTTCACAAACTCCACCAAGAAAAAAGACTGCCATCAACAACATTGACGCAGAGATTGCCGTTAACGAAGACATTGACTTCGTTATAATTGGTTTCTTTATATAAACTAAAAATGACACCAAGGAAGCGACAAAAAACACAGCAACACCAATCATATTGATGTCTCTCAAATTGAAATTGTATTCTATTACAATTCCGAAAGCGAAAAAGATTGTTAGAAATAGATATGGAAATCTACGGATTGACTTAACGATAAAATTCATGTTTTTTTGTACCGTTATAATATTGAAATTTAGATAAAAACGGGGCATGCCCGATAATAAAGACGGGGACATGCCCCGTCTCTACCAATATTTATAGATTCTTCAAGCCAGCGATTGTGGCTTTCTGATCTTTTGCACCAAACACGAATGATCCAGCCACCAAGATGTCTGCACCAGCGTCGAGAAGAGCTTTACCTGTCTCGAAATTGACACCACCGTCGATCTCGATCTTGGCATTTGAACCTTTCTCCACAATCATCTTCTTTAGGCGACGCACCTTATCCAATGTGTTCTCGATAAATTTCTGTCCGCCAAAACCTGGATTCACGCTCATTAGCATAACGACATCAGCGTCGCAGATGATCTCCTCAAGCACTGACACTGGAGTGTGTGGATTCAAAGTCACACCAGCCAACATTCCCAACGATTTGATATGCTGCAATGTGCGATGTAGATGTGTGCAAGCCTCGTAGTGAACGCTCAACACCTTTGCTCCTAGTTTATGGAACTCCTCCACATAACGGTCGGGATCTACAATCATCAAATGGACATCAAGCGGCTTTGTAGCCTTGCTTGCGATTGCCTTGATCACTGGCATTCCAAAAGAGATGTTAGGAACAAACACTCCATCCATAATATCAAGATGATACCAATCTGCCTCACTCTCGTTAAGCATCACGATATCGTCGTTCAAATTCAAGAAATCTGCCGACAAAAGCGACGGCGATACTAGATGATTCATTATTTTCGATTTTTGTGCAAAATTATGAAAAATTTGTGTCTTTATCAAAAAACAATATCTACCTTTAATCATGAATAAATCAACAATCTTTGATTAATCATAAAGATACATATATCATTACCATGAAAAAATCAATTCTAATTCTAATCTTCTCAACTCTATATTCTTTCTCTTTCGCAAGGAGGCCAAGTATTGACAGAAGCAAAGCATTCATAGATGGCAATTTAATATTTCTTATGACATCAGACTCTACTGCAAATGTTCTTGCACACACACCTCTTTCAAGCAGTATGATTATACCAGGAAAAGTGATGAAGGAAAACAAAACATATACAATAACTGCCATTATGGAATGTGCATTCATGTGTGCTAACGGCTGTGAGAAAAAGGGACCCGACTACATAAACATAAGCAACAAAGTCGTTATACCTAACACCGTGACTAAAATAGAAAGGTATGCATTTTCAAATTGCATGGCAAAAAATATCAAATTGTCCCAAAATATCACAAAAATAGAAGACGGCACATTTAATGAGGCAGGAATAAAAAAAATCAAAATCCCCTATGGAGTAACAAGCATAGGGGAAAGAGCGTTCAAAGCTTGTTGGAAACTGAAGAAAGTAGAGATTCCAGAAACCGTAGAATATATTGGGCATGAGGCATTTTTGGATTGCGGAAATCTAAAGGAAGTTAATATCTCAAATGGTGTAAAAATAATTGGAGAACAAACTTTTTCCGGTTGCAAAAAGCTTTCCAAAGTTTATATTCCCAATAGTGTAACCTATATTGGAAGTTCTGCTTTCGACGAATGTGAGAATCTCGATATCATAATTGACAACAAAGAAGGAAATGTAAAAATCTCTGAAGGGAAATTAAATGGGTGTAAATCTGTAAAATATCTAAGAAAATAATAGGTTACGCCAAAATGGCACACAACAACTCAATAAAGGCATATAAAACGGACTTTTTGTCGCGTCGGCAATGATTTTACCACATTTTTTTGCTCTGGCACACATTTTGAATCTATCTAAGCGTAACACTAAAATTTGATGATTATGGACTTTAAGAACTTCACATTAAAAGCGCAAGAGGCCGTAAAGGAATCAATAAAAATTGTACAGACTAACGGCCAGCAGATGATCGAGCCTGAACATATTTTCAAGGGGGCTCTGAAAACCAGCGATAATATTGTAAACTTCCTGATGAGCAAAACGGGTGCCAACGCACAAAATATAGTGTTTGCCATCGACAAGATGATTGAGCAGGGGCCAAAAGTCAGAGGCGGCGAACCATATTTCAGCCGTTTGACTAATGATTTGTTCCTTAAAGCAGAAACGTTGAGCAAGGAGGCAGGTGATGATTTCGTCACTGTGGAATATCTAATCCTCGGTTTGCTTAACACTGATTGCGCCGCAGCGATAGTTTTGAAAAAATTCGGTATGACTGCCGAGGACACTGCAGCTGCAATCAAGGAGTTGAGAAAAGGCAATAATGTGAAATCGGACAGTGCAGAGGAATCATATCAGGCTCTTGAGAGATTCGCAATAAATTTGAATGAGCGCGCGAGAACAGGTAAACTTGATCCGGTGATTGGCCGTGACGAGGAGATCAGACGTGTGCTTCAGATTCTATCGCGTCGAACTAAGAATAATCCGATATTGATTGGAGAGCCAGGTACTGGTAAAACTGCGATAGCAGAAGGTCTTGCTCATAGAATTATTCGTGGAGATGTGCCTGAAAACTTGAAAACTAAGCAGTTATACTCATTGGATATGGGTGCTTTGGTGGCAGGTGCTAAATATAAAGGTGAATTTGAGGAGCGTTTGAAATCAGTCGTAAACGAGGTTTCTAAATCCGACGGTGAGATTATCCTGTTCATTGATGAGATCCACACATTGGTTGGAGCCGGTAAGGGCGACGGTGCTATGGATGCCGCTAATATTTTGAAACCAGCTCTTGCTCGTGGTGAGTTGAGATCAATCGGTGCGACTACACTTGATGAGTATCAGAAATATTTCGAGCAGGATAAGGCTCTTGAGCGTCGTTTCCAGAAAGTCATCGTGGACGAGCCAGACAAGGAGAGCACAATCTCTATCCTACGTGGTTTGAAAGAGAAATACGAGACACACCATAAGGTGCGTATCAAAGACGACGCGATCATCGCAGCCGTTGAGCTTTCAAGCAGATATATCACAGACCGTTTCTTGCCAGATAAGGCTATCGACTTGATCGACGAGGCAGCTTCACGTCTACGTATCCAGATCGATTCAGTGCCAGAGGCTCTTGACACATTGCAGCGTGACATCATGCAGCTTGAGATTGAGCGTGAGGCTATCAAGAGAGAGAACGACGAGAAGAAACTTGCCGCTTTGAACGCTGAGATTGCCGAGAAGAGAGACGAATGCTCTGCCATGAAGGCTAAATGGGGAAGCGAGAAGGAACTTGTCAACCAGGTTCAGGCAGAGAAAGCGAAGATCGAAGAGTATAAATTCCAGGCAGAGAAGGCAGAGCGTGAAGGTGATTACGCACTTGTAGCCGAACTTCGTTATGGAAAGATCAAAGATTCAGAGGAGTCAATCAAGTCGCTTGAGAAGCTGCTTGAGGACAACGGTATGGGCCGAATGATCAAAGAGGAGGTCGACGAGGATGATATCGCATTCATCGTGAGCCGTTGGACAGGTATTCCTGTGACAAAGATGCGCCAGAGCGAGCGTGAGAAACTTCTTCATTTGGAGGAAGAGTTGCATAAGAGAATCATCGGTCAGGACGACGCGATTTGCGCCATCTCAGATGCTGTACGTCGTTCACGTGCAGGATTGTCGGATCCAAAGAGACCAATCGGATCATTCCTATTCCTTGGAACAACAGGAGTCGGTAAGACAGAGTTGAGCAAGGCATTGGCAGAATTCTTGTTCGACGACGAGACAATGATGACACGTATCGACATGAGTGAGTATCAGGAGAAGCACTCTGTTTCTCGACTTGTCGGAGCGCCTCCGGGATACGTCGGATACGATGAGGGTGGACAGTTGACAGAGGCAGTACGTCGTAAACCATATAGCGTAGTGTTGTTTGATGAGATCGAGAAGGCTCACCCAGACACATTCAACATCTTGCTACAGGTGTTGGATGACGGACGTTTGACTGATAATAAAGGCCGCGTCGTCGACTTCAAGAACACAATCATCATCATGACTTCAAACATGGGATCGCACGAAATCCGTGAGAAGTTTGAGAAGATGACACCAGAGAACAAGCAAGAGACAGTGGAGTCGGCAAAGAACGCCGTAATGGATATGTTGAAGATAACAATCCGTCCAGAGTTCTTGAACCGTATCGATGAGATCGTGATGTTCACACCGCTTAACAAAGATGAGATTGGTGAGATCGTAGGCTTGCACGTCAAGAAGATCAAGAAGATGCTTGCCGACGTGGATGTCAACATCGAGCTTAAGCCAAAGGCAATGGAGTTCATCACAACAGAAGGCTACGATCCAGAGTTTGGTGCACGACCAGTGAAGCGAGTTTTGCAACGATTCTTGCTTAACGAATTGTCAAAGAAGTTGTTGGCAGGCACAGTGAACAAAGATAAGCCAATCATCGTCGACGCCAACGACGAAGGACTTGTATTTGAGAATTAATAATTAATGGTTAATAATTAATAATTGGCCATTGACACACGTAGAGACGCGAGACCTCGCGTCTTTACAAACATTAAACAGGCAAAACAACAATATTACAGATTTTTCAATTGGTATTTAAGGTTGAAAGAAGGTTGGATTCGTGATTGAATCCAACCTTTTGTTTTTAGATAACATCTTATTTTCTGTTTTTTTATAATTTTGCACACGATACATTAATAATACAAAAAATACAAATAATGCGTAAACTGTACTATTTATTAGCCTCATACTTTATCATGTTTAGTTCAATTGGCAAAGCAATGGAAGGCACAGGTTCTTTGGAAGACCCATTTCTTATCACGAATGTTGAAGATTTTAATGAATACTGTTCATTAAAAGTAGACACATTCAATGCCAAGCTGGTAGCTGACATTGTTTTGAATAAAAACGTACTTGACAAAAACTACCAGTTGAACAAAGATTCATTCGTGACATGGGACAAGAGTGTCAAAATCAACGCCACCTTTGACGGAAACGGGCATAGTATATCCGGTTTGTTCAAACAAGATACTAAAACCGTAACGGGCAAATATGGCCTTTTTGCCAAAATTGGGGAAAAAGGATTGGTTAAAAATCTCACAGTCAAGGACGCTTATCTAGCTTGTGAATCCAAAATCAAACGTTCTACATATTTTGGAGGTATATGTACCGAGTCAGAAGGAATAATTGATAATTGTCATTTTGAAGGATGTATTGTCGATAGTTCCATGGCAAGCAACTACGATTATTCTTATGCAGGAGGAATTTGTGGATCTGCGACAGGCGGTTCCATTACAAACTGTAGTGTCAATGGCTCATTTTTCTGTAAAAATACCGTAGGTGGAATTGTCGGAAATGCCAATGACGGAACAAAAGTTAGCGTTTGTACAACCAAAGGATCCATTTATTGTGATGGAATTGCAGGAGGTATTGTCGGAAAGGGAGACAATATGAACGCTGAAATAGACAGTTGCTATAACTATGCTAATATCACAGCATCAGATGAAGCCGCAGGAATTTTAGCAAAAAATAGAAATCTCAATTCTTTTAACTCATGTTTCAATTTTGGAAATATTGAGTCGACACTCTATCATTCTGCCGGCATTTCTGCAGGAGATGCAAAAAAAGTGACAAATTGTGAAAACGTCGGAACGGTTATAGGATCCGACCATAAATATGCCAATGAATATTCCGCATGTGGAATTGTATTCAGTTGCGACACCATCTTAAATTGCAATAATCAAGGAACAATCAAAGGAACCAGCAATGTGGCGGGGATCTGTGGCTCCGTATCTGAAAAAATGGCCTTTTGTCATAATTCCGGATCTATTATTGCAACAGGAGACAATGTAGCAGGAATATGCGTCTACTACGGTGTTGACGACTACTATCCTGCACCAGTCTCTCCTCTTGACGCTTTAAGCTATAATACAGGAGACGTGACAGGCAAGAAAAACGTGGCTGGTATCACGACAAATGTAAAAGACGGAATCAGTGCTTGTTTCAACCTCGGCCACATCACAGCAGACACTCTTGCGGCTGGAATCGTTCCCGACATTCACATAAAAGATATCGATAACTGCTATAATCTAGGAACCATCACAGCAAAATACGGAGCTTATGGCATTTCTCGTAGTGCTATCATTAATTCATGTTTCAATGGAGGCATAGTGGAAGCTGATACATGCTACGAACCGCTAGCAGAGTCTAAATCAAACATCCACAGAAGTGTTTTCAATAAAGACCTCTACAACAAATATTCTGAAGACTACTACTACGCTGATTATGGTTTGTCCACAGAAGAACTTCTTGACATAAAGATTGTACTTTCCAAAATAGGGAATTCAAAATGGTGCATGAACGAGGACCACAATGCAGAGCTCTACTATCCACAGATTAAGGGATTCAACGGTATATTAGAAGCAAGTTCTTTCAAAAAGATTGAATTCGATGAAAACGGTTTTTGCAAAGAATATCCTAACCATTATCAACCAGCTCCAATTGTGGATAGTGTAGTGCAAATCTCCAATGGAGGTCAACTTTTCTGGTATCAAGAGAAAGTCAACCACGACAGATGGGACAATGTAGATGCTGTGTTGTTGAACGACATTGTAATAGAGACCGACAATAACATTCTAAATATCGGCATGTTATCAGACACATCATATACTCCAGGAGAAGGATATCATGAGTGGAGACCAATAGGATACACTTCTGACCAATTCAAAGCGACAATAGATGGCAAAGGCCATACAATCAGTAGACTTGTAAGTTTTACAGAAGGAAAGTATACAAACACAGAATATAACGCAGGGTTAGTGTCTACCCTTGCAGAGGGCGGTGTCATAAAAGACTTAACAATTGCAGATTCTCATATCTCTACTCTTCGTTCCTATACAGCTGGTCTTGTTGCCAATAACAGAGGCGAGATCAAGAATTGTAAGGTGAAGAACTGCCTCCTTAAAGGTTCCTTAAAAGGTCACACAGGAGTATCTAGATACACAGGAGGAATATGCTGCAAGAACTACGGAGTAATAGACTCTGTAGATGTGTTTTCTACAACAGTATATGGACTATCCCAAAATGGAGGAATTGCTTCTGAAAATTACGGCACTGTATCCAATTGTACATTCTACGGCAATGTCATCAGCGACAACTCTGCAGCAGGTATTGTATCAAACAACAAAGGCATAATTCGTGGATGCACAAACAAAGGGTCTGAGACAGGCAGTTATGTAGGTGGCATCTGCTACAGCAATAGTTCAAAAGCTCTGATTGAAAATTGTATAAATGCATCTGCCGATTTCCACAACATACAAAATCCGCAATTGTCTTCCGTTAATGCAGGAGGCATCTGTACAAACAATGAATCTTATTTTGAGGAAACAGGTAAGATCATCAATTGCACAAACATCGCATCTTCTGACTCTATCTCATTTGCAGGAATTTGCGATTACAATCTTGGACTTATTTCCAACTGTTGGAATAAAGGAAAAATCATGAATGCATCAGCGGCTAGTGGCATTGCCAACACCAATGGTGGAACTGTTGAATTATGCTTCAATCTTGGTGAAATTAATGGAATCGAAAAACTAGGTGGTATTGTAGCTTGGAACATAAACAAAGGCAATGTAAAAAAATGCATGAATTTTGGCAATGTCTCAGGAACTAAAAATTATATTGGCGGAATAGTTGGACATTCTTATGCATCAGTTGACAACTGCGCGAACTGGGGCACAGTGAGTGGAGCCGACTACGTAGGAGGAGTTGTCGGTGGGGCTTACTTTCTTGACTCTTGTTATTCTGTAGGTTCTGTATATGGAAACGGAGATTTCATAGGTTGTATCGTCGGTAAAGACGAGAACAAATACGCTTCAGATAACTTTCATAATTGTTATGCCAATAGCGATTCATGCAGTGCATTGAGCAATCATAGTGAAAGTGTTGAAAAAGGGACAACTTATCTTATATCATCGTCTATGCGTGGAGAAGCCGCAAAAAATAATATGGTCAATCTTGATTTTGAAAACATTTGGTACATAGTCGACGGGCAATTTCCTCTATTAACGGAATGTAAAGATTATGAAGATTTGATTATCAAAACATACACAGAAATAAGAAACTGTACATCATCAGATATTGAACTAAAATGTTTTTCTGCAAATGGAATCGTATTCATAATGGCACCATCAAAGATGAATATACCTTTATTCAATGTCAATGGCATGCTAGTAAAAAATGTTTCTCTTCATGAGGGTATGAATGAAATAAACGATATAGAAAAAGGCATCTATATTTTAGGCGACAAAAAGATTATAGTTCGATAATCAATTTGTATACGAAGTAAAACTCGGAGAGTATAACAAACATTTCTTGTTATACTCTCCATCTTTTTATAATTAAATTCAAACGCAAAAGTTTTTGCACCGTCTATCTTATCAATCTCCTAAAAATTCCTTATCTTTGGCATATCCATATTTTCAATAGCAAAAAGGAGAGATATTATGTCGCAAATTACATTTCTATTAAAGGCAGAAGGAGTCACAGCCGACCAGATATATATAGTCGGAGCATGCAACGAACTTGGATTCACTGAGGAGAATGCACTTCCTATGATGCAAACGTCGGATGGATGGGTTCTTACCATCAACATCAGCCGTAGCAATATCAGATATTCATATTTCTACAAAATTGGTGAGGAGACTCGCCAGGAGCCTTGGATGTCGAGAAAAATAGCGATTCCGACAAAACAGAATATCAAAATCGCCGTAATAGACAAGTATGGTGTGACAGACTCGTCGAAAAGCATATTGAACACTAAGGCATTCACAGAGGCTGTGTGCTATCACGCCACTAAATACGAATTGCCTAAAAGAATCTCTCCAGCTATCTTTTCTGTAACAATGCCTAACCTCCTTAAAGAGCATGAGATCTGCTTGATTGGAGACCAAAGTCAGTGGGGAAATTGGAAAGAAGACGAAGCAATGAAGCTTTCGTGCGCCGGAGCCCCTTACTTCTGGTGTACTGCAGAGGGAAGCAAACTAAAGAAAACTGCTGAATATAAATACGTCATCAGAGACAAGAAGACAAAAGCCATTCTTGCTTGGGAAGAGGGAGAAAACCGTAAATTCAAGTTGCCTAAAGGCAGCTACAACCTTGTGATTGTCCACGACGGAGTGCCAAACTTCATGTTGCCAGCATTCCGAGGCGCAGGAGTGGCAATCCCTATCTTCTCACTACGAACAAAAAAGAGTTTTGGATGCGGTGAATTCGCTGATTTGAAACCGTTTGCAGACCTTGCCAAAGCAATGGGATTGCGTATTATACAGACGTTGCCAATCAACGACACCACAAGTCGACATACTTGGAAAGACTCTTATCCATATAGTGCCATTTCTACATTTGCCCTTCACCCAATGTATATTTCGATTGAAGACTGTGGTGAAGTGCCAAACAAGTACGATTTCGACAAGATGCGTAACGACTTGAACGCTCTTGAAGCCGTCGACTACGAAAAGGTGATGGATTGGAAGATGAGCATCCTTCAGACGATGTTCGACAGAGACAAAGAGGCTTTTCTTAACAGCGAAGAATTCAAAGCATTCTACGACGCCAACAAGCATTGGCTTCGTCCGTATGCCGCATTCTCTTACTTGCGTGATAAATTCGGAACATGCGAGACAGCTAAGTGGGGCGACTATGCAAAATATACCGACGCTAAAATATCAGCTCTTTGTGATCCACAGAGTGCGGCCTACCCTAAAGTCACATTCTACTACTATCTGCAGTACCACTTGGATAGTCAGTTGAAAAAAGCAGTGGCATACTGCCACAGTATCGGAATCGCATTGAAGGGAGATATTCCGATCGGTATGGATTTGAATAGCGTCGACGTATGGCAATATCCAAAATTGTTTGATTGCAACGGTAGCGCGGGTGCTCCACCTGATGATTTCTCTATCTATGGTCAGAACTGGGGATTCCCAATCTACAACTGGAAAGAGATGCAGAAAGACGATTTTTCTTGGTGGAGAAACCGATTCAACAAAATGTCAGACTATTTCGACGCATACAGAATCGACCATATACTTGGATTCTTCCGTATCTTCCGCATACCGAAAGACTGTGTATGGGGATTGTTGGGACAGTTTGCCCCAGCATTGCCAATGAGCAAAGAAGAGATCGAATCATTCGGAATCGAGTTTGATGAAGAAAAATTCTGTGAGCCAAACACAGACGACGAAATCTTGAGAAAACTATTTGGAGGAGACGACCTATTGGTCAAGCAGAAATATCTCGTTGCTGTCGACGACAATAAATATAAGCTACGTAAGGAAGTCGACACTCAGCGCAAGATTAAAGATTTGCTTCCATATAGCACCGACGCCGAGAAAAAGATTCGTGACGGATTGATGAGTATACTTTGCCAAGTATTGTTTGTACGTGATTATCAAGACCCTACAAAATATCATCCACGTATCACCGTGCAGAATAGCGAAGCATTCACGATGCTTGATCCACAGTTGAGAGACAAGATCAACCGTCTGTACAACTACTTCTACTTCGAGCGTCACAACTCATTCTGGGCAGAGCAGGCGATGGAGAAACTACCGTCGTTGGTTCACAGCACAACGATGATGTGTTGTGGAGAAGACTTGGGAATGGTGCCAGCATGTGTGCCAGACGTCATGAACGAATTGGGAATTCTATCGTTGGAAATCCAGCGTATGCCAAAGGAGTTCAATGTAGAGTTCGGACACTTGGAAAAGACACCATACCGTTGCGTCAGCACAACGTCGACACACGACATGAGCACAATGCGAGCATGGTGGGAGGAAGACAAAGGCAAGACACAACGATATTTCAACAATTATCTCCACCAATATGGAGACGCTCCAATGTTCTGTGAACCATGGATTTGTGAGAAAATCATCGCGTCGCACCTTGAGACACAGGCAATGTGGGTGATTCTTCCTATTCAGGACTGGATGGCAGTCGACGGCAATGTGCGTTGGGATAAGACATTCAAAGAGAGAATCAACGATCCTGGAGATCCAGACAACTACTGGCATTACCGTATGCACAAGACAATCGAGGAACTTTACAACAACAAATTCCTTTGCGACAAGATCGCAGATTTGAACAAGAGATATGGCAGATGATAATATAATGCAAAATTAGAATTGCATAATACAAAATTAAAGGAGACGCGAATATTCACGTCTCCTTTAATATTATTACAAACCAGCGTTTTATCAACCAATAAAGAATATATTCGCAATTCCAATGATTGCGCCAAGCAGACCACCAAACCATACAAGCATATTCAGTTCATGATTTGCGACATCAAGGACCAATCGTTCCATGGTAGGCATATCCATAGACTGGATTTTTTCCTCCACAATACGGCTTATATCAACAGTCTGCAAAAGACCTGGCATTTCAGAAGTCACCTTATCCGAATAGATTTTCACCACATCACATTTCAACTCCTCAATTTTTTCATCTGAGATATTGGCAGTCCAAGAAGCGACAGTACCATTGGCAAAACGGTCTATCTCATCGTCTACAATATCAAGAATCATCTTTTTTCCGTCGCCACGCATCACATCATTAATAAGATTTGCAAGTTTGGGAGTGATTTTATCCTTCAATGAATCAGACAAGAGATTCTTTGTAAGCATACCCATAAATCCATCTCCTACCCTTTCGTCGAAAGCCGACATAGCAGACGTAGCGATAGTTCTGCCAACATTATCGTCGGAAACCACATCATTAATTTTGGTTTCAAGATTATTCTTTACTCGCGACATTAGATCATTAACCCTCTCGTCGCCAGCATATTTGCTTAAAAACGACTGAACGGATTCTTCATTTGTCTGCAGAGAGCGAATGATTCCGTCAATCTTTGTTTTGAGTTTATCAATTGTTTCATCCGCCAAAAGCATTTTAGAAATACCATCAGCATTAACAAGATTCTCACTCACCACCCTACCAATCGCCTTAGCAAGTTCTTTCTGACGTTTTGGAATGATTCCGGGAGTAAAAGGCAGAGCAAATCCAAATATTCGTTTTTCATTATACGGCCAAAAGAGCATTTTGATGGCAAGGAAATTAGTGAAAGCGCCAATCAAACCACCCAATGCTACCGGAGCCAAAAGTCTAGCTATTTCTAACATTTCCATAATCATTCTATTTTATTGCTAAGGTACAGTTTTATAATCAAAAAAAGCGTAGATACGATTTATAAATATAGATTTTCAACATTAAAGCACAATGCAAAAACAATTTTTGGCAGTTTGCCGAAAAAAGAATAATTTTGTATCAAGAAAAACTGAAACATGAAAATATTAAAATCTTTCAAAGGAATAATTCTTGCGATGACGGTGTTTGCAACATCATCATTGTCTGCAATTAATATCAATAGCTTGGAGAACGTGTCCGCTGGAAAATTGTCTGCGACACAGATTCAAGAAATCAAAAAAGCATATAACGAGACAGGGCGATCAATGGACGACTTCGTAAGTTTTGCTGTATCCAAAGGAATGAGCGAAACAGAAGCGTTGCAATTGAAAGCCAGAATTTTAGAAGACAAGAGCAAGACAGAGAAAGAGACAAAAGGAGACATTGCAATCACACGCAATCAGTTGGCTGAGAGCGTAGTTGAAGAGATGAAAGAGAATCCAGAACAAGCGAACTATATCAACAACAGAATTTTCGGTTCAGATTTGTTCTCTAACGCAAGAATGTCTTTTGCACCAAACCAGAATATGCCAACGCCAAAGAACTACATTGTCGGACCTGGCGACGTTTTGGTAGTCGACGTTTATGGATATGCAGAAAACACAATGCAGCTTACAGTATCATCTGAAGGAAGTGTCAGAATTCCCAACGTTGGCCCTGTAATGGTAAACGGATTGACAATAGAGGCAGTACAGACTAAGATCAAAAAGCAGTTAGCCACAATTTACAGTTCTATATCATCTGGCAACACACAAGTATCCGTGACTATCGGCAATGTGAAGAGCATCAGCGTCTATATCACAGGAAATGTAACAAGACCTGGAACATATACATTATCCTCTCTTTCAACAGTTTACAATGCCCTATACGCATGTTCAGGGCCAAGTTCATCAGGATCTATGCGTAACATCAAGGTCGTAAGAGGGGGCAAGGATATCGCCACAATCGACCTTTATACATTCCTGACAAGCGGAAATCTTTCCAACAACATTTCATTGCAGGATCAGGATGTGATCCACGTTCCAGCATACGACATTCGAGTCAGCATCGACGGACCGTTGAAAAGGCCAGGCGTATTTGAGATGAAGCAGGGCGAAACATTGAAAGATTTGCTTTCATACGCTGGAGGCTTTACTGAAAATGCATACCAGAATCGAATCACAGTACAGCGCACAACAGAAAGAGAAAAGAGTGTAGCTGATGTGTCGAGCGAGTTATACGGTATGTTCCCATTGCAGACAGGAGATCAGTTTATTGTCTCAGAGGTACTTGACAGATATTCGAACCGTGTGAAAATCTATGGTGGAGTATTTCGTCCAGGACCATACGCTTTGGATTCAGGCATGACTCTTAAAGATTTGATCAGAAAAGCCGACGGATTATTGGAAGACGCATACTTGGACAGAGCCACTATCACACGTCTACGTGACGATTTGACTCCTGAGTTGATCAGTTTCAACGTTAAAGATCTCATCGACGGCAAGTTCAATATGTTGCTTAAGAAAGAAGATGAAGTCACAATCGGAAGTATGAAAGACTTGGAAGAGAAGAAGACAGTTGCTATTTACGGACAGGTACTAGCACCTGGAACATTCCCTTACTACGAAAACATGACCGTCAAAGACTTGATATTCTTGGCTAAAGGATTCAAGGAATTCGCAGCCATCGACAAGATTGAGTTGTCACGAAGAATCAAAGATGACAGCAAACTAAAAGAGAACGTAGAGAAGAACGAGATCAAGATAATTTCAGTCGGCAGAGACCTATCTGCTGGAGGAGACGGCGACATTCAGCTCGAACCTGGCGATATGATTTCAGTAAGGCTAAAAGAAGGTATCGAATCCAACAGAGCAATGTCGATACTTGGAGAAGTTCGATCACCAGGAGACTATGTAATCACCAACAAGAGAGAGAGAATCTCCGACATCATGACACGTGCAGGAGGCGTTACAAGCTACGCTTATGTACAAGGTGCATTCTTGATTAGAAAAGGAACTCGTTCAGCAGCAGAGAGAATGCGCGATGCCAAATTAATTCAAAAAATACAAGAGACAGAAGGAGATCCAGCATTAATCAAACAGTTGCAAAGCAGAACAGATTTAGTTGGAATTGACATGGATCGTATTGTAAAGCATCCAGGAGGCGAAGAAGACATATTTGTTGAAGACGGAGATATGATCTACGTGCCAAAGCAGCTTCAGACTATTACAGTAAACGGAAAGGTTCAGGTGCCAGGAATGATGGTATACAAAGGACATTCAGCAAGAAAAGCGATCCGCAGATCCGGAGGATTTGGCATGCATGCCGACAAACGACATGTATATGTGGCATACGCTAACGGAGAGATGCAGTCTACAGGTCATTTTTGGTTTATGAAAAATTATCCAAGAGTAAAACCCGGATCTCACCTATATGTGCCTGAAAAAGAGGAAGCCAACGAAGACCGAAGAGCTAGACTCAACTTTGTTGCAACATTACTTTCAACAGTTGTTTCAACAGCGTCAGTTGGAGTATCTTCATTCGTTGTCATTTCAAATCTAAAAAACAAATAGTCAAATTCAAAAAAATAATCATTGATGAATATAGACTTAGAAGATCTTCTACAAGAAGACTCTCAAGAAAACAAGATTTCCTTTGCCGACATCAAAAAGGCAGTTGGAGATTATTTGTCATACATTTGGTGCAAGAAATGGTTTATTGTTGCAGCTGGCATTGTAGGTGTCATAATCGGCATTATCCATGCATTTATTTACAAGCCAACTTATACCGCCACATATAAGTTTTCTATTGAAACAAAAAGTCCATCAGTTGGAGGATTAGGAGCGTTAAGTATGTTTGCAGGGTTAGGAGGGGCATCTGGAACTTTCTCCGGAGACAACCTTGTAGAATTATTCCGCACCCGAACTATGGTAGAAATGGCTTTATTGAAGCCTATTATTGTAGACGGAGACACAATGAATCTGCTTGAATATAAAATTCTGGCAGACAGCATGAGAGTCAGTTGCAAAAATAGTAAAGAAAAAGAAGATCCTTCAAAACCACACATTGCCACAATCTGCGATGTCACATTTCCATATGGTCAATGCAGAGAATCATTTTCTCGCCAACAAGATAGTATCATAATGGGAATGGCATCAATCATGATTCTTAAAGACATCGAAATTGAGAGAATAGATAAGAAATTATCATACGCCAGTTTTTCTATAAAGTCAAAAGATGAAAGATTCGCAAAAGAATTCAGCACGGCGATGATCAACACCGTATTTGATTTCTACCTTGAAAGCAAAAAAGAAAAGGCACAAAGAAACATTGATGAGTTTCAAGAAAGAGCGGACTCTATCCGCAAAGAATTGAACAAATCATTATATGCGGTTGCCCACTATCGCGATTTGAATATGAATCCATCAAAAAGCATTATTGGTGTGGAGCAATTAAAATATCAAACTGACATTCAGATCAACACTACTGCATATTCAGAGATTGTGAAGAATATTGAAGTAATGAAACTTGATATGGCAAAGAGTGAACCATTGATTCAAGAGATTGATGTTCCTCGATATCCACTAGCAAATGACAAGAAAGGCAAGGTAAAAACAGGTCTCAAATATGGAGTCATATTAGGATTCTTAACAGTGTTCGTACTATGCGGAATCCACTTTGTAAAAAACTTAAACAAAGACAAAGAATCTGAAAATACGGTTGAATAAAATAGAATTAACCAATAAATGTATAGAGACGTGGAAAACATCCACGTCTCTATTTTTATTCTGAATAATTAAAGAGATTATAGCAGTTGTCCCAAACGATGATTCAAAGGGCGTAGGGCGAGCGTATAAAGAAAAAGCAAGTGTTGGACAACTCGAATATAATTGTCATAATCAAAATAAATTCAAGATATTTTGCATTTTGTTTGTATTATCAACTTTTTTCTATATTTTTGCACCGCAGTTCAGAAATGAACGGCAAATTGGTGTGGTAGTTCAGCTGGTTAGAATACATGCCTGTCACGCATGGGGTCGCGGGTTCGAGTCCCGTCCATACCGCTAACGATGCCGATGTGGCTCAGTTGGTAGAGCGTCGCATTCGTAATGCGCAGGTCACGAGTTCGAGTCTCGTCATCGGCTCATCCTATTTATTTTATTTGTCTCCTCTGTAATTTCAACTATTGAAAAACAGGGGATTTATTTTTTTATATAGTTTGATGAACCAAAGGAAATCATATATAGTTGGCAAAGGTGCTGTCTGTGCTATGGGAAATTCTCTAACTGAGATAGTGTCAAATGTAGAAGCTTGTGTAAGTGGAGTGAAAGACAGAGAAACAAGATATGCCAACGGCCAATCATTTCCTCTTGGTGCAGTCGACGCGGATTTTGCGACTCAATACTCAATATCCAACCAATATGAGTATTCACGTCTGGAGCAAATGATGATCTCATCTACGTTAGACGCTCTGAAGAACACCAATGTAGACCTGGCATCCCCGTCTACCCTATTCATTTTCTCATCAACAAAAGGCAATATCGACAATCTTAGCCATAGTGAAAGTGATTACATCTTTAATTTGGCTCAGAAAGTTGCTTCATATTTCAAGAATAGCAACAAACCAGTATGCATATCAAACGCATGCATTTCAGGCGTCCTAGCGACGGTTTATGCCCACAGACTACTACAACAAGGGAGTTATGACAACATCATAGTTATCGGTGGAGATTTACTAACAGACTTTGTCGTGTCTGGTTTCGATAGTTTCCGTTCTCTCAGCCACAACGTATGCAAGCCTTACGATAAAAACAGAGACGGCATTTCCCTTGGAGAAGGAGCCGCCACGCTGATCTTATCAAACAATACATCCATACCAAACTGCTATCATATCGCAGGAGGAGCGACATCCAACGACGCCAACCACATATCTGGGCCGTCTCGTACAGGAGAAGAACTTGCTCACGCCATCATAACAGCGATGGAAGAAGCAAAAGTTTCGGCATCGGACATAATGTTCGTAAATATGCATGGAACAGCCACCATCTACAACGACGAAATGGAATCTAAAGCTTTAGCTGTTGCAGGACTGACAGCGAGCACCGTCGTCAGCGAAAAAGGATATTTCGGCCACACACTTGGATGCTCAGGCGTGCTTGAATTGGCTTTAAGTATCGCATTAGCGGAAAAGAACGAGATAGCCAAGACCATTGGTTTTAAAGAGACAGGCACCCCCGTTGTACTAAATGTATCTAAGGAACTAATAAAAGACAAAAAATGCGATGTTTTTGTCAAAACAGGTTCAGGATTTGGTGGATGTAATGCGGCTGTAGTTGTAAGCAACAGAAAAAGCGAAGACTTAAAAACAAGTATCAAAGCGAGCTATTCGCAGAAAGCCCGAATCACAATTTCAGACGACTTTTGCGATACAGATTTCAAGGCTTACATCAAAGGAATATTTGGGGCTGTATCAGAGCCATACATGAAATTCTCCAAAATGGACGACTATTGCAAGCTTGGAACTACCGCCGTTGAATTGCTACTTAACAAAGCAGGGGGATTATCACAATACAATCCATATGAGGTTGCTTTGGTTGTCAACACTGACACTGGGTGCATAGAATCCGATTTAGCCCATTTAGACAACATCACAGCAGACGAATACAACTCGTCTCCTGCAGTCTTCGTCTACACGCTTCCTAACGTCGTAGGAGGGGAAATATGCATCAAAAACAAATTCAAGGGAGAGGGTGTAACTTTAGTAGGCAAAGCAGAGGATCCTAAGAAAATCGTGGAAGAATTTTGTTGCGACGCGAATACTAAAGTCGCCATCTATTTATATGTCGACAAATGCAGCAGCAAATTCTCGGCAGAAGCCATATTATTTGAACGAATCTGACAAAACAGGTTTGGCAAAGAATAAAGTTGAGATGCGGTTTATCACCGCATCTTTTTTTTGTAATTAATTAAGCAAACAAAAAAGGCGAACATTTCTGCTCGCCTTTGTTTTTCTCAAGAAAGTTGATTACTTTCTCAAACCAAGTTTCTTAACGATTGCACGGTAACGCTCGATGTCCTTCTCCTTCAAGAAATCCAACATACGACGACGCTTACCTACCAACATCTTAAGAGATCTTGATGTGTTAAAATCCTTCTTGTTTGACTTTACATGCTCAGTCAAATGAGAGATACGGTATGAGAATAGCGCTATCTGGCTCTCTGCTGAACCAGTATCGGTATTAGACTTTCCGTAAGTCCCGAAGATTTCTGCTTTCTTAGCTTGATCTAGATACATTGTTATATAATTTTAATTAGCGGATGCAAAGGTAGACATTTAGAACGAGACATCAAAATGAAATCTCCTTTTTCTATATAGTTGTTGATTATTTTAACCGAAATAGAGACATGAACTTTAAAACAGAAAGAGACGTGGCACGCCACGTCTCTACATATATCTGTCAATAAATGATTAGAAGTTATATTTAACCATTAGACAAACGCGGTTGTTAAGAACTGTGTTGTGGTCCTCTTCAACAGCACGGCCCAACCAGTGTCCTAACTCATCTTTCTCCTCCTTACCATAAGTTGCACCTGTCAACTCATACTCAAATGCCATGTCGAAATTTTTGATAGTATAAGTATAAGTTGGGCAAAGACGGAAGCAGTTATCCAATGTCTTGCCACCCTTGTGCTGAAGTGAAGTGTATTTTACATACTCCTCAAGCATACCCTCTTTAGCTCCGAAGTTCTTCTGGTATCCCGCGAAGAAGCTAACCTTTGTGATATTACCTGAATTCTTGCTAACCTTTGTCCAAACTGGGTTAACCCATGTGCTGAACATGCGTAGTGGAGCATACTCGCACTCACCAGTCTTCTCGTCGTAAGAAGTTAGACCGTAACCGCTTGGCATATTCAAGTGAGCAGTGTTCTGACCGTAAACAGCCTTTGCCATCAACTTGAACTTAGTAGAAGGCTTGTACTGGAAGTAGAACATTGGAGAGATTGCTGTGACTCTATCAGACGACTTAACTGTGCAAACAGTGTCCTTTCCTTCCCAGTTAAGTTCTTCTACTCTTGTCTGACGTGGTTTTAGGCTTGTAAGATCAGCACCAACACCTACGATTGTCTTCTTTCCTGTGTGGTCAAGACCTAGGTACAATTCAGGAATGCAAGAGTTGTTCAAGAATTTGATATTAGCAGACGACGCTGCACCAAGAGCATCCTTGTCTGGTCCGACTGGAGTGTACTGAAGCATCCAAAGCAAATCAGTTGTCCATCTCCATCCGTTATCCTTACCGAAGCGGATGTCGTGGCGGATCTGTGGTGAACGGTTGAATGGCTGGAATGGAGAACCAGTTGCAAGAGCTGCGCAACCAGGCATCAAGTCAGAGTTGAACATTGGGTGCCAAGCCTGACCTAGAGTCAACATGTTCTTCTGCCATGCGAAACGCATGAAAGCCTGACGAATACGAAGCAAATATGTATTTGAGCTGTAACCGCAGAAGTCCATCTCGATCTTACCACTCATTGTGCAGATCTCATTTAGTTTAGGACCATTTAGATTTAGACCAAGACGTGTTGTGAACGCCATCCACTGCAAAGAAGACTGCTGATTCAAATCGTCACCACGAAGGTTAAGGTTCTCATCTGTAGGAAGAGTGTGGAACAAACCTCCGTTTACCGCCTGGATTGTGTGAGAATCATAAGTGAAGTAGTTACGAACGAAACCGTAAAGCTGAACCTTTGGTTTCTTGTCGTTACCCTCGAACACTACGCCATTACGATGGTGACGGTGGTGGTGATGGTGATGCTTTGCTGTGTCAGCAGCAGCGTTTTCTTGTGCGAATGTCGAAAGCGATGCACAAGCTACCAGAATAGATAGTAAAAATTTCTTCATTTTATTAAATTAAACAAAAAAGTAGAGACGCAGTTATTGCGTCTCTACAAAATATTTTACGATTAATTAGTTCCCGAAAACTGAGTTTCCAAAGAAGATCAATGCAGAGTAACCTACAACCATACCAAATACACCAACGAGTATTCCTACAACTGCCATTTGCTTAGTTTCAATGAATCCCTTTGAATAAGCGATTGCGTTTGGAGGAGTTGAGATTGGCAAAGACATTGCAAGTGATGCAGAAAGTGCGACTCCAATTAGAAGTGCAGGCACGCCACCAAATGAAGCCAACTGATCCTTCATACCCATACCAGCAGCCGCAAGAATTGGAACTAGAAGCGCAGCAGTACCAGAATTAGACATGAATGTACTCATTATAATACATAATACACCAGCACCGATCATCATTGCCAATATTGGCCATGTTTTCAATGGAATAGAAGCAACCAAGTGTGCACCAAGTCCAGTTTTGTCTAGACCGACACCAAGAGCAAAACCTCCAGCTACAAGCCATAAGACATCCCAATCAACACTTGCAAGATCCTTCTTTGTGATAACTCCTGTGATAGAGAAAACTGCAAATGGGATCAAAGCCACAACATTTGCATTAGGGCAGAACTTACCAGTCCACTCTAGGCCTCCGAACACCCAAAGAATAACGGTAACGGCAAAAGTAATGTAAACGATATATGCCTTTGTGCTTTTCTCAAAGTTACCCTCAACTTCAATTGAAATACCTTCCTCTTTTACCTTTGGAGAGAATGGGAACAAACGAATAAGGATCTGCCAAGAGAACAATAGGATGATGATCATGATTGGAACCATAAGGCGCATCCAATCAAAAAAACTCACATCCATACCATTTGCCTCAAGAAATCCTTTTGCAATTGCATTAGGAGGAGTACCGATAGGAGTACCGATACCACCGACGTTACATGCGATTGGAATAGCAAGAGCCAATCCAATTCTTCCCTTTCCATCAGAAGGAAGAGATGCCAATACTGGAGTCAAGATTGTAAGCATCATTGCAGCAGTAGCAGTATTACTCATAAACATAGAGAACATAGCTGCGACGATAAGGAAACCAAGAACAACGATATCTGGATTCTTGCCAAAAGGCTTCAACATTACCTTTGCAAGTCCCGCGTCCATCTTATATTTTTGAGCTGCAATTGCCAAAATAAATCCACCCATGAACAACATGATTGTAGGATTAGCGAATGCGGCCATAATTTCATTTGCGCTCAAAGCCTTAAGAGACTTTGTTCCTCCTCCAAGCAAATCTACAGATTCTTCTACTTTCATAAAAGAGAACTCTCCAGTAGAAACAGTAAGAAGCATCAGCACCATAGTCAAAACTGAAGTAGCCCAAATTGGAATCGGCTCTGTGATCCACATTGCAGCTGCGAACAAGAAAATTGCAATTACACGCTGTTCTAATACAGTTGGACCATTTTGGAATAGCATTGCACCTTCAGGCACCTGAATTGCACCACTCAAGTAATCAGGGTCATTAAGCGATATAGCTTGGAATGCACCCTTTGCGTTCAACCACAAATAAGAATCCGAAAATCCCCAATACTCTGCAGGCAAAAACCAAGCTACCATTGCAATCGCGATACAAATTGCGAGGCAAATGAGTTTCTTATTGCCAGTAGGCACACCCGAAGGCATTGCCTTTGTCGTACTTTGTTGCTCTTTTGGTTCCATAAAACCTCTTTTTGATATTTTTTAATTTTTAATTCATTTTAAAAGCGACGCAAATTTATTCAAAAAAGTGTTTGACAATACGAAAAAAGCCCCTTTTTTGTTAATTGTATAAATATTTGAATATTACCAAATAGAAAGCGTTTATGGCACTTAGAAAACATTTTTACAGAATCTACAAGCAAATTTCGCCAATTATCATACAATAACAAAGATTTAATTACAATCTGACATTTAAGATTTATTTAAAATCAGTTACAAAATGAAATTATTTTCCGAAAAGCGTATATTATTACAATAACCACATTTAAATAATTGGATTTTAAGATTGGGACATTGGATTAAGACAGCCTATAGCGATATAAAAGAACGAGCATATTTGTTGATAACTCACTATATTTTGCAAAAAACAAATTTTTTGTTTGCGTATTTGCTTTTCGCTTTCTATTTTTGCTAAATATTGCTTAAAATCGGAAATAAAAATTAATAAAAATAATTCATTAAACGTAATTTATTTATGTGGTTAACTAGTTCTTCGGTGGGAAGAAAACTGATAATGAGCATATCAGGACTATTCCTCATCTTGTTTTTGGCATTTCACATGTCAATGAATTTAGTGGCTATCATTAGTTCTGAGGCGTACAACGGAGTATGTGCGTTCTTGGGATCTAACTGGTATGCAGTGGCTGGTACAGCAGTATTGGCTGCAGGAGTGTTTGTTCACTTTGCAATGGCAATTACGCTTACATTGCAGAATCGCAGAGCGCGTGGTGAGCAGAGATATGCGATGACTGAGAATCAGCCAAAGGTAGAGTGGGCTTCTCAGAACATGTTCATACTAGGTGCTATCGTGCTTCTAGGTCTTGGAGTTCACTTGTCACATTTCTGGGCACACATGATGCTTCCAGAATTGATAAGCGACAACCATTTGCTTGTTACTGCATCTGACGGCAAAGTTATAGAGGCCACAGAAGGTTCTAAATTGATCGCATACACATTCAAGAATCCAGTTAACGTTGTTATCTACGTTCTTTGGTTGTGCGCTTTGTGGTTCCACTTGACTCACGGTATGTGGTCGGCAATGCAGACACTTGGAACAAACAACAAGACATGGATGCCACGTTGGAAGATGATCTCTAACATTTTCGCAACAGTTGTTTGTTTTGGTTTTATGGCAGTAGTTGTTTACGGTGCTATTGCTTAATTTCCATATTATAATTGATAAAAAGTTATGGCAACTATAGATTCAAAAATTCCTAAAGGTCCTTTGGCTCAAAAGTGGACCAACTATAAAAATCATCAGAAGTTGGTGAATCCAGCTAACAAGCGTAAGTTGGATATCATCGTTGTCGGAACAGGTCTTGCAGGTGCTTCTGCAGCAGCTTCTCTTGGAGCTCTTGGTTTCAACGTACTTAACTTCTGTATTCAGGATTCTCCACGTCGTGCTCACTCAATCGCAGCACAGGGAGGTATCAACGCGGCAAAGAACTATCAGAATGATGGTGACTCTGTTTACCGTCTATTCTACGATACAATCAAGGGTGGCGACTACCGTGCACGTGAGGCAAACGTTTACCGTCTTGCTGAGGTTTCTAACAACATCATCGACCAGTGTGTTGCTCAGGGTGTTCCTTTCGCTCGTGAGTACGGCGGTCTTCTTGACAACCGTTCATTCGGTGGAGCTCAGGTGTCTCGTACATTCTATGCTAAGGGACAGACAGGTCAGCAGCTTCTTCTAGGTGCTTATTCAGCACTTAGCCGTCAGGTTAACAAGGGTACTGTTAAGCTTTACACTCGTTATGAGATGCTTGACGTTGTTATCATCGAGGGTCGTGCTCGTGGTATCATCGCACGTAACCTTGTAACTGGTAAGATCGAGCGTTTCTTCGGTCACGCAGTAGTTATCGGTACTGGTGGATACGGAAACACTTACTTCCTATCAACTAACGCTATGGGATCTAACGGTTCTGCTGCTATGCAGATCTACCGTAAGGGTGCTTACTTCGCTAACCCATGTTACGCACAGATCCACCCAACTTGTATCCCAGTTCACGGTGACATCCAGTCTAAGCTTACATTGATGTCAGAGTCTCTTCGTAACGATGGTCGTATCTGGGTTCCTAAGAAACTTGAGGATGCAAAGGCCATCCAGGAGGGAAGAAAGACAGCTAACGATATTCCTGATGAGGATCGTGACTTCTACTTGGAGCGTCGTTATCCAGCATTCGGTAACCTTGTACCACGTGACGTTGCTTCTCGCGCTGCTAAGGAGCGTTGCGACAAGGGATTCGGTGTAAACAATACAGGT
The DNA here is from genome assembly GCA_024401495.1 of Paludibacteraceae bacterium. The sequence continues at coordinate 42,920 of JAKSKW010000012.1, forward strand.
CTTGCAGTTTACCTTGACTTTAAGTATGCTATCCAGCGTCTTGGTGCTGATGTCGTAGCTCAGAAGTATGGTAACTTGTTCCAGATGTACGAGAAGATCACAGATGAGAATCCATACGAGGTTCCAATGAAGATCTTCCCTGCTATCCACTATACAATGGGTGGTATCTGGGTTGACTACGAGTTGATGACATCTATCCCAGGTTTGTTCGCAATCGGTGAGGCTAACTTCTCAGACCACGGTGCTAACCGTCTTGGTGCATCAGCATTGATGCAGGGTCTTGCAGATGGTTACTTCGTATTGCCATACACAATCCAGAACTACTTGGCTGATCAGATCCAGGTTCCAAGAATGAGCACAGAGCTTCCTGAGTTCGCAGAGGCTGAGAAGGCTGTTCAGGACAAGATCAACAAGTTGATGAGCATCAAGGGTCAGCGTTCAGTTGATTCAATCCACAAAGAGCTTGGTCACGTTATGTGGGAGTATGTGGGTATGGGCCGTACTAAGGAAGGTCTTGAGATCGCAATGAAGAAGATCAAGGAGATCAAGAAGGAGTTCTGGTCAAACGTATTCATCCCAGGTGAGGCTAACACTCTAAACACAGAGTTGGAGAAGGCATTGAGATTGTCTGACTTCTTGGAGATCGGTTATTTGATGGCAATCGACGGTTACAACAGAAATGAGTCTTGTGGAGGTCACTTCCGTGAGGAGTTCCAGACAGAGGAAGGTGAGGCACTTCGCCAGGACGACCAGTATTCATACGTTGCTTGTTGGAAGTACACAGGAGAGAATTCAGATCCTGAGCTTTTGAAGGAGCCACTTGACTACGAGGAGACAGAGCGTAAGACTCGTAACTACAAGAACTAATTTCTAGTAAACTTGAAAATTCTGACAAAAATGGGAAAAGAAAAAGAATTAAATATAACACTTAAGGTATGGCGCCAGAGAGGTCCTCAGGAGAAGGGTGCTTTCGAGACATACCAGTTGGAAGGAATTTCTACAGAGAGCTCATTCCTTGAGATGCTTGACGTTCTTAACGAGAAATTGGTTAAGGAAAGAAAAGAGCCTGTAGTATTCGACCACGACTGTCGTGAGGGTATTTGCGGTATGTGTTCATTGTATATCAACGGACACCCACACGGAAAAGATACAGAGGTTACAACATGTCAGCTTCACATGCGTCGTTTCAACGATGGTGACACAATCACAATCGAGCCATGGCGTTCAGCTGCATTCCCTGTAATCCGCGACTTGATGGTAGACCGTTCAGCTTATGATAAGATCATGCAGGCTGGTGGTTATACTTCAGTTAACACTGGTGGTATTCCTGACGCTAACGCAATTCCTATTCCAAAACCAATCGCTGACGAGGCAATGGATGCCGCTTCATGTATTGGATGTGGAGCTTGTGTAGCAGCATGTAAGAACGGATCAGCAATGTTGTTCGTTTCTGCCAAGGTTTCTCAGTTGGCTCTTCTTCCTCAGGGTAAGGTAGAGGCTGCTAAGAGAGTCAAGGCGATGGTCGCTAAGATGGATGAGCTTGGTTTCGGTAACTGTACTAACACACGTGCATGTGAGGCTGAGTGTCCAAAGGGCGTTTCTATCAGCAACATCGCTCGTTTGAACCGTGAGTTCATCTGTGCTAAGTTGAAAGACTAATATGGTCTAAAACTAAAATATAGAGGATAGGCGTCATCGCGTCTATCCTCTTTTTAATATAAAAAAAACACAATAAACTATTATAATAAACACAACATAATACTCGACATGGACAATAAGACAAAATATAAAGTAATAGAGGCAAAATTGAATGGAGAGATGTCATTCAATAATGGAGGAGAATTCATAGCAGATCTATTCAGTGGAGATTTAGCCGAGATCGGCTTTGACTCATTCGAAAATGATGGCGACATTTTGAAATGCTACGTCGCAGAAAATCTATTTTCTGAAGATGAATTAAAGAAACTGATAGCCGGGTCTGAATTATATGAGAATATCACATATAAGGTAGGAGTGTTGGAAGATAAAGATTGGAATGAAGAATGGGAAAAAAACTATTTTCAGCCAATTGTTGTCGCTGATCAGGTTGTCGTTTGCAGTGAATTCCATAAAAATGTACCAGAAAGCAAATATAAAATAATCATAAACCCTAGAATGGCATTCGGCACAGGACATCATCAGACAACCGGATTGATGATGAAAAATATGTTAGATTGTGATTTCAAAGGAAAGACGGTAATGGACATGGGCTGCGGCACTGCGATTCTCTCTATTTTGGCCGCATATTTAGGAGCAGAAAAAGTCGATGCTGTGGATATTGACATTTGGGCATACGAAAACTCTATTGACAATTTGGTGGTAAACAAAGTTGAGGATAAGATCAATGTGCGACATGGGGATGCATCCACTGTCGAAGGTCTAAATTCCGTCTACGACATATTTCTAGCCAACATCAACCGCAATATATTGTTGAATGACATACCCAGATATGCTAATTCAATCAAAGAAAATGGCAAATTGATATTAAGCGGATTCTACAAAGAAGATATACCAGCCATCGAAGAAGTTGCTAAAAAACATAATTTTAGCTTACAATTTGTCAAAGAAAAAGACAATTGGGTGTCAATCTGCATGAATAAGCAAAAGTGTTAGTAAAATAATAGTCTCGAAAGTTGTTTTACTTAAAAAAAAATATACATTTGCAGTCTCTTAAAAAAGAGAGTTTTTAGTTGTTTAATTCTTAACAAAAACGCTTATGTATTGGACATTAGAGTTGGCGACAAAGTTGGAAGATGCCCCATGGCCTGCAACAAAGGATGAGTTGATAGATTACGCATCTAGATCAGGTGCCCCATTGGAGGTTATAGAGAACTTGGAAGAGTTGGAGGATGAAGGTGAAATATACGAATGTATTGAAGATATTTGGCCAGATTACCCAAGCAATGAAGATTTCTTTTTCAATGAGGAAGAGTACTAATCAACCACAGAAAAAATCAAAAAGAGAATTTTTTTTGAATTTTTACACTGATTTTTTTTGTCAGTTACGGCAAAAAAAACTAATATTGCCCTTAAAATCCGTTTCAAACGGGGTAAAAAGGATGTTGATTTTACTTATATCGCTATTTTTCAGTGATATAATTGCCTATTCGCAATTCAACAACCTTGACATGTTGAGTGCAGTTTTGGATTGGGAACGTGCTAATCCGTCGTTAGTGGCAAGCAACAAGAGAACAAACGTATTGGGAGAGTTTCAATCCCAATGGGTAGGATTTGAAGATCATCCTCAGGATGTATTTTTCAGTTTCAACTCTCATTTGCCAAGTCAACGAGATCATGCTGCCGGAGTTACATTCTCCGTACAAACGGAGGGTTTATGGAAATTCCAGCGATTAGGTTTGGAATATGCTCATCGAATTGAAACAAAGACAGGAAATCTGTCATTCGGTTTGGATGTAGGATTCGCGGATTTTAGTTTTGATTACGATAAAGCATCTTCAGGAATTGGAGGAGAAGATGACTATCACAATCTGCAAGATCCGGCACTAAGTGGCGAAGGGGCGACAGAAGAGCAAAACGATATAGTCTTTGACGTAAACTTTGGAATTGGGGCAAAGATTAAAAAGTTTGATGTTGGCTTATCTATGTATCATTTGAATGCAGGCAAAGCAGAGATTGTAGAAGGTAAGCCATTTGCTTTGAAGCCGACGATGCTTGTGTACGGTGAATACAAGTTAATGACAAGAAGCAAAGCGTTCATGTATAGGCCGTCATTGATGGTCAGAAGTGATTTTTCTTCACTACAAGTTGGAATGAACAATTTGTGTACATATAAAGAAAAATTCACATTCGGCTTGAACTCATGGTTTTGGAGTTCGATGGCGTTTGCGTTTAGTTTCGAAGTCATTTCTGGAATGCAGATTGGTTACGGATATGTGCTACCACTGAATAAAATGATCAAATCAGGAGGTTCACATGACGTAGTGATAAGGTACTCGTTTGATTTGAATTTCTCAAAGAAAGACAAGTACAAGAGTGAAAGAATTTTGTAAACAATAAATTTGAAATAAAATTAGTAATTCAAATATCATGAAAAAGCTGTTAATTTTACCAGTGATTGCATTGCTACTCGGCAGCTGTTCCGGAGACGGAGGAGGCGAGTTGGTCGGTGTTTATTCAAAATCATGGAAAGAGCCGTCTCCTTATGGTATGCTTTACATTAAGCGCGGATCCTTTACCATTGGTCAGAACGACCAGGACGCAAACTGGGCGATGACATCTCAGTCAAAGACAGTTTCTGTCGACGCGTTTTGGATGGATGAGACAGAGATTACAAATGGAGAGTACCGTCAATTCGTACATTGGGTGCGTGACTCTATCGCACGCGAGAAGTTGTCTTTGGTTGACGAGGAGTACAAGATCACTCAGGACAAGAAGGGTAATGAGCTAAAGAAGCCTGTTCTAAACTGGAAGAAGGAAATTCCTTGGGAGAAACCTAACGAGGATCAGCAGATCGCAATCGATAGCATGTTCTACATGGGTGAGGACGATATCGATATCTTCCCACAGTTGAACGCTATGATTTTGTCATACCAGTATTCTTGGGTTGACTATGTTCAGGCTGCTAAGAAGGAGAATAAGTTCGACGTTATGCGTGGTTCTTATAACAGAAGCATCGAAGGTCTTGGTGTAACTAAGGATAGTGCTGATGTTATGATCCGTAAGGATACTTCTTACTACAACGAGCAGGGTCACATCATCAACAAGACAATCTACAAGGAGTTGAAGAAGCGTTCTGACTTCATTTCAAAGAAGCGTGTGAACATCTATCCAGATACACTTTGTTGGATTCGTGACTTTACTTACGCTTACAATGAGCCATACATGAAGTTGTATTTCGCTCACCCAGGTTACGGAGAATACCCAGTAGTCGGTGTTTCTTGGGAGCAGGCTCAGGCATTCTGTCACTGGCGTACAAACTTGTTCAACGCATACCAGATTTCAAATGGTGGTGTTCGTGTTCAGGACTACCGTCTACCAACAGAGGCTGAGTGGGAGTACGCAGCACGTGGAGGCAAGGATTTGTCAATGTACCCTTGGGGAGGTTACTACGTACGTACAGCTAAGGGATGTTTCTTGGCCAACTTTAAGCCACAGCGCGGTAACTACACAGACGACGGTTATCTAATCACATCTCGTGTAGCATCATACCCACCAAACGATTTCGGTTTGTATGATATGGCTGGTAACGTTGCAGAGTGGACATCTACTGCATACCACGAGTCTAACTATTCATTCGTACACGATATGAACCCTAACTACGAGTACAACGCTAAGTCAAGCGATCCAGATGTATTGCGTAGAAAAGTTATCAAGGGTGGTGGCTGGAAGGATGTCAGCATCTTCTTGCAGTGTGGTATGCGTACATACGAGTACCAGACAGAGAACAGATCATTCCTAGGTTTCCGTTGTGTAAGAAGCTACATTGGAATGGATTAATCTAAAAAAAACAATAAAACGTAATTATTAACAATCTTAAATTAATATTCGAAAAATGGGTATTGTAGAAATTATGCAGTCACCTGCAGGTAAAAGAGCCACAGGTGTTGCTTACTCACTAGGAGCATCAGTCGTAATCGTTGGAGCGTTGTTCAAAATCATGCACTGGCCAGGTGCCGGAGTCATGCTTACAGTAGGTATGGCTACAGAGGCTATCTTGTTTGCTATCGGTATCTTCGATAAGCCTCACAAGGAATATCACTGGGAGCTAGTATGGCCTGAGCTTGACTCTGAGGAGGAAGGTGCAGAGGCTTCAGCACACGGAATCGTAGCTGCAGGTGCAGATTCAAATTCAAAGGAGATCGCTATCCCTACAGTTGATACTAAGGCTCTAGTTGAGGAGCAGTTGAAGAACCTATCAGAGGGTGTTTCTAAGTTGGGTAACACAGCTTCTCAGTTGGCTAACCTTTCAGAGGCTGCTAACGTATCAAGCGATTACATTTCAAATGTAAACAAGGCTTCTCAGGCAGCAGGTGCTTTCGCAGCATCTCAGTCTAACCTAAAGGACTCTTCTGATTCTTTGGTTAACTCATACAAGGATATCGAGGCTAGCATCAGCAGCGCATCTTCTGGTTCTAAGAACTTCGCTGATCAGATGAACGGTATCAACAAGAACATCTCAAGCATCAACAGCATGTTCGAGATCCAGGCTAAGACTGCTAACGAGCAGGGTGAGGCTATGTCTCTTGTTACTACAGCTCTTAAGACAGTTGCTGGTTCAATCAACTCATCTGCATCTTCAGCTGAGGCTTACAAGTCTGAGATCGAGAAGCTTGCACAGCAGATGAAGAGCCTTAACACTGTTTACGGCAACATGTTGAACGCCATGACTATCCGTGGTTAATTGTTAAACGAAATTAGTGTAAACTAATCTTTAGGTATTAATCTATGAGTGGAGCTACGAACTGTCCGGAAACCCCGAGACAGAAGATGATCGCCATGATGTACCTCGTGCTAACTGCCATGCTTGCACTTAACGTGTCTGCGCAGATTTTGAACGGATACACTTCGATCTACGAATCAATGACGAAGAGCGTACAGATCGCTCAAGGTAACAATGCAAACTTGGAGTACAAGTTTGGATCTCTAAAGGATCAGAATCCTGTTAAGGCTAAGCCAATGGCACCATATGTTGATTCATTGGTTTCTGAGTCAAACAAACTATATCAGTATCTTGATACATTCAAGCACACTTTGGTTATGCTTGTTGATGGAGAAGAGGCAGATAAGAAAGACTGGACAATCAAGAACGCTGGTGACCTTAATATCGCTAGTGAGATGTTGGAAGGTAAGTCAGATCGTGCTAAAGATCCAGATAAGCAGAACTGGGGTACTACAATGAAGGCAAAGATCCAGGCTTATAGCGAGTTCGCTCAGAGAATGGTTAAGGTTGGTGATATCGCTGACACAACAAAGGCTAACTCATTCAAGCAGACATTTGATACTCCTGATAAGAAGATCGAAGGTGCTGTTTACTCTTGGGAGAAGCAGTTGTTGGAGGACCAGCCAGCTATCGCTGTATTGGCAACAGTAACTAAGATCCAGAACGACGTTCGTAATACTGAGGCTGAGTGTTTGAACCATATCATTGGTCAGCTTGATGCCGGTGACTTCCGTGTAAACAAGATCCAGGCTCTTGCAATTGCAGACGAGTCTTATGTCTTGAGAGGTAACAAGTATCGTGCTAAGATCGTTTTGGCTGCAACTGACTCAACTAAGGATCCTGTTATCGAGATCAATGGTAAGCCATTGGAGAAGGATATCTACGAGTTTACTGCAACTTCTCTTGGTAAGCAGAAGTACAAGGGTAACATCAAGATGAAGAAGCCTAATGGAGAGGAGATCTCTTATCCATTCGAGACTGAGTACGTTGTTGGTGAGCCTACAGCTACAGTATCTGCTGATATGATGAACGTGCTTTACGCTGGATTCCAGAACCCAATCTCTGTATCAGTTCCAGGTGTTAACGCAGGTGATGTAAGCATCTCTGTATCTAACGCTAACGTGTCAAAGACTCCAAAGGGATGGAACGTTGTTCCTCAGAAGGTTGGTGTTAACTGTGACGTTAACGTAAGTGCTAACATCGGTGGTAAGTCAACTCACATGGCTAAGCATACTTTCCGTGTTAAGAAGCTTCCTCAGCCAGCTGCAATGTTGAAGTATAACAACAGTGGTAGATTCTACCAGGGTAAGATCGACAAGAGAGACCTAAATGCTGCTGACGAGGTTGTTGCTGAGTTGCCAGATGCAGACTTGAACGTTAAGTATACAGTGCTTTCATTCTCAATTAAGTCAACAGACTCAATGGGTAATACAATTGTAGAGCCTGCTCAGGGTTCTAAAATTACTGAGAAGCAGAAAGCTGTATTCAAGAAGTTGGTTAAGGGTAAGACTATCTACTTGTCTGATGTAAATGCAACAGGTCCAGATAAGATCAAGCGTATCCTTTCTCCAGTCGAAATTGCACTTAAGTAATCTTAAAAAACAGAAAAAGGTTTAAGTCATGAAAAAAAGTTTTAAATTGTTTTTAACTGCTTGTTTGCTTGCTGTTGCAAACCTTGCAAATGCTCAGGATCAGTCTTTCTTCGACGAAGCTGGTAACATTTCTGAGGAGTTGCAGACAAACTTGCCAACAAGTGGTCCAAAAGAAGGTCTTGAACCTATTGAGATGCTGAACCCACGTGCCGATGATATTTATTGGCAAAAGGTTGTGTATAGAATTATCGACCTTCGTGAGAAGATGAACTTCCCTCTATACTACCCTGAAATTCCAGCTGATAACAGAACAAGCTTCTTCGCTTTGATGTTTAGATTGGTTCAGGATGGTAAGATCAAGGTTTATGACTACGCTGAGGAGTACGAGCACTTCGACGACCAGCACACAGTTAAATTCCGCGATTTGATGGATAAGTTCGCATTGCCTTACGAGACAAAGCTTGACTCTATCACTAATGATACAATTTATGTAATTGATGACTCAGACGTTCCTAACCGTGATATCATCAAGTACTTCTGCAAGGAGGTATGGTATTTCGATAGAATTTCGTCTACTTTCAATTGCCGTATCATCGGTTTCTGTCCAGTGATGCAGAGAGAGGGAGATACAGGTCTAGAGACATTGCCTCTATTCTGGATTCCTTTTGAGACACTTCGTCCATTCTTGTCACAGACAGAGGTTCTTATCACTGATAAGAATAATGGAGCAAGACCTTCGTTCGACGACTTGTTCATGAAGAGAAGATTTTCTAGCTACATCTACAAAGAGTCTAACATTCAGAATAGAACTTTGCTAGAGTACAATACAACTCTTGAGGATGTTAAGAAGGAGCAAGAGATGGTTAAAACTCGCTTGATCAACTTCGAGACTGACTTGTGGGAGTATTAAGAAAAGACTTTCATAAAGAAAATTGGCATCGCAATAAAATGCGATGCCTTTTTTTATTTATACTCTCTTCATTTTTTACTAACTTTGCATTCGTCTGCATTTAAGACATCCTAGAAGAGAAAGAAATTTGAAACACAATGGATTATAAATTTTCAGAAATTGAAAAGAAGTGGCAAAAATATTGGGTAGAAAATGCCACTTATAAAGTTAAAGAAGATGCTTCTAAAAAGAAGTTCTATGTTCTTGACATGTTCCCTTATCCATCAGGTGCAGGTCTACACGTAGGCCACCCTCTTGGTTATATCGCATCTGATATTTTCGCAAGATACAAGCGTCAACAGGGTTTCAACGTACTTCACCCTATGGGCTACGACTCTTATGGTCTTCCTGCTGAACAGTACGCAATCCAAACTGGTCAGCATCCAGCTGTAACTACAGCTAAGAACATCGCTCGCTACCGTGAGCAGCTTGACAAGATCGGTTTCTGCTTCGACTGGAGCCGTGAGGTCCGCACTTGTGAGCCTAACTACTACAAGTGGACACAGTGGGCTTTCATCAAGATGTTCAACTCTTACTATGATAACGATGCTAACAAGGCTCTTCCTATTGAGGATCTAATCGCAAAGTTTGAGAAAGACGGTAACGCTAGCGTCAACGCTGCTAACAACTGCACTGTGAAATTCTCTGCTTCTGATTGGAAATCTTACTCTGCAAAGGAGAAAGAACAGGTGCTTTTGACTTACCGTATCGCTTATCTTGCTGATACAAAAGTTAACTTCTGCCCTGCACTAGGATGTGTGCTTGCCAACGATGAGATCAGCGAAGGTGTCAGCGTTCGTGGTGGTTATCCTGTTGAGCAGAGAGTAATGCGTCAGTGGAGCTTGAGAGTTTCTGCTTATGCACAGCGTCTACTTGATGGCCTTGACAATATCGATTGGTCTGAGGCTTTGAAGGAGACTCAGAAAAACTGGATCGGACGTAGTGAAGGTGCAGAGATGGACTTCTGCGTTAAAGGTCAGGATCTAAAACTAAAAATCTTTACTACTCGTTGTGATACTATCCATGGTGTGACATTCATGGTGCTTGCTCCTGAGAGTGAGTACGTTGCAAAGGTGACAACTGCAGACCAGAAGGCTGCTGTGGATGATTACCTTGCTCAGGTTAAGCGCAGAACAGAGCGTGAGCGTATTGCTGACCGTCGTGTTAGCGGCGTCTTCTCTGGTTCATACGCTATTAATCCAATTACAGAGAAAGAAATTCCTATCTATATCAGCGACTATGTACTTGCTGGTTACGGTACAGGTGCTATCATGGCCGTTCCTGCTCACGACTCTCGTGACTACGCTTTCGCTAAACATTTCAATCTTCCTATTATTCCTCTAATCGAGGGTGCCGATGTTTCTGAGGAAAGTTTCGACGCGAAGGAAGGCATTATGATGAATTCAGGTTTCTTGAACGGTCTTACTGTTAAGGAGGCTTTGAAGACAGCTAAGAAATACATCAAGGAGAAAGGTATAGGAGAGGTTAAGGTTAACTACCGTCTACGCGATGCTATCTTCTCACGTCAGAGATATTGGGGTGAGCCATTCCCTGTTTACTACAAGGATGGTATGCCACACATGCTTGATGAGAGCAAGCTTCCTCTTGAATTGCCTGAGGTTTCAGACTTCAAGCCTACAGAGAGCGGTGAGCCACCTCTTGGCCATGCTGAGAATTGGTGTACAGCCGACGGTGATCCATACGAGTTGAACACAATGCCTGGATTCGCTGGCTCGTCTGCTTACTACCTAAGATATATGGATCCACACAACGATAATGCTCTTGTAAGCAAGGAGGCTAACCAGTATTGGAAGAGCGTTGACTTGTACGTTGGTGGTACAGAGCACGCTACAGGTCACTTGATCTATAGCCGTTTCTGGAATAAATTCTTGTTCGACATGGGTGTCGTTTGCGAGGATGAACCATTCCGCAAGCTAATCAACCAGGGTATGATTCAAGGTCGTTCTAACTTCGTTTATCGTATCAAGGATACTAACACTTTCGTATCTCTTGGTTTGAAGAAGGATTACGACGTTACTCCTATCCACGTCGACGTGAATATTGTTAACAATGATATTCTTGACCTTGAGGCATTCAAGGCTTGGAGACCTGAGTTTGAGACTGCTGAGTTTATCCTTGAGGATGACAAGTACGTCTGTGGTTGGGCCGTTGAGAAAATGTCTAAGTCTATGTTCAACGTTGTTAATCCAGATGATATCGTAGATAAGTATGGTGCTGATACATTGCGTCTATACGAGATGTTCCTTGGACCTGTAGAGCAGTCGAAGCCTTGGGATACTAAGGGTATCGACGGTGTAAACAGATTCTTGAAGAAATTCTGGGGTATGTTCTTCTCAGGTGATGATTTCGACGTCGTTAAGGCTGAGCCAACAGCTGAAGAGCAGAAGTCAATCCACAAACTAGTTAAGAAGGTAACTGGTGATATCGAGACATTCTCTTACAACACTTCTATCGCTGCATTCATGATCTGTGCAAATGAATTGACTGGCATGAAGAGCAAGAACGCTGAGGTTTTGACTAAGTTTGTCACAGTGCTTGCTCCATTCGCACCACACATCTGTGAGGAGCTTTACCACTTGCTTGGCAATACAGGTTCTGTTTGCGATGCTCAGTGGCCATCTTTCGATGAGAAGTTCTTGGTTGAGAGCAGCGTTAAATATCCAATCTCATTCAACGGTAAGGTAAGATTCACTCTTGAGCTTCCTGCTGACATGGATAAGGCTGAGGTAGAGAAGACAGCTCTTGCAAACGAGCAGACAGTCAAACTTCTAGACGGCAAACCAACAAAGAAGATTATTGTCGTTCCTGGTAAGATTGTAAACATCGTATTCTAAATAGTATTTGGATATTGGAGACAGAGGCTCATGCATTCTGTCTCCTTTTTTATTTTTATCAGTTATGGAAAAATTAAAACTGTTCTTTCTGTTTATATCTACGCTTATCTCCTCCTCTTTGATGGCAGGACAACAAGAAGTCAAAGCCTTGACCGTAGAGCAGATGGAGACAGCAGCGTCACAAGCCTACCTGCAACAAATTCTTTCTATTGACAGTTTTAAGACTGCAGAAGATTGCCGCAACCATAAAAAAGACGCTGTGATGTGTGCGAACTATATCCTCGACACTCCTTGCGAATCTAATGAAAAAAGTGATCTAATGTGGATTTACTGCGCAAGATATATTCTGCTTTGGGACGAGAAATCAGATGAAATAATCATTTCCTACCCAAAAAGTTCCCAAAACTGGATGATATGCACTGAAATGCTATCTGTTTTTCTTGCAGCATGCACAAAAACCGCCATTGAAGACCAAATCATAAGATATTATTCAAAAGAAATGCATACAAAAGCGGTCACAGCTTGTGTGCAATATTACATCAAGAATAAAAAAATCATGGATCTTCTATGCAGGCCTAATATGAAAAAAATGGTGAAGATGCATAGACGAGGAAAATTGGAGAAATATTTGAGCAAACAATACGACGAGGAATACGGAAACGGAAAACCACAGACTGAGAATTTCTTCATTCCAGATTAAATCGATCGTCCTTTTATACTATAGTCCGACGTTACGACGTCGGACTTTTTAATTCTACAAAACAATTCAAAACAACGTTTTAATAGAATAATCTTCTACCAATCCGCCAAATCATCTCAAATAATTCTATAATTGTCATCTATCTTTCGTACTTTTTCTACAAACACTATTTTTGAACTTTGAAATTGAACTATTATTCTTAAAAAACAAATTGATCTTATGAGCAGAAAAATCGATACAGTCTGCGTACAGGGAGGTTGGAATCCTAAGAATGGAGAGAGCCGTCAGATGCCAATCGTTCAGGCCACAACTTTCAAATACGAGTCGTCAGACGCTATGGGTAAACTTTTCGACCTTGAGGCATCTGGTTATTTCTATACACGTCTTCAGAATCCAACTAACGATAACGTAGCAGCAAGAATCGCTGAACTTGAGGGCGGTGTCGCTGGTATGTTGACTTCATCAGGCCAGGCTGCAAACTTTTTCGCTATTTTCAATATCTGTGAGGCTGGCGGACATGTGATTGCATTCAACAACATCTACGGTGGCACATTCAACTTGATCGGAACTACACTTCCTAAGATGGGCATCGAGGTCACTTTCGTTAATGAGAAGATGTCAGACGAGGAGATCAACGCCGCATTCAAGCCTAACACAAAGTTGGTATTCGGCGAGACTCTTTCAAACCCAGGCGTCCGTGTTTTCGATATCGAGCGCTACGCTAAGATCGCCCACTCTCACGGAGTTCCATTGATCATCGACAACACATTCCCTACTCCAGTATTCTGCCGTCCTATCGAATGGGGTGCTGATATCGTAACTCACTCTACAACTAAATATATGGATGGTCACGGTGTTGCAGTAGGTGGTGCTATCGTAGATAGTGGAAACTTCGACTGGGACAAATACGCGGATAAATTCCCTGGCCTTTGCGCTCCAGACCCATCATATCACGGTTTGACTTACACTAAAGCATTCGGTAAGGGTGCATATATCACAAAAGCAACTGTTCAGTTGATGCGCGATCTTGGATCAATTCAAGGGCCACAAAACGCATTCTATCTAAATCTTGGATTACAGTCTCTTCATTGTCGTATGAAGCAGCACCACGAGAATGCTTTGAAGATCGCCAAATTCTTGGAGGCTAACGAGCAAGTTGCCTGGATCAAATACTCTGAGCTTGAGAGCGATGAGGACCACGCATTGCAGCAGAAATATTGTCCTAATGGCACTTGTGGAGTAATGTGTTTCGGTTTGAAGGGCGGACGCGAGTTCTCTATCAAGTTCATGGATAATTTGAAGTTGATCGGAATCGCGACTCACGTTGCAGACTGTCACTCATGTGTGCTTCATCCAGCATCACACACTCACCGTCAGCTTACTGAGGAGCAGCTTATTGAAGCAGGAGTTTCGCCAGATTTGATTCGTCTTTCAATCGGTATTGAAGACGCTGATGATCTAATCGAAGATATCAAGCAGGCTTTGGCTAAGGCTAAATAATCAGATTTCAAATATACAATCGTGAAGACGGGGCATTTTCCCCGTCTTTTTTTTCTTCATTTATACCAACATCACGAATGTCCCCAATCTCTCCTGGCATTTATTCCTTCTCCAAGAAGGCCATTCCAGAGATTCTGCAGTACATATATCAGCACAATGAATATTCTTGCTGTCGACGCCAATGTTGACAAGCTGATCTTCACAAGCTTTGGCAATATCTATCAAAGGTTTTTGATTACTGCTATACCCTACTATATATTGTCCACCAAACTCTTTAGCACAAGCGTCGTCGACCTCATAACACTTTCCACATATATGAGGGCCGACCGCCACGATCAAATCCGACGGAACAGATCCAAATTCCGACTGCATCAATTCAACCGTTTTGCGGACAATCATCTTCTGAGTTCCCACTCTGCCTGCATGAATATTCGCAACCACACGTCGACATGGATCATAAACCACAACAGGCACGCAGTCTGCAGTGCGAATCAAGAGAGGAAGTTTTCTGCAGTTAGTGACCAATGCGTCACAGTCTGGAATTTCAGTTCCACGCATTGAATCATCCACTATTTTTACGACGTCGCTATGAATTTGTTTACAAGAAACCACGTCAGAAGGGTTCACCAAAAGTTTGGCATTTTCAACGAAACGGCAGTCTACATTAGTGGAAAATGTAGAAATATGCTCATTTTTTTCTAGTAAATATATCTGTTTTACCTCCATATATGCAAAAATAGCAAATAAATATACCTTTTGTAAGTAAAAAAAATTAAAATTAAGTGCTAACGCAAATAATATTTTTTATATTTGCGACATAATTAAAAACGGAATTAACAAATTTAAAATACAGGATAATGAAGAAGATTTTATTCGTAAGTGCTGCTGCTTTGGCACTTTCATTCGCATCATGTAAGAAGGACGCTCCTGCACAGGATGCTCCAGCACAGGTAGAGGCTGCAGCTGAGGCTGCTGCTCAGGAGGCTGCACCAGCAGTTGAGAACGTAGAGAACGCTGTATTGAAGGGTCTTCAGGAGTCTTTGAGCATCATCAAGGCTACTGCAGAGGCTGCAAAGGCAGAGGACGTTCCTACAGTTGTTGAGCAGATCAAGAACTTCAAGGAGCAGTACGAGAACGTTAAGGCTAACTTGAACGCTGAGGAGCAGGCTGGCATCGAGGCTACAGTTAACGCTATCGTTGAGCTTATCAAGAATAAGTAATCTTAATCAAGAAAGCTAAAGGACGCTATGGAGGCTTGCCTTTCCGTAGCGTTCTTTTATTATTTACTAACATTAATTGATTAGAGAAATGGCAAAATACATCGTAACTACACAGTCTTCTAACCTAAACGTTAGAAAAGAGCCTAACACAACATGTGCTATCATCGGTAAGTTGGCTAAGGGTACTGAGATCGAGGTTGCTAAGATCGAGAACGGTTGGGCTACAATCAGCTTCAACGATCAGACAGCTTACGTTTCTGCTGATTACATCACAGTTTCTAAGAGCGCCCTTGACGATTTGAAGTTCTAATTTGAATTAGATCACAATCAACATAATCGCCGGTCACACTTGTGGCTGGCGATTTTTTATTGATGATTGAGGATTGATGATTGAAACTTAAATAAAATTTCACTTTTTCTTAAAAAAATCCTCAAAACATTTGCAGTTATCAAAAAAAGCAGTACCTTTGCATCGTTTTTAAGAAACGACCAAACAAAGTCATTAAAGACAATGGATCGGTAGCTCAGTTGGTAGAGCAACAGACTCTTAATCTGTGGGTCGTGG
>JAKSKW010000013.1 GCA_024401495.1 Paludibacteraceae bacterium
TCATACGGTTTGTTCCAGCACCCATGATACCACGAAGACCACCAGTACCGAACTCTAAGTCACGGTAGAATGCGTCGATCAATGCATTCTTGTCAGATGAGTCCAAAAGAGCCTTTACCTCTTTCTTTGTATCCTCATCAAAATTACCGTTTAGCCAAACCTGAGCTTTGGCTGTTACTTCTTGCAATAATGCTGTATTATCCATTGTAAACTAAAATTGTATTTCTTTGTTTATGCCACAAAGATATTATTTTGTAGCTGAATTAAAAGAATTAAATGTTAAAAAACATTACTTTTCGGCTTCAAAACTCCTCAAAAGTGCGATTTCTTCCGCCCAAATTGATTCATCTGGAGTCTCAAGTATCAACGGAATATCGTTGAAAATATCCTGTTGCATGATCCACTTGAAACACTCCACGCCGATTTCTCCCTTGCCGATGCTGTTGTGTCGGTCGACTTTGGAGCCAAGCGGCTTCATGGAGTCGTTGATATGCATCGCGCGTAGATAGTTGAGCCCCACCACTTTGTCGAACTCATCAAACGTCGCCTTGCAGGCATCAGCCGTACGCAAATCGTAGCCTGCGGCAAAGGTGTGGCAAGTGTCGATACATACGCCGACGCGAGTCTTGTCGTCGACCATACTAATTATCTTTGCGATCTCTTCAAATCTATTGCCGACGTTGGATCCCTGACCTGCAGTATTCTCTATCACCGCGCACACTCCCGTCGTCTTGCTCAACGTGATATTGATCGACTCTGCGATGCGAGCCAGACACTCGTCGACTGAGATTGCCTTCAAATGGCTTCCCGGATGGAAATTAAGGAGTTTCAAACCAAGTTGCTCACATCTCTGCATCTCGTCCAAGAAAGCGGCACGGGATTTTTCCAACCCCTCCATCTCCGGATGGCCAAGATTGATAAGATAACTATCGTGAGGAAGGATATAATCCGCGTCGACGCCGATCTCCTGCGTCCTCTTTTTGAACGACGCGATGGATTTCTCGTTCAACGGAGCCGACACCCACTGTCGTTGATTCTTAGTGAACAATGCGAAAGCATTCGCCTTTATCGCTTCGGCATTCACAGGCACGTTCTCCACTCCACCCGATGCCGACACATGTGCTCCTATATGTTTCATAATTCAATTCTGTTTCGTGCCGTGAGACACCGTTCCGTGCCGTGAGACACCGTCTCACGGCTAATTAATTAGCCTCCGCTTTATACTGCTTATACGCCTTATAAAACAAATAGAATCCAGTGACGAATAGCGGCACACTCAACAACTGGCCCATGTTGAATGCCATTCCGTCTTCAAAACTCTCCTGATTATTCTTGATAAACTCAAGCAAGAATCGAGTCAGGAATATTCCCTCCAAGAAGACTCCAAAAATCAATCCTTCATACTTACGAGCAGTTGTCTTCCAATACATGTACATAGTTGTGCAGTATGTGACGATGCAGTAAAGCATCTCATATATCTGAGTAGGATGACTTGGTTCTGAGAATACAGGTTCTGCCTTGCCTGCCATCCACGAATGAATGTTAGTGATAAACTGGAATGCCCAAGGCACATCAGTGGCGTGGCCGTAGATCTCATGGTTCATCAAATTACCGAATCGGATGCAGCATCCTGTGATTGCCACAGCGATGACAGTACGGTCGAGCACCCATAGGTAACTATGCTTGGCAACTCGTTTGCTGAAAATGTACATTCCGATTAGGATTCCGACTGCTCCACCATGGCTCGACAATCCTCCCTTGTTGATCAACAGCACCTCTCCAAGATGAGCAGAATAATACTCTGGATCATAGAAGAAGCAATGTCCAAGACGGGCTCCGACGACAGTGAAAATAGCCATGTAAGTCAAGAAATCATCGATGGCAGTGTCGGGCAAACCTTCACGCTTGTAGATGTATTTCTCAGTCATATAGCCGAGAAGGAAACCGAAAGCCCACATCATTCCGTACCATCTCACGTCCATATCCAAACCTGGAATTGTGAACGCCACTGGATTGACGGTCCAAGTAATATAACCTAACATATTTCGTTTTTTAAGATAAAAAGGCGTGTTTTGATGCAAAACACGCCTCAATTATAACTGGTTAATTATAATCAATTATTATAGATCCTTACCACAGCACTGCTTGTACTTCTTGCCGCTACCACAAGGACAAGGATCGTTTCTGCCTACCTTCACACCTGCGTTGGCTGGCATCTGCTTCTGACCAGAGATCTGCTGAAGTGGCGACTGCTCTTCTGGAGCCTCCTCAAGATCCTCGCTTCTGCTCAACTGCATAGCCTTCTGTCTTGCCTCCTCTTCTTTAGCCTCAGCCAACATCTGGCGACGTGCAGCCTCCTCAGCGATACGGGCCTGTGTCTCAGCGTCGTCCTCCTGTCTCATCAAGATCTGTCCGCGCATCAATACGTTGACTGCCTCCTGGTTCATATCATCAAGCATTGCGGCAAACATATTGTATGACTCGATCTTATAGATTACAAGCGGATCCTTCTGCTCGTAGTGAGCATTCTGCACTGAGTTCTTCAAGTCGTCCATCTCGCGCAAGTGGTCTTTCCACTTTGAATCGATAGCGTGAAGCAATGTGCGACGCTCGAACTCCTTAACGACATTCTTACACTGACACTCAACAGCCTCCTTCAAATCAACAGTGATACTGTAGACGAAACGGCCGTCTGTGATAGGCACACCTACAAGGCCACCCTCTGGATGCTGGTCGTAGATATTCTTCAATACAGGATATGCGTTAGTTGCGATCGACTCTGTACGACGCTTGAATGTGGCCATTGCCTCTTCAAACAACTTCTCGATCAACTCGTTATCCTTCAATGATGAGTAATCCTTATTTGAGATCTGTGTCTCGAAAGACAACAAACGTACAACCTCATTCTTGAAATCTGCATATGGCAACATACCCTTTGTCTCGCCGACGATTCTCTGTGCCACACCGTAGATCATATCCATTAGGTTAACACCCATTCTCTCTCCACGCAATGTCTGGCGGCGACGACGGTATACTACCTCACGCTGGTTGTTCATCACGTCGTCGTACTCGATCAAACGCTTACGAACACCGAAGTGGTTCTCCTCTACCTTCTTCTGGGCTCTCTCGATTGACTTAGTGACCATTCCACTCTCGATCACCTCGCCTTCCTTGATTCCCATCTTCTGCATTGCGTATGCGATCTTCTCCGAACCGAATAGACGCATCAACTTATCTTCCAATGAAACGAAGAATACTGATGAACCTGGATCTCCCTGACGTCCGGCACGTCCACGCAACTGACGGTCAACTCGACGTGACTCGTGACGCTCTGTACCGATGATTGCCAAACCACCTGCGTCCTTGATCTCCTGAGAAAGCTTGATATCGGTACCACGACCTGCCATGTTTGTGGCGATTGTCACAGTCTTGCTCTTACCTGCCTCAGCAACGATCTCGGCCTCCTTCTGGTGAAGTTTCGCATTCAACACGTTGTGCTGGATTCCACGGATCTTCAACATACGGCTCAACAACTCAGAGATCTCGACTGATGTTGTACCCACCAATACCGGACGTCCCTGATTTGTCAAGTTGACGATCTCCTCGATTACCGCATTATACTTCTCACGCTGTGTACGGTAAATACGGTCGTTCATATCATTTCTTGCGATTGGACGGTTAGTAGGGATAACCACAACGTCCAATTTATAGATATTCCAGAACTCACCTGCCTCTGTCTCAGCTGTACCGGTCATTCCGGCTAGCTTGTGGTACATACGGAAGTAGTTCTGCAATGTGATTGTTGCGTATGTCTGTGTTGCAGCCTCAACCTCAACACCCTCTTTTGCCTCAAGTGCCTGGTGCAAACCGTCTGAGTAACGACGTCCGTCCATGATACGGCCAGTCTGCTCGTCGACGATCATAACCTTGCCATCCATCACGACGTACTGGTCGTCCTTGATGAACAATGTGTAAGCCTTCAAAAGCTGGTTGATTGTGTGGATACGCTCGCTCTTGACAGCGTAGCTCTGAATCAATGCCTCTTTCTGTGCAGCCAACTCTTCAGAAGAAAGATTCTTCTCCTCAAGTTCCAACATCTCGCCACCAATATCTGGCAATACGAAGAAGTTAGGATCCTCGCTGACTCCAGTCAACGCGTCGACACCCTTATCTGTTAGAATGATGCTATTGTGACGCTCATCGATAACGAAGTATAGAGGATCAGTTGCCTCAGGCATTCTCTTGTTGTTCTCTGCGATATAGATCTCCTCTGTCTTAAGCAAAAGAGGTTTGATTCCTGGCTCACTCAAGAACTTGATCAATGGCTGATTCTTTGGCAACGCCTTATAAGAACGGAACAATGCCAAAGCACCTTCCTCCTGGCTCTTCTTGTCAGTGTTCTTCAACAGACGCTTAGCCTCTGTCAAATAGTTAGTGGCCATCACCTTCTGCAAGCTTACCAAGTGCTCCACGCGAGGCTTATACTCGTTGAACAACTGCTCGTTGCTCTTTGAGCTATCCATCGGACCAGAGATGATCAACGGTGTACGCGCATCATCGATCAATACTGAGTCGACCTCATCGACGATTGCGTAGTTGTGCTCACGCTGCACAAGCTCCTTGACATTACCTGCCATGTTATCACGCAAGTAGTCGAAACCGAACTCGTTGTTTGTACCAAATGTGATATCGGCCATATATGCCTTACGACGCTCGTCTGAGTTTGGCCTGTGCTTGTCGATACAATCCACTGTCAAACCGTGGAACATGTATAGAGGGCCCATCCATTCAGAGTCACGCTTAGACAAATAGTCGTTGACTGTGATGACGTGGACTCCATTGTGAGTCAACGCGTTCAAGAAAATTGGAAGTGTACCTACCAATGTCTTACCCTCACCGGTTGCCATCTCAGCGATCTTACCCTGGTGCAACACAACACCACCGAACAACTGAACGTTGTAGTGGATCATGTTCCAAACTGTTGGGTTACCACCAGCAGTCCAAACATTGTGGTAAACAGCCTTGTCGCCATCGATATCAACGAAGTCGAATTTCTCAGCGAACTCACGGTCCATATCGTTAGCTGTCACAACGACATCTTTCTGCTCTGTGAAACGACGCGCTGTATCCTTTACGATAGCGAACACCTCAGGAAGCACCTGGTCAAGCACCTCCTCATATTTGTCAAGTTTTACCTTAGATAGTTTGTCGATCTTAGCGTAAGTTCTCTCTCTCTGCTCGATCTCCTGTGCCTCGATCTGCGACTTCAAGTCTGCGATCTCCTTTGTCTCAGCAGATACGTAATCCTGTATTCTCTGCTTGATATCCTCCGTACGGCCACGAAGTTCATCATTAGACAAAGCTTGTATTGAAGGGTATACTAGCTCAATCTTCTGGATGTAAGGCTGTATTAACTCCCTGTCTCTCTGGGCTTTATTTCCAAATAGCTTGGATAAAAAATTCCCGAATCCCATATTTTATATCGTTTTTTTTATTATCAAATTTCATTTTTTCAACGACAACACCAACGTCGACGCCGAATTTTACGCAAAAATACATTTTATTTGCGTATAATTTGTCCTTTTTACGGACAACGATGTTTTTTTATGCTTTTTTTGCATTTAGGTACTCCGCGTAGATGCGAGCGGCACGTTCCACAAGAGTTCCACAAGGAATAATCTCCTTCACGTCGGGATTGGGCTTCAATCCACGAAGTTCGGCACAGATAGTGCTTCCATTCTGCTCTTTGAATCGCATCGCAAGGTCCTGAGCCACTTTGTAAGCGTGCTCCTTTCCTGCCATATCCGCTGGGTCGACGCTGCCCTCTTCCAATCCTGACAACATTGCGGCACCAAGGTATGCTCCACAGACACCTTTCATTTTCGCCACTCCGCCACCTAATCCGGCTGTGATGCGAACTGCGGTTGCCTTGTCAATACCATAATCTTCTGCAAAAGCTGCAAATACTGCTTGAGCACAATTATAACCTTCAGATTTCAACTGTGTGGCCAACTGTGCTTTTTTCTCCACATCAATCATTATTCAAGTTTTATTAAATATATCTTTTTGTTTCCGTTCGGAACAGCGTCAAAGATGATATATTTACAGCCATTGATGGTCTTTATCTCTGAATCAAGCACGATCTCATTCTGAAGCACCTCTACCTCTCTCCAACCAAACGGCATCGGGCAACGTAGTGTCAATGGATGATCGTAGACGTCGTCATCCAAACCGTCCTCCAGCCTGATTGTCAATTTGTCATTGTCTTCGGTAACTCTATTTGATCCGCTCTTGATTGTATCTTTGACGATTTCCCACTTCGCATTGTCACGCTCCTTTGAATACTTTGCCGCATTCTTGAAGGTAGTAACCCAAAACGAATTGGTCTTTTCCTGTTCTTTCAAATAATCTAAGCTTGCTCTCAACACGTCTGACGACAATGGGGAATATCCAGCGCCGTCGTCGATATCATATATTGAGAAAATACACCAGCCTCCACTGCTTTTTGCTGTGTTGAATCCGTTCATGAAATCCTGAAAGTTTCTGACGGCTTCGTTTGATCCGCACATCAATGAACTGATGTTCAAATAATCGTTTGGAGTGGCACGCTCCACATATCCGTGACATCCACGCGCAGCGAAATAATGTTTGCTGATGATGCTTGTGTCTCCCACAACGCAGTCTGTGTATGCGAATGTATTACACTTGTACATCGGCAACTTCACGTTGATTCTTGCGTTTGCGTCGAGAATATCCTGCTTCTGCTGCTCTCTTGTCAAAGTGTCGTATACAGCATGGTCGACGGTGTGGCTTCCCACCTCACATCCCCATACTGTTGTAGCCTCACGCAAGGCATCCCACTTTGTCTTATCGCACCAACGTGTTGTCAAAAAGAATGTACATGGATAATCATAATCGTGGAACATTGGAAGAGCAATCTTAAACTGATTATCATAGCTGTCTTCCATTGTATATGATATTGCGCATTGTTTGAAGCCGTGCCATGTGGCGACTTCAAACTCAGTCTGCGGAGCACAGCCGACTGCACCCAGCAAAACTATCATCGCATAAAGCGTCTTTATGTTATTAACTACACGCATATTCAATTAACCGTTGTAAAAAGTCTTAGTCATCATCCTCGTCTTCGACGCAAGCACCTCCAGCATTCAACTCAAGAAGGCCATCCGGAATATCCATGATGATGGTCTGCTTGTCATCGTCAATCTCCACAATGAAGTCGTCGACAGCAGGTATCATGATCTGGTAGCCTGCGGAATCTTTCTCCTCAAGACAGAACAACACATTTTCAGTGTCATAGTCGACATACTCAATCACTCCGACTCTGCTTCCGTCGGCGTCATAGATTGTGTATCCAGTGTAATCAACACCTTCTGCCTCCGCCAACTCATCCTCGTCGAAATCGTCTCTTGAGACATACACCGTCGATCCAATCAAACGTTCTGCCTCTTCTTTGGTATCGATATTGTCAAGCTTCAAAAGTCGGCTATTGTTCTTCGACCTCTCCTCTGCTATATAGAACGGGATAAAGCATCCATCTATCTCGATGAAAATAAAATCCACGCCCAACTCATCAAGCCAATCCACTGTGATTATCACATCAAGATTGCCCGACAAACCGTGCGTTTTGCTCACATATCCTACCTCTATTATGTCGTCCTTTGTAATCATCGATACTATGTTGAACTACAAAAATAAGTATTAGAATGAAAATTCAATCTTATTTTTCTGCTTTTTTGCCAAAAACAGAGTCAATAAAGGCAATCATCATCTTCGCAGTCTCCTCCAAGCCCAATTTTGACACGTCTATACAAAGGTCATAACCCTTGGAATCTCCCCACTCTCTGCCTGTATAATAATCGTAATACTCTTTTCTTGCCGCTTCTCTCTCCTCCACCAATTTCTGAGCTTTCTTGATGTCGATATTATGTCGCGACGCAATATTTTCAGCTCTGAACTCCATAGGGGCTCTCAAGAAGAATGTCACCAAATCTTTTCTGTCTCGAAGAACGTAGTCGGATGCTCTTCCCACGATGACGCAACTCTCTGAATCTGCGATTCTTTGCATTGTCTCACTCTGGGCTTTGAAAAGGTTTGCTCCAGACAAAACTGATTCACTTGTGTTTGGCGACGACAAATCCGCCAATCTGTCTAATGAATTCTGTAGCGACGGCACTTCGTCGGCTTTTGCAAATATTTCAGGTGCGAAGCCCATATCCTTGGCAGCTTCAACCAGCAATTCGCTATCGTAATACTTGATTCCATAGTGGTCAGCAATAAGTTTTCCAATCTGGCGTCCACCGGCTCCAAACTGGCGTCCAATGCTGATCACGATATGGTTGGAATCAACGTTTTTCTTCTCCACGTCGACTTTAGTCTCTTTGTTAGGCAAAGTCAATGATTTCTTATACTGTGTCTTGAAAATCACTATAGCAGTCATTGCCGCAAGAAAGTCGGAAGTAGGCATCGCATACCATACTCCATCCAAACCAAATTTCTGAGGCAATAGCCAAACAAGCGGAATAAGATAAATCAACTGACGTGTGGCACTCATGAACAATGAGATTGGTGCACGTCCGATGCTCTGGAAAAAGTTTGACACCACCATTTGGAAACCTACAATCGGCATCATAATCACCACGATTCTCAAACCGTGAGCAGCCGACTCCATCAAAGCCAAGGCATTCCCCTCGTCTTGATTGACAAAGATTGATACAATTCCGTCGGCAAAACATTCACAACAGAAGAATAAGACAAAAGTCACACATGTGGCGCATACTATCGTCATCTTCAACACTTTATCCACACGGTCGACCAACTGTGCTCCGAAATTATATCCGGCAATAGGCTGCATAGCCTGGTTGAATCCAAACACTATCTGAGCACCGATCATAATGACACGGTTGCAGATACCATACGCACCGATCGCATTGTCGCCACCATACTTGTGGAGTGTATTGTTGAGCATCATCGCCACAAGACAAGCGCAAGCATTCAAAGTGAAAGGAGCGACGCCGATAGCGAAAATACTCTTCACAATCTGCTTCTGCAATTTGAAATCAGGCATTGAGAACGTCAAGACATCCTTGCCACTATAGAAATGGTGACAGATTACAACCAATGATATTGTCTGAGCTGTGATTGTGGCAAGAGCTGCACCAGTGATGCCCCAGCCAAGCATATAGATAAAAATCGGAGCAAGGATAATATTGTTGACCACAGTAAGGATTGTGGTGAACATCGCCTTTCTCGGATTACCGCTGCTTCGCATCACATGGTTGAGGCCGAAGAAAAGGTGAGTGAAGACGTTACCGATCAAAAGCACAGTCATGAAATCACGTGCCGGATCAATCGTCTCCTCACTGGCTCCGAACAAGACCAAAATCTCATCCAAGAAGAACAAACCAAGAAGCATGATGACAACACCGATGATGATATTCAGTGTCGTCACATTTCCAAGCACCTTATTAGCCGACGGATAATCCTTCTGACCAAGTTTGATCGACACCAACGTCGAACCACCAGCACCAACAAGCGATCCGAATGCCGCAGAAAGGTTCATCAACGGGAAAGCGATAGCCAACGCCGTGATACAGCGAGGACCGTCGTTCGGAATATGTCCGATAAAAATTGAGTCGATGATATTATACAAAGACGCCACGACCATCGAGATGATGGCAGGCACAGCATATTTGAAAAGCAGCTGTGGTATTGGCTCAGTACCTAATTCAGTTGGAGTTGACTTAGTGTTAGTCATTCTATTTATTCGTTTCTAAAAAGTTCTTTTTAAGTCAGACTGCAAAGTTAGCAATTATTTTTCATTCTAAAAGAATATGGTTCCGACGCAAAAACCTTACCATAAAGATTTTACGTCTTCGATAAAGTTCTTTGTCTTGTCTGCTAAAAACAGAGGAATGTTAAGCATATTTCCATCTAATTTTAGATTCAACATAGAATAACGGATCCTAAGTTTTGGATGAAATTCCTTTTCGTATTGTATGATACTTTTCCCAGATACGTTTGTGTCCGCTTTCACTTCTATTGGAATAATCTCATTGTCGACTACGATCAAAAAATCAACTTCCGCTTTATATTCAGAACTCCAATAACGTAGCGATTTACCAAACTGAGTCACAAGGCTGTGTAAAACAGCATTTTCAGCCAATGCTCCCTTAAACTCAGAAAAAACTGGAGAATTATTATAGTATAGACTTGCGTCCATCTCTGCCAATCGACGTAAAATTCCCATATCCAACGAGTAAATCTTAAAAGCACTTAAATCATCGTATGCTTTCAAAGGAAGCGATGGTTTTGTCAAAGCATTTACTTTGTAGATTAAACCAGCTCTATGCAACCACGTCAAAGCATCTTCGTATTCTCTCGCTCTTGCTCCTGGACGAACAAGTTGATATACGAATTTTCTATTTTCTCTTGCCAACTGAGACGGTAGAGATTGCCAAATTTGATCTATTCTATTAGCTAAAACTGGTTTAGTATGTTTGATGAAATCACGAGAGTAATCATTTAATATATTTCCCAATTTTGATTCCACGGAAGCAATATCATTATTATCAATCATGCACATCGAAACCTCAGGCATACCGCCACAAATACAATAAGAAAGATATGCCTCTTTCAATTTATCAAAAAATATCTGAGCAATTGGTTCTGCCTTATCTATTTGCTGATAATAAGCATAAAGTTTTGTATCATACAATTCAAGATATTCTGAGAACGTAAGTGGATACATCGAAAGATGGTCAACTTTCCCAACAGGGAACGACTGATTCTCATGGTTAAGATAAACCCCTAACAACGAACCAGCACAAACAACAGCATATTGTGGAGTTTCTTCACAAAAATACTTCAAAGATTGCAACGCATCAGGGCACTCCTGTATCTCATCTAGAATCACAAGAGTAGTTTGCGGTTTTATTTCCGACCCGCAAAGCAAAGAAAGTTGTGGCAACAATCGTTTAGGATCCTTGGTTGTTTGAAACAGTTGACAGATAGAGGAATCTTTATCTAAACTAAAATATGCGACTTCATCAAAATATTCCTTGCCAAACTCTTTCAACACCCACGTTTTACCGATTTGTCGGGCACCTGATAATATAAGAGGTTTTCTATCTTTCTTATCTTTCCATTGACTTAGTTGTCTTATTATATTTCTCTTGAACATAAATCCTTATTTTTCAAATCAATGGCACAAATTTACACATTTTTCGTACATCTTTCGTGTAAATTTACACATTTTTGATACATCTTTCGTGTAAAATTACACATTTTCGGCACATAATGCTAAAATCATCCCTCATACGGTCCGTACTCATTGTCTTTCTGTTGACTAGGAAGCATACAGATGACAGCCAAAGCTAGCCACCCATAAAATACAATAATGAGAAGCAAAAACATCCACCCACGGCTTCTTCCGACATCGTGAAGACGACGGCCAATCACAGATAATGCAGGCAAAAGCATTGAAAAGACGCAGAACACACCCATTGATTCAGAGATACAAAAGGATACGAATAAAACTACAGCGTAAAACAAAAGGAAATACCACAACTCCGCACGAGTGGCACGGCCTTTCATCGACGCGTATTTGCCAAAGCACTTCCCTACAGCATCCCAAAGACCGAGTTCTTTAGGTTCATTCGGTTTTATTTGCGACGTCGGTTGTGCTGGAACTCTCTTCTGCTGACTCTGCGGAGTATTGTAAACATGCTTAGAAGAATTGCCAACGTTAGCGTTAACGTTAACGTTTAGAGCGGCTCCACAGAAATAGCATACCGTAGATTCCTGAGCGTTGACAGACTTACAATGACTGCATATTTTCATATATCTAATCTATTGATATAGGTTACAAAATGCAAAAATAGTGTTTTTATGATAAAATCCATTTCATTCATGCAATCTCTATGACTCACGCATTATGAATTAAAATTGTATATTTGCGACGTACTAAATAAAATTTTAAGAATCATGAGTAATCATTGGAAATTGACACTTAAATTGACATTTGGAGAGATTTTTGTCATTTTTATGATTTCATATCTGTATTTTTTCAATGCCCTAAAAACGGGAATTATAGACATTTTTGTTTTTCCACAAACTATTGTCGGGCTTCTTATTCAATTTATGTTTATATCCTCTACTTTTTTAGCTATTGGCTTTTTATCACACTTATTGGAAATCATAAAGAATAAGTATATCCAACGAGCATTCTTGATAATTGTTTTGCTTTTGTTGTTTTACAGTTTTTTTATAGATCCATTAAATATTATTCGTATTTCTGGTTCGATATTGGATTTTGGATGCTATAATTATTTATGGCAGATATATTATTATGAATTTCAAGCGATTGTGACTGTAGGTTTTATTGTTTCATTCATACAAACAATTAAAAAGTGGCGATTTTTTATTGTTGTTGTGCTATCATCTTTATGTATGTTTGATTTGTGCCCTTTATACTTTTATTATTTAATGTCCAATATAAGATACCACAACGATAGCATTTTATACAATAATATTTTTCTTATTGTATTTGTGATTATCACAAAAATTATATGGATTTATATGTTTTGGAAGATGTCGTCAAATCAAATGATTAAGAGGACACTTTGAGGAACTCATCCATTATCTGATTGTTATAAACTTGTTATGCTGGGCATCCTTTTATTCTCTGTGGTGGCGGCTCACGCTGTCGGCAGGTCCGCTGGACTATGTCGTGGCATCGGCAGGTCCAGACAATTATGAATTATACATTGTGCATTATGAATTGGAAATTGTATATTTGCGATTTGATAACACATTATTCGTTTTGAGACTCTAATATTTATGAGAACACTATTTATCACATTACTCAGCTGTGTCGCTTTGATTGCCAATGCTGTCGACACAAACAAAAAATTCTACATTTTCCACTCGTCTGGAATGGTCCTTTCTGCTGTGGACGGCAGACCAAATCTCCACACTTTCGATGCTACCAACGGTCAAGTTTTCCAATTCGTCGCTACTGGTAGCAACTATTTCATCAAGAGTGTATCTAAAAACAGCAACGTCGCTAAGACAGGCGACTGGGATACTGAATTAAGCACAGGCACGGGCAACGTCGCCAAATTCTCGGTTGAGGAGTGCGGTGGAGAGTATGTCAGATTCAAATGCGTTGAGAATAGTCGTTATTTGGGTACCGACGGAATTGCACCAGGAAGTTATGTCTACTCCGACAAAAATGGTAATGAGACTCTTCATTTCTGGTTTTTGCGTGAGGCATCTGCCAACGTGCTTGTCACAGATGGTTTGCAGGGCATTATCAATAAAGCGGAAGATAGATTAAAGGCGACGTCGGAGGGCGACGGTGCTGGAGCTTTCTCTAAATCTTCACGCAAATCCCTACTTGATGCCATCTACGTGGCTAAAGATGCTTTGGCAAACGCGTCGTCGCAGACAGAGGTGGTCAATGCAACAAAGGCTCTCAACACTGCAATCACCGACTACAATAATAGCCGCAACCTACCGTTCGCCAACGGTCAGAAATACTATGTGATGCATGCCAGCAACCGTTTCTTGACGAACTCTGGCAACGGAGTCCTTATCAAGAATCCTGCCTACAACGCGTCGCAACAATTTACAATCGAGGCTCTTTCCAATGGCAAATATGCGTTGAAGAGCGTCTCTGGAAACAATTATTTGAATGCTGACGGCGAATACAACGCTAAATTCTCAGCGTCTTCCAGCAACTCCAATTTGAATATCAACTATGCTCCAAACGAGGAGAAATATATCAGAATACAATTCTCTTCCAACAGCAAGTATCTCGGCACCGACGGCACAAGCGATGGCAAGGGAGTGTATAGCGACAAGAGCGGCACGGATGGCAAACATTACTGGATGCTGATTCCTGTGGATTCAAAGATTGGCCAGCCATACAACCAATTCCACAATGGTAGCCCTGCCCTACGTTTGGGTATGAATTGGAACGACGCTGATGGCAAGCACATCAACGCTCACGGTGGTTGTGTGCTTTACGAGAATGGCACATATTATTGGTTTGGAGAGAATTATCGTGCCACTCCTGTGAAGAGCAACGGTATCGTCTGCTATACGTCGACTGATCTATACAACTGGAAATACTACTGTATGGCATACAAATGTCCGGAAGTGCCGTTGAGAAGCGATAATCAGGATATGAACTACGGTCGTACACTTGAGCGTCCGAAAGTGATGTACTGCCCTAACACTAACAAATATGTGATGTGGGTTCACTGGGAAAACGGTTCAGGCTACGCAGCATCCCGCGTCGCAATTCTATCGAGCGACAAGATCACTGGCCCATATACCTTCATCAAGACTATGCGTCCACGTGGAGATGCCCAACCATCTGGTTCACGCGACCAGACTTTGATGTTCGATCCCGACTATAATGCCGGCTACCATTTCGGTTCAGCCGAGGAGAATATGACAATGCACGGCACATTGTTGACCAACGACTATCTTGATCTGTCGCCGACATGGGAGCGTATGTTTGTGAAGAAACAGTATGAGGCACCAGCCATCTTCAAATACCACAATAGATTCGTGGCAATCACATCAGGATGTACAGGTTGGGATCCTAATCCAGCCCACTCATCATATTCACAAATGCCGTTGACAGGTTGGAACGACTTGGGTAATCCTTGCGTCGACAACGAGAAAAACACGACATACCATTCGCAGAGCAATTACGTCTTCAAGGTGCCAGGCAAATACGATGCCTATATCTACATGGGCGACAGATGGAAAGGTGGAGAGTATTTCTCTGATGCCAACGTGGGAGAATCGTGGCATATATGGCTTCCTATCGACATGCGTACTGGCTATCCGATCATGAAATTCTATGCCGACTGGGATTTGAGCATCTTCGATAAGATCAACCGTTACAGACGCGTGGAGAAGGTGGAAGATGGAAAGACATACGTTTTGCTATCAAAGAATGCCAATAAGGTTTTGTCGTTGAAAGATGGAAAGATGCAGTTGACTGAAGACGACGATGACATCAACCTATCGTTGAAAGTGACTAAGACAGCCGACGGATCATACACGTTGACTGACGAAGAGAGTGGCTTAGCTCTAGACGCTTCAAACGGGCAGTTGAGCATGGCTCCAGCAGGCAACACTCCATCCCAGCGTTGGAAACTAACCGATAGCGGCACACACGACGGTTACTACTATCTATCACCTGCGTCGAACAACAACGTTGCCTTGACAAACTATAGTGCGTCACCGACAGCAAACGGAGTGGTTGGACTAAACACTGCGTCGAAGACAACCGCTTGCCAATTCGCATTCTGTTTTGATTCAGAAAAATACGGTTTAGAGCCAATTTCAGACGAATCTGACGGTTCATACGACAGATGGATGCAGAGCATGGGATTCAGCCTAGTAAAAGATCCTACTGGAGTAAATAATTACGAAAACGATAACGAAAACATTCATATCTACGCTATAGAAAATGGCATTCGCATAATCTGCGATACTGACGTCGACATCTACATCTGGACAATCGAAGGTCAGTTAGTTGAGAGATTAGAGCTTAAAGCTGAGAGTGAGGAAGAGATCAAATTGGCGAAGGGAGTTTATGTAGTGAATGGGGAGAAGGTAATAGTTAAGTAAACTCCCGACATGTATTTCGGGGAACGGAACAAGCATAAAAAATGAGGGTGCATCTTTACGACGCGCCCTCACTTGTTTTTAATCATCATCATCGTCTTCTTTGATTCCGTACTTCTCCGACATCTCCGCGTAATGTTTTTCAATCTGTTCCATGATAGCATACGAATCATCGCTATCTGGCAGTGTCGGTTTGTCGAAATGCAAAGTGGCATTATATGGCAATGGTACCACTCCACCCTTTGGCAAAGAGGTACCCATACCTGTCATGAATACTGGCACATATTTCAAGCCTGGTCGCTGTGCCAGCAAACGTGCGATTCCAGACTTCATCTTGCTCATCTGCTCTGGCTCACCACGGCTTCCCTCTGGGAAAAGGATGAGTGAATAACCCTCGTCTATAGCCTCAAGCATCTTATCCATCGCATTATTCTTATTATCCACGTCGTCTTTCTTAGGGCGACGGTTGATAAGAAGCGTATTGATGAAGAAATTGCTGAATTTTGCCTTAAGGCTTGTGTTTCCGAAATAGTCAGCGGCAGCCACAGGTCGCACTTTCCAAAGTATATCACTTGGGATAGCGGTCAACAAACTCAATGTGTCGAGATGGCTGTTGTGGTTGGAAATAATCACAAACTGTTTCTCATCCTTCAAGAATGAGCAGTCGGGATATTGTATGCCGACAAAAAACTTCAATATTGGTCGGCAAATACCTCTATAGATTACCCTAAGGCAAAGAGACTTTAGAAAAGGTTTTTCCATATTTCGTCGAATGGTTGGAATGGTGGATAAACCAAGAAGTAGACTAGATGGAAGAAGGCAGGTGCTGTGAACGACAACGAGTCGATACGGTCGAAGATACCACCGTGACCTGGAATTGCGTCGCTCATATCCTTAATACCTTTATCGCGCTTCACTGCAGAGAGCACGACGTCGCCACAGAATCCAAACACTGCAATCATCGCACTGGTGAAGATCACCTGTGGTGTTGAAAGCGGAGTAAGGAAACCTATGAAGTAGCCGATAACAGTTGTGCTGATCGCACCTCCGATAAAGCCCTCCCACGTCTTATTTGGACTTACATTTGGCAAAATCTTATGCTTTCCCAATGACTTACCCCACATAAACTGCATCACATCGTTGATTTCAGTCAAGAAAACCAAGAATAGAAGCAATCCTCTACCACCTGAAGAGAAACCTTCAAGATCAGGCAAAGAAAGAAGGAATGCCAAGTGGCTCAAACCGAATACCGACAGCATCAACGACCATTGAAGCATAGCCATCGACTTTGTGATGCGGTGTGTGTCCTGCTTGATCACCATAATCGCAGGCAACAGCAAGAACATAATCACCGGAATGAAGATGATATAGCCGCCATACCAACGGAAGTAAGCCAACGTGAACTGCACCGGAATCGCCAACAATGCCACAAGCAAAGCATTGCGATCCGACTGACGGAAATGAAGCACCGAATATAGTTCACGGAAAGCGAAGAAAGACAATATAGCCAAGCAGACATACGCAACTGTGTTGTTGATGAAGATAGCGCACACGAACATTGTCACCATCATCCACCACGACTTAGTACGATTAATCACCTCAGTGAGATTCTTCTCTGGTTTTGCCTTCTTGATTGCGAACAGAATACCGCTGACCACCATAAGCGAGATGAGGATGATCGAAATCATCAAGATAACATCCGAACTTTGGTCGGGAAGCAGATAACTCAAAAATTTTCTCATTGTTTATCAGATTCTTTATCAGTATGAGTCATTAAATAGAGACGGTTGATAAGTGTAGCCACCAAACCGACGTTCATAATAATCAAAGCAATCATATAGATTAGCTTATCATAGCCGAATGGAATGCACACAGCAGCTATTAGCGACGCGAATGTAAGCACAGCCATACGGTGCTGTTTAGCCATTGGGCCATCGAAGTAGTGATTCTTAGTCTTATAAGCTCCAATCCAACGGAAATAAGCAGTCATGATAGCGTTGAGAGCGGCAAGCCAAGCAAGCTCCACACCAATACCGCCAACGATATAGCCGACTGGCACGATGAAGAAAGCATCAGCAAAACGGTCTGGCATATCATTGTAAAGATCACCGTTTGGTGAACGTTTACCACCTTCCACAGCCACCATACCGTCGAAAAGGTTGCAAAGCAATCGACACTGCACGCATCCTGCGAAAAGGATATAGGCGACGTAAGGATTCAAACCGAAGAAATAATTGCTTAAAAGGAGAGCACAACCCACCATAGAGAAGAAGATGCTCATCAAAGAAATGGTGTTTGGAGCCACATCCCATTGTGTAAGTTTGTGAGCAATTGCGTTAGCCCAACCTGTATTGCGTGAAGCGATTTCACGTCTTCCGTCAATTTTCTGATTTTCCTGTTCCATATTCATTTAATCATTAGAAGCCTCGCATTCTACAGCAACTAAATTTTTGCAAAGATAATAGTTTTATTACAACAGCAAAATGTTTTAGTTTTGATAATACCAATGCCATATAGTGCGCTGCGTTAGTTAATAATGTTTTTGTTTCGTGTAATTTGTTTTTGTTGAGGCAAAGATATGGCGAGATTTTACATCAGAAAAGAGCAGAAGTGCGTCAAAAATAAGCAGAAGTGGATATAATTCATAATGCATAATTCGTAATTCATAATTGTCGGTACATGCCAGAAAGCGAGGGGAATTCCAGCATTTTCCCGACCGTGGGAACGGTCAGTTTAATTATTAGCCTACGGTTTGGAATTGCCGTAAGGCAAATCCATAACCGTAGGGTTTAATGAGACAATTAAAAATCGTGTTTTCTCCAATTCGTGACAGCGAAAAATCCGTTCAATCCGAGTGATCCGTGTTCGTAAATTTTACGTCATAAACAAAAAGAGACGGGGACATGCCCCATCTCTACAAGTATCATCGTTGGAAATCCCCACTAAGATGGAATCATACCGACAATTATGAATTATTTCGCACGTACCGCGCGAACAGGGTGGCCATAGTAACGTGTGTTTCCGTTCCAAACAATACCTTTGACATATGAATTGAGATAGTATGAGTAGTTATCACCGTACTCACTGATCAAAGAAGACCAGTAAGAACAGTCAAATCCAACGCCGAAGAGATTCTTTTGGTTATAATAACCAGCTGCAGGCAAGAATAAAACGGATCCATTTTCTTTACTTGTTCCAACTAATCCAGCGATTCCAGAGTCATTGAAATCAGTTGCCCATATCCAATCGCAAAAATCAAATAATTCTTGCATCTCCCTGTAAGTAGGAGTTCTCCACTCATCACCCCAGTTAGCTGTCGCCGCATCATCCTCAGGCAGTAGGGTTGTCAATCCATCTTTTGAATTGTACTTTGTCATTTCATGATCTCCCCATTTGTAATTACTCCAATAGTACATATCTTTCGATTCAGTCTCTCCCCATGCGAAATAGTCGCCGTACTCTTCTGGTTTGGTAGCTCCAACATTATAAGTAGCCCATAGTCTGCCAGATGGCAAGCCAAGATCTACGTAAGGATGACTGAACACCGGAATGGCCACATCTTCTTTTACATAATTGACCTCTGTCACATGCTCGACATCATAACGGACTATTTTCCCGTCATCTGTCTTAACTTCCATGAAAGTTGCAGCATACGACACCATGCCTAGGGCGGCCACGCCCATCGTTGTAAGTAAAACTCTTTTCATATATGTATTCTTTTTATTCGTGAATAGAATCAAGACGCGAGATCTCGCGTCTCTACGACTTATTTCTTGATTATTTTGAATGATTTGCCAGTCGCTTTAAGGATAATACACCTTGGGTTTGGACAATTCGTACAAATATATAATCTCAAAAATTTCATTGCAAATTTACAAATAAATACTTACCCCTCTCTGTTATTTTTGCAATTATTTGAAAAACTACAATTTTCAGTGCAGAACAACTCCGTTTCCCATCCTAAAATCCAAAGGATTTCTCTGTGTTCATAAAATAACCTGGCGGGTTTGAAACCCGCCCCTACGACCGTGTTCTCTGTGTCTCTGTGGTGAATTCAGAATATCGGGAATATACAATTTTGCCAATGCAATATTGTATCTATCAAATATTGCTCCAGCGTTTGTCAACGCTATGACTTATGCCACTTTTGCAGGGTGGTGCATTAGTACATTATTTCTATTTATGTGTGGAAACGACGGAACCACAGGAGCTATTGTGTTCAATATATTTGTCGCCGCACCAACATTAATCATGCTAATTATTTCAATATTCCTGCCATTTCCATATTTTACTAGCTTCATGCTATCATTATTCGGATATTTCGGATTATTACTTGGATTAGCATTCTTGAGTAATATTGGAATAATAAACACAAACTTTCATCATTAATAACAGACCCACTAAAGCTGTTGACCAACTTTAGGGGTTTTATAATGTGAGTACGTAAGAAATTCTTACATACTGATAATCTTCCAATTCTCCTTCTTTGAAAAATAAATTTTGGTAATTACATACGACTTGTCCAAACACACTCATTTTGGACAAGTCGTATGTAATCTCCTTAATTTTAAATACTGGCACTCTGCGAACAATTTGCAGAATGCCAGCAAATTCATTTTATAAGCATCAGTATCTTTTCTGGAGAAACACTCATTTTTGTGATAGCACAAAGACTTGTTCCCATATCTTTCACGCTTGCTCCCATCAAATATACCTCATCATCAATAATTAAAAACCTGTCATGAGATTTATGCGGAATTTGAACAAACTCTACTTGTTCATACTGTTCATTATGTTTCCTTAAATCCAATAAGAAATGCTCATTATATCGTGAATGGACTATAGCACACACTCCATTTTTCCTCTTAGAAAGCAATGTCAGCACTCTATCATCCACAAAATTGTCAACAAGAACAATTCTTTGTTTTGCACTTTTTATCAATTGTGACACATAACTCCAAGCATCCCAAATGCAACCCGTTGCAAATATTTGTTCGGGAGTTACCGTCGGTGCTAATTCTTCCATACGCTGAAGAACATTTTCTACCTTTTGGTCGGTAAGTCTTTGATGCTGTTCTAAATTTTCAATACGTTGGAACATTCCTGCATTGGCAGAAAGGAAACGTCGCATAGCCACAAAAGCATCCATAATCATTATACTAACCTCGATTGCCTTGTTACTTTTAAGTACTGAAGACAATTGAGCAACACCTTGTTCTGTAAACACATAAGGCATATATTTTGAATGCTGTCCACGACCTCCTTTTAAGGTCACAATTTGTGATCTTAAACTTTCTAATTCCTCATGAGTTAGTTGGTACATGAATCTATCAGGGAAACGTTCCTTATTACGTTTTACTGCTTGATTTAAGACTCTGGTTTCAACATTATAAAATTTTGCCAATTCACTATCTAGCATTACTTGTTGTCCTCTTACTGTATAAATAAAAGATTGCAATTCTTCTATTGAGATGGCATCATTATTATTTACAGATTCAGATATGTTATTTTTATCCATAACTTCTATTCTACATGTAATACTTCATCACCAATTCTCTCTGTCCAAACTTCTATAAGAAAGAGCCTCCTTCACATGTGTCGAATCTATGTCGGATGAATCGGCAAGGTCGGCGATGGTACGGGCAAGTTTGAGTACTTTGAAATATCCTCTGGCTGAGAAATTCAACCTTTTCATCGCTTTCTCAAGCAATTCCTCGGCTTCGGGAGAAATCTTGCAATACATGTCGCAGTGTCGCTTCTCCATCTGTCCATTGCAATGGATGGTCTTGTCGTCCTTGAATCGTTCCTGCTGGATCTTTCTTGCTTTCTCCACTCTTGCTCGGATATTCACACTCGCTTCCCCTCCCTTGTTTTCAAGCAGTTCTTTATGGCTTAGCGGCGAGATTTTCACCTGCAGGTCGATTCGATCCATCAGTGGGCCTGAGATTCGGCTCATGTATTTCTGCACCTCAAGTTGAGAGCATGTACACTCATGGTTAGGATCGCCATAATGGCCGCACGGGCATGGATTCATGGCGGCTATCAGCATGAAAGACGACGGGAATTCAGCAGAGAATTTTGCTCGTGAGATGCTGATTCGGTGGTCTTCCAACGGTTGTCTCAACTCTTCTAACGCTGCTCGATTATACTGTGGCAATTCGTCTAAAAAGAGCACTCCGTTTTGCGCGAGAGAAATCTCTCCAGGTTTTGGATAACTGCCTCCTCCAAGCAGAGCGACGCCGGAAACATTGTTGTGTGGACTTCTAAATGGTCGCGTCGTCATCAAGGATGTGTCTTTTGGCAAGACTCCTGCGACGGAATGGATTTTCGTCGTCTCCAAGGCTTCATCGAGAGTGAAACTTGGCATTATCGACGGTACGCATTTAGCCAACATTGATTTTCCGGAACCAGGAGTGCCTATCATGATTAGGTTGTGCCCTCCAGCGACGGCAATCTCAATCGCTCGTTTGGCTGTCTCCTGGCCACAAACCTCCCTGAAATCGGATTCGAAGATGTCTCGTTTGCTGAAGAAACACTCTTGTGTGTCGATGACTGTCTTCTCAATCTGTAGGTTTCCATTTAGAAACTCCACAACTTCTGTCAGGCTTTCCACTCCGATGATGTCCAATCCACCTACCACTGCCGCCTCCTTAGCGTTTTCTTTCGGCAGGATGAAGCCCTTAAACCCAAGTCGCTTTGCCATAATGGCAATAGAGAGCGACGCGGTGATTCCTCGCACCGAACCGTCCAACGACAGTTCGCCCATCACCAGATAACCATTCAACGCGTCTTCCGCAATAACATCGGAAGCGGCAAGGATACCTACGGCTAACGTCAAATCGTAGCCAGTACCTTCTTTACGCATGTAAGCTGGTGCAAGATTCACCACAATCTGTTTACGTGGGAATGGATAGTCGGAGTTCATGATGGCCGTTGTGATACGGTCCTGACTCTCTTTCACTGCACTGTCAGGCAATCCTACAATTGAAAATCTAAATCCACTGCTGAGATTAACCTCGATTGTTACTAATTCTGCATCAATTCCATTGATTGATGCCGCGTACGTTTTAACTAACATAATAACACTATATTTTGTACTTAATTTATAATCCAAATTTTACCGACACGCACGTCCGTGCTTTTTCTTTATACGCTCGGCCTACGGCCTCGCGTTGGGGAAGGGCAAGGGCGTTCCGCCCTTTGCAATCCTCATTTTGGACAACTGCTATAAAATGTAAAGACGGGGCATGCCCCGTCTCTACGGGATGATTTTTGGGCGATCACATTTTATGACCGGTCCCCATTTTTGGCGGGCGACCACAAGGGATCGCCCCTACAATATTATTTCTGGCGAACGAAGATATTGACAGGTGTTCCTGTCAAACGCCACTGTTCACGCAACTTGTTTTCCAAGAATCTCTTGTATGGATCCTTCACATACTGTGGAAGGTTGGCATAGAAGACGAATGATGGCACAGCTGTGTTTGGCAACTGCATCACATACTTGATCTTGATATACTTTCCTTTCAATGCAGGTGGTGGATAGTTCTCGATCAACGGCAAGAAGAACTCGTTCAACTTGCTTGTAGAGATCTTCTGTGTACGGTTCTTGTAGACGTCGATTGCAGCCTCAATAACCTTGAAGATTCTCTGCTTGTTGACAACAGATGTGAAGATTACAGGGAAGTCTGTGAATGGTGCCAAACGCTCTTTGATCTTCTGCTCAAATTTAGCTGAACTGTTGGCATCCTTATTCTCAATCAAATCCCACTTGTTCACAACGACTACCAAGCCTTTGTTGTTCTTCTGGATCAACTGCACGATATTCAAATCCTGTGCCTCAAGTCCTCGCGTCGCATCAAGCATTAGCACGCAGACGTCGGAATCTTCAATCGAACGGATTGAACGAATCACTGAGAAGTATTCCAAATCCTCTGTCACCTTTGCTTTCTTACGGATTCCGGCTGTATCTACCAAGTAGAAATCATAGCCGAACTTATCGTAACGTGTATAGATACTATCTCTTGTTGTGCCGGCGATATCAGTCACCACTGTTCTCTCCTCTCCGATGAAGGCGTTGATGATCGACGACTTTCCTGCGTTTGGACGACCTACAACCGCTACCTTTGGCAACGACTCAACATTCTCATCCTCTTCCTTGGCTGGCATCACCTCAAGCACACGGTCAAGCAAATCACCTGTACCACTACCGTTGATTGCAGATACACACATTGGCTCACCAAGTCCAAGTTTATAGAACTCTGCCGACGCATACTGCCAATCGTTATTGTCGACCTTATTTGAAACGACCACAACTGGTTTCTTGCTCTGGCGTAGCAACTGTGCCACCTCAGAATCAAGGTCAGTCAAACCATTCATTGTGTCAACCACGAATAGGATGACGTCGCACTCCTCAACTGCGATTGTCACCTGTTTTCTGATTTCACCTTCGAAGATATCATCAGAGTTGACTACCCAACCACCTGTGTCGACGATAGAAAACTCCTTACCGCACCATAGCACCTTACCATACTGACGGTCACGTGTTGTGCCGGCTGCATCGTTGACGATGGCGCTTCTCGTCTGTGTAAGACGATTAAATAATGTGGACTTACCTACATTCGGGCGTCCTACTATTGCTACAAGATTACTTGCCATAATTCTCTTTCCTTTCTTTTAATTGGGGGTTAAATATCTGCGTCGTAGCCAAACGATTTAAGCTTCAACTCTTTGTTGCGCCAATCTTTCTCTACCTTCACGAACATCTCCAAGAAGACTTTCTTGCCGAAGAATGCCTCGATATCCTTACGGGCTTCTGTTCCGACTTTCTTCAACATGTTGCCTCCCTTACCGATGATGATTCCCTTCTGAGTGTCTCTCTCAACGTTGATTACAGCGTTGATTCTGATAAGGTCGTCGCTCTCCTTGAACGACTCCACTACCACCTCAACAGCGTAAGGAATCTCACGATCATAGTTAGTCAAGATCTTCTCACGGATGATCTCAGTCACGAAGAAACGTGCTGGCTTATCTGTAAGCGCGTCTTTTTCAAAGTATGGAGGGCACTCAGGCAACAAATCCTTGATTCTCTTCAATACATAGTCGACGTTGAACTTATTCGCTGCTGAGATTGGAATAATCTCTGCATCTGGAAGAATCTCCTTCCACTGAGCCACCAAAGCCTCCAACTTCTGTTGGTCAGTCAAGTCGATTTTATTGATGATAAGCAATACTGGAGCCTGCTGTTTCCTCACCTTCTCCACGAAATCGCTATTCTTCATTCCGTTCTCCACTGTGTCTGTCACGTAGAGAAGGATATCCGCGTCTTTGAGGGCACTTGTAGAGAATCCAAGCATGGATTCTTGAAGCTTATAGTTTGGTTTCAACACTCCTGGAGTGTCGGAATAAACGATCTGGAAATCCTCACCGTTGACAATTCCCATGATACGATGACGCGTTGTCTGCGCCTTCGAAGTGATGATGGAGATTCTCTCCCCCACCAAAGTGTTCATCAATGTGGATTTTCCGACGTTGGGATTACCCACTATATTTACAAATCCAGACTTATGCATAGTCGTTAAAATTCATCATTTAAACAAACGAAGTACATCGTTTACATTCGCAAAAATCATCAACGCCAAAAGCACCGCCACACCAATCGTCTGTGCTTTCATCAACACATCCTGACTGACTTTCTTGCGTGTGATGATCTCAATCAAAACAAATAAAATATGTCCGCCATCAAGAGCTGGAATCGGCAAGAAATTCATGAATGCCAATATCACAGACAAGAATGCGGTGATTCCCCAGAACGCATGGAAATCAAACGAGTCCGGGAACAATGATGCCACACTTCCGAAACCTCCTAGCGACGACGCACCTTCGGGAGTGAAGACATACTTGAAATCTGAAACATATCCTGTAACCTTTTTGACAGCTGTCTTGATTCCCTTAGGGAAAGACTCTAGCAAAGAGTAGTCGACATGTTTCATCTCGTACAAGTCGTATGGCGATTTCATATACACACCTATTTTGCCATTTACATCTGGAGTGACAGTTAGTTTCACAGTGTCAGCGCCACGCAATACGCTCCACTCCATCGACTTGTTCTTATGAGAAGCAATCTGTTTCATTGCCTGAGTCAACCAAACAGTATGTCCATCAATAGCCAAGACCTTATCGTCTGCTTGTAATCCGGCTTCAGCACCGGGCATGCCAGCAATAGGTTCCTGCACTACAAATGGAGTACGATAGTAGGCAAAACCTTTTCCTTCTCTCATTATCATAGCCATGAATGAGTCGGGAATAGCAATGTCTACGATGGATCCGTTTCTCTCCACCTGTACCGTCTTTGCCTCAACAATTTTTCGGATACACTCTTCTGATAGACGATTCAACTTCTCACCGTCCGCAGATACAAGTTTATCTCCATCCACGAATCCTACTTCGTGGGCCGACCAACAGTATTCCATACCGTCAGTGGCGTTTTCAAGTGGCAAATAAGTATCTCCCCAGTGGAATGCGATACCTGCGTAGATAGCTATCGCGAGAAGAAAATTCATCACCACTCCTGCAACCATTATTATCAATCGTTGCCAGGCAGGTTTACTGCGAAACTCCCATTCCTGTGGCTCTCCTTTCATCTGCTCCGTGTCGAAACTCTCGTCGATCATACCGGCAAGTTTCACGTAGCCGCCAAGAGGCAACCAGCCAATTCCATAGGTAGTTTCACTGTTCTTAGGTTTAAATTTAAATAGGCTAAAACCAGGGTTGAAGAAGATATAGAACTTCTCAACTCTGACACCAAACATCTTCGCTGTAATGAAGTGTCCAAACTCGTGGATCACCACCAACAACGATAGTGAGGCAAAAAACTGAATTAATGTATATATCATATTATTTAATAAAACTTTCTGCTACCTTTCTTGCCTCAATGTCTGTCTGGATATAATCTTCATACGTTGGCTTTGCAATGTACGCAATCTTAGCCATTGTCTGCTCAATAATATCCGACATCTGCAAGAATCCTATTTTCTTATTTAAAAACTCGCGTACAACAACTTCATTTGCTGCATTCACCACGCAAGCCACATTACCTTTCTTATCCAATGCCTCGTATGCCAAAGCAAGGTTGCGGAACACTTTTGGATCCGGAGCCTCAAATGTAAGCTGTTTTACCTTGTCAAAGTCAAGTCTCTCTCCACCAAGATAGATTCTATCTGGGTAGCTCATCGCCAACGAGATTGGAATACGCATGTCTGGAGTACCAAGTTGAGCCTTGACAGCGCCGTCATCAAACTGCACCATTGAGTGGATGATGCTCTGAGGATGCACCTGCACCTCAATCATGTCAGGAGTAAGGTCGAAAAGCCATTTTGCTTCGATCACCTCAAAACCTTTATTCATCATCGACGCTGAGTCGATAGTGATTTTGGCACCCATGCTCCAGTTGGGATGCTTCAATGCCATCTCTGGAGTAACGTTCTCCAATTTATCTCGTGTCCAGCCACGGAACGGACCTCCTGAGGCTGTAAGGATAATCTTCTCAAGTTTGTTATGACGCTCGCCCTCCAAACACTGGAAAATAGCCGAATGCTCTGAGTCGACGGGAAGAAGTTTGATTCCGTTCTCCTCACATAGTCTGCAAACCAAGTCACCAGCCACTACCAATGTCTCCTTGTTGGCCAACGCGATCTTCTTGTGAGCCTTGATAGCAGCGATTGTAGGTGCAAGACCAGAATAGCCAACCAACGCTACAAGTACCATCTCAGAGGCATCGTTAGCAGCAACTTCAGCCACTGCAGGTGTTCCTGTCATCACCTTAGTAGGCAGACCAGCCACTGCATTCTTCACCTCCTCATACTTGCTCTCGTCGGCAATCACAGCGATTGTCGGCTTAAACTCCTTGATTTGCTCAATAAGCAAAGAGGCATTCTTTCCTGCTGTAAGCGATTCAATCTTATATCTGTCTGGATTCTCACGCACAACATCAAGTGCCTGTGTACCGATTGAACCGGTTGAACCCAAAATTGTAATTATCTTCTGTGACATTTCTATTCTGTCTTATAATAGTCATTATTCAGCCGACGGTGCAGTTTCCTGTGCTGGAGCAGGAGTTGGCGCTGGAGCAGGTGTCGGTGCTGGAGCAGGTGTCGGTGCTGGCGTAGGAGCCGGAGCTGCTGATTCTGCAGGTTTTGCTTCTACTGGAGCAGCTGGCTTCTTTGGAGCCTCACTTGCACCTGTATTGCCTGACGACATTGTTGTGTCACGACGCTGACGTTTTGGCTGAACAACCTGTTCTGGTTCTGCCTCATACTTCTTTGCCTTAGGCTGACCAGCCTCTATCTTCTGTGTTGAGAAAGAAATATAGTCCTTTGGATCAAGAGGATGACCGTTCTGCCACAACTCAAATGTCATTTCGGATGTCTCCGAGCCACGCAACGTCGCAAGAATCTCACCTGCATGCACTCGTTCTCCAATTCTCTTAAAGAATGGCTGAGTGAACTTATACATAGTCATCAATCCTTCTGAGTGCTGGATCTGCAAGCAATAACGGTTGTGAGCG
Organism: Paludibacteraceae bacterium; assembly: GCA_024401495.1. Next base: position 28,235 of record JAKSKW010000013.1, read on the forward strand.
GAATATCCTGCGAAAACGATAGAACCGTCGAGTGCAGAATAAACACTTCCCAATGGGTCTACACTTACTGTGACTCCATTAGCTCCTGAATATGGATCAAAACCTCTCAACACAACACCTAAAGCTGGACGATGCATAAGTCGGTTTTTGCTAGTCTCTGATATTTTTGAATTTGTAGCATAACGCTGAGCAATCTCATACTGTGAGCAATACTGGTTCTCACGCTCCGACGGATTATTCTGGACCTTCGACATATCCATCTTGACCACATCCTTCAAAGATGCTGTGCTGTCGCCAATCTCGACGTCGCCAGTGACCACTCTCTGCAACATAGCCAAATAATGGTCGTTGATCTTTGCCTGCTCTTGAAGTGAATCAAGAAGCACAGCCTGTGAGATAACCTGCTTACGTAGATCATTTGCATCTGTATATCCTGGCATGAATGAGCGCAATGGTGTCTTGATGATCAACACAGCTATAATCAAAAAGTAGACTACAGCGATGGCGAAACAAAACGATATAACACTCAATCGCGACAAACGTATATGCCAAGCCTCTTCCAATGTGTTCTCATTGAAAATGGTAAGACGGTACTTAAAATTCAGTTTATGCAAAAAACTACTCTTGCTATTGGCCATTATCTTTTTCTATTTATTCTCCTTTGGAAATCTCCGAAGGATTAATTCCTACTTGTTGCTTAAAACACTTTCTAAAATATGCGATGTCCTTGAAGCCGACGTTATACGCTACCTCAGAGACTGTCATCGCTCCGTCTTCAAGCAACTGTTTAGCGCGCTTGATACGGATATTTCTAATGAACTCCTTCACTGTCATTCCAGTGATGGCATTCATCTTTCTATACAACTGCATTCGGCTCACTCCCACCTCAACAGCAAATTTCTCGATATCGAAATCTGCGTCGGAAAGGTTGTCCTCGATTACCTTCATCGCCTTGATCATGAATTTCTCGTCTGGCGACTGTGTAGCCACCTTCGTAGGCTCTGAGATCATCTCTATCTTGAAACGACTGCGGATCTTATCCTTCAATCGCATCATGTTCATCACCTTCTGGTCAAGCACCTCAATATCAAATGGTTTAGTGATATAGTCGTCGGCTCCACGCTTCAAACTCTCAATCTCACTCTCCTTGCTATGCACAGCAGTAAGCAAGATGATTGGAATATGCGACGTCTTCTCGTCGTGCTTCAACTTATTGCACAACTCATCACCACAGATATTAGGCATCATCAAGTCTGTAATCACCACATCAGGAATCTGCTCGGCGGCTTTCTCCAATGCTATCTTACCGTCTTCTGCCTCGACGACATTGAATCTCGACTCAAAATGTATTGCCACAAACTTACGAAGCTCCTCGTTGTCCTCGGCAATCAAAAGCACTGGTTTCTCTTCCTCTGGTAGTTCTGCTGCCTCACCATCCTGTGATTCTACTGCAGTATTACTCTCTTCTGGCTCCTCTGCTTTTTCAGTAGACTCCTCACCAGACTCAAAGAACGGCAACACGACCTTGAATGTTGTGCCCTTTCCTAAAGCACTATCAAGCAACACCTCTCCATCCATCAGTTTCACCAAGTCGTAGACAAGGTTCAATCCGATACCAGTACCGATGCCAGCCTCCTTCTCGTCATTACTCTGATAGAATCGCTCGAACACATGCTTCTGATCAGATTCACTCATTCCCTTACCAGTGTCTGCCACTGAGATCTGGAAACTGTCGCAGATATTTTCAGCCGCATACTTATGCTGTGGCAACATCTCCATCGCCACCTTGATAGCACCTCCACGTGGAGTGAACTTCATACTGTTGGATACAAGGTTGTCGACAATCTTCTCTATCTTATCCGAGTCGAACAACATACGTTTGCCACGGGAAGCGTCGTCGACATCAAGCGATATTTGAATGCCTTTTGCCTCTCCCTCTGTCTGGAATGCGCGAACCACAGTCTCAAGCAATGCAGGTAGATCACCTGGTTTGTAAATTGCCTGCAACGATCCACTCTCTATCTTTCTGAAGTCGAGAATCTGGTTGACAAGACGAAGAAGCTTATTGGCGTTTCGTTCTGCCAACTCAGCCATCTTCTTCGACTCCGATGACACTCCCTTGTCTTTCAAGATCTTTGACAACGGGCCAAGAATCAATGTCAACGGTGTTCGTAGCTCATGAGAGATGTTTGTGAAGAAATCAAGTTTCAACTGCTCCACTTTCTCCATCTCCTCTGCCTTCTGCTTCTCCAAATCCAACTTGTTGCGAAGAATCATTCGGCTTCTATAATGGTATAGGAACATCAAAATGAGTCCCACTACAACCATTGTCATAAGTGTCTTACACCACCATGTGTTCCAGAATGGAGGCTTGACGTAAAGATGCACTCTCAACGGATTCTCATTCCAAACACCATCGCAGTTGGCTCCTTTCACCTCAAACACATAATCGCCAGGATGCAAATTAGTGTATGTACATTTGTTCTCATGTCCGGCGTTGATCCAAGCCTCATCCTCGTTTGATCCCAACCAACTCTTATCCTTTGAAACCAAACGATACTTGAACATATTTTTGTTGACGCGAGAGTATGATAGTGCTGAATACTTGAATGTCACCATGTTCTGGTCGTAGTTCAACGACAAACATGACTCTCCGTTTTCATTTAAAGAGATTTGATTTGCAGGAACCTCCTGATTAAACACCTTCACGTCTTCAAGAAGGACTGGCGGCACAAACTCATTTGGATGAAGATCTGAAAGATTTACAATATTAAATCCAGCGTTTCCTCCTGCCAAAACTCGTCCGTCCGAACAAGTGTACACTGCGCCATAGTGGAACTGGCGGCTCTGCAAACCGTCGCTTTCATCATAGTTCACAATCTCCTTATCTCCCTTATGGATACGGCTGATACCATTCGTTGTGCAGACGATATAGTAATCTCTCCACTCGAAGATAGACTGTACATTATTATTCGACAATCCGTCGTTTTCATTAAGTGTACCAATCTCTCCAGTATATTTATTGTATTCCACCAATCCACGCTCCAGGCTTCCCACGTAGAATACATTTTTTGCCTTCTCCACAATCGAACGTGCGCGCTCCTCATAAGCGATAGTTCTCTCCTCTTTTACAAGATAGATGATGATCTCGTCCGGTGTGAAAATCCACAAATCTTTATCAGAGTCCTCATAGACCTTCCACACTTCCTTATTGTAAGCAAGTCTGTCCATGTGCTCAAATGTGCCATTGCTTGGATTAAACTTGTCTACACCATCACCTGTACCAAGAAGCACCTCTCCATTTTTGCAGACGCAGATGCTCCAAACATTGTCACTGCTAATTGATTTCTTGTCGGAATCTGAATGACGGTACACTCGCTTAACCTTACCAGTCTGTGCATCCAACACATTCAATCCACCCATGTATGTTCCGACCAACACCTCATTGCCAACCTGAGCAAGACTCTTTATACAGTTGACCGACAAGCCGGAATTAGTCTGAGTGATATAATCAAATCTACCACTTTTCATGTCGTAGATATTGACACCACCACTTTCAGTTCCTACCCAAATCTTTTGGCCCGGCATCTCCAAGAAAGCGTACACCTGACCGCAATTCAAATAGCGATTGTCGTTTTTCGACTCCTGAATAAGCACAAACGGTTGCTTCTCACTATTTCTATAGCTGATACCGCCACGAGTACATACCCACAAATCTCCCTTCTTGTCGACATACAAATCAATGATTGAGTTGTTGACAAGCGTGATATCATTATGTACGTCGTTGACATTGACAACGTACTCCTTTGAAATCCGGTCGTAACAAATCAGACCAGAACGAGTTCCGATCCACATTCTACCGTCGGCACCCTCACAAATAGCCTTTACCGAAGCCTCAGCACCAGTCGTAGGCAGGTTAGTTTGGTGGACAAGGTCGAATTTGCCTCGATCCATGATGTTTACAATATAAACACCCTTATCATACGTACCAATCCACACCACATCATCTTTGGTGATGCATATTGAACGCACCTCAGAATCATCGAGTATCGATCTAAGCTCTCCCGTCGACGGATTAAATACCTTGACACCGGATTCACCAGTGCCAATCCATATTCTTCCGTACTTGTCGACCTTCAATGCCTTAATAAACGGAATGCTTCCAATCTCAGTATCTTTGAAATGGTAATATTCAAGTAGCAATCCCTCGTCGAGATATGCGAGACCTTCATCTGTACCTACCCAAATTTTTCCATCAGGAGTTTCTACAATTGAGTTTGCAGAATATCTTGCCATTCCATTCTTAGCCAACGGAATTGCGGCAAAAGACTCAGTAGTAGGATAATAGACATTTAACCCACCGTTTTCCGTACCAACCCAGAAACGTTTTTTTGAATCCTGAAAGATACAACGGATTAGTTCACCGCGCACCTGTCCATCTGCATTTCCATACTTATACGGATGGAAAGTGTAGCCATCGAAACGGTGAAGTCCCTGACTGGTACCAAACCACATATACCCCTGTGCGTCCTGATATGCACACTGCACGATATTATAGTTTAGACCATCCTTCTGTGTATAGTTGTCAAAACGAGACAATGCGAGTTGCTGTATAGCGGACGCTCCACCACACAACATACAACAGATCAATGCAACTATGTAACTTAATCTTCGCATATACGAGTCGTTAATATTATTTCTTCAAACCTAAGCTGAACATTTCAGGAAGTGCGCTTCTAAACTCATGCATATCGTCGAAAAGCACATCAGCTCCTTTGCTCAACAAATCCTCAGGAAGCAGAATACCTGTGTTGACAGCCACTGTGAAGATGCCAGCCGCGTGGGCAGATGTCACTCCAAGAGGAGCGTTCTCCACCACGATAGTCTCGTCAGCCGAGAAGCCACCCTTCTTCAAAGCCATCAAGTAAGGCTCCGGATCTGGCTTACCCTTCTTCACATCGTAAGCAGTCACCATTCTCTCTAGTGTGAATATACCAGGGAATAGAGAATCAAGTTTATTGAAAAGGCAATGCTGTCCTGATCCAGTCACGATAAAGATCTGCAAACCCGCGTCGCGGACAAACTCAAGCACCTCACGGATACCAGTCATCACCTCTGCCGGACCTTCATTCTCAAAGTATTTGCACTTGATGGCGTAGATTCTGTCGCACTCCTCCTTAGATGCCTCACGTCCCTTCTGGGCTACAAACATCTCCTGGATAGTGGCAGGGCCTGTCATACCCTCACGCTTATATGCCTCATACTCATTGAAGACAATCCCCTCGTCGGCAAACGCCTTCACCCATGCTTTGGCATGATGCGGCATAGAATCAAAGATTACACCATCCATATCAAATAGGACCGCCTTAAGCTTCAATCCCGACAATTTTTCTTTCACCTGAGCTGTTAGTCTATTCATTGCAAACTATATCAAATTCTCGCAAATATACATTTTTTCCTCAACTTTTAAGCGGAATTTGCCGATATATAATTTCAAAAAAGTATTTTTACAAAAAACACGAACAAAACGGATATGACAAAGACAAAATTCAGACCAAAATTCTACTACATCACAGCGATTTTCGTATTGATGCCAGCCATCTGCGGATTCGTGCTTTCGATTATGCCAAGCGAGGTGCCAACTCAATGGTGGATAATCTTTTCCGTCTTTGCGGTGGTTTTCACAGGATTCTTGATTTATCGTCTGGTGATGCAGACAAGAAGTCTTGAGGTAGACGGTACGATTCTCAAAGTGAGCCGATTCTTCGGATTGATTAAGGAAGGTGAGGTTGATTTGAAGAAGTTCGACGGTTATTATCTTGATTATGTCCGTACAGGTAAAGATGGCAAGGACGTGTATGGCTACTTCTGCCTGATGAAGAAAGAGACAACTGTCACTAAACTATGTTTCAACGACTACGATGATTTCGACGTATTTCTAAAGGAGGCAGTGGAGCCAGTGATTCCGAAAATTGTGTATAGGAAGAAATGATTTTCTCAATACCTGATAATTTTTACATTTTTCGGCATTTTTTTATACTGTTCATCGATCTCACAATCTTTTGGAATCCTTATCTCTGTCAATTCGTCACATTTATAAAATTCCCACCCTCCAATTTTTTTAATTAATGGCGGAATTGTAATCGATTTTAGTTTGGCACATTTTTCAAATGTACAATTTGTTTCCAACAATTCTAAAGCCTCTGGCAATTCAATATGTTCCAAACTTTCACATTTTGAGAAAGCCATATATTTTATAGCTTTCAATTTATTATGCAACACAACTTCTTTCAAATTGGTACAGCCTGAAAAGACACATCCATCTATTGTATCCACAGTTTCCGGAATCACTACCTTTTCAATTTTGTCGCAGTTGAGAAATGCTCCCCACGAAATCTTATTAACCGATTTTGGGAAAGTGATCTCCTTTCGGTTGATTCCACATATCACTACAGTTGTGTCCTTATTGTAGAGTATTCCGTCGACAGAACAGAAATAGGGATTTTTCTCGGACATTTCAATTTTTTCCAAATTTTTACATTCGCTTATTGAATATGTTTCAATTGATGAGACATTTTGAGGTATATAAATTTCCTTTATATCGTAACATCCTTTTATTGCATAGTGACCTATCATCCTTACTGTTTCAGGAATCTTGATTGCTTTTAGGCTTGTGCATCCATAAAAAGCACAATTTTGAATCTCTGTTATTGAATCTGAATATGAGACACTTTCAAGTGAGGTGCAATTACTAAACAATGAATTGGGTATTACTTTAATATTGGAAGGCAATTCAAAACTTTTTATTTTACAACAACTACTAAACGCATGGCTCCCAATAGATGAGACTGTTTGGGGAATGTTTAATTGAGTAAGAAATATACAGTCAGAAAAAGCATAAGCACCTATTGTCTTTAACGAATCAGGTAAATTTATATTCCTCAAGGTGCAACCCCAAAAAGCTCCATCATCTATTGTTGTTATAGTGTTGGGAAGTTCTATTTCTTCCGTTAAACAATTAAAAAATACATAAGCACCAATTGTAGTTACCTTATACGTTTTTTTCTTATGCTTTATTGTTCCTGGCACTTTATAGAAATCTTTATTCTCTTTTTTACATTTTGACAGAGTTGCAGTCATGGTTGCATCGTCACACTCAAAGATAAAATTCACGTCTTCTGTAATATTTTTAAAATCCAGAGCATAAGTGGGAAGTTTTGGGTCATCATTTATGGAAGACGATTCTATTTTGCCAGCTAAACAATGGACTGCAAATGTCAAAAATAGTATTATGGATAAGAGAGATTTCATTTATCTAAGTTTTTAATTACCAACTCACGACAAAAATAAGAAATTTTTATCTCCGCTGAAATTATCGTAACCCACATTACCGTAACCCACGTTACGATATTGCAAATATACAAATTTTCAGCAAATACAATCTTTGATAGATAGTTATTTAAAACAGTAGAGACGGGGCATGCCCCGTCTCTACACAAATTTTGCATTATGAATTTTGCATTATGAATTCAACAAAGTCTTTACCTTTGCCGAGATGTCCTTACCGTCTGCCTTACCAGCAAGTTTCTTTGTTGCGACACCCATCACCTTACCCATCTCCTGAGCTGTCTTTGCACCTACCTCAGCGATGATTGCCTTGATCTCTGCCTCTAGCTCAGCGTCAGACAATTTTGCAGGAAGATACTTCTCGATTACAGAAGCCTCAGCCAACTCGTTCTCAGCCAACTCTGGGCGGTTCTGCTCTGTGAAGATCTGTGCCGACTCCTTACGCTGCTTTACCATCTTTTGAAGAATCTTCATAGCAGCCTCATCTGTTAGATCTCCGTTTGATCCTTTGGCTGTCTTAGCCTCAAGAAACTCTTTCTTCACTCCACGCAATGCCTCCAAAGCTACCTTGTCCTTGGCGATCATTGCTTTCTTTATATCCTCGCTGATAACATCAAACAATGCCATAGTATTATATTTTATAAGTTTTACAAATTAATCTGGTCTGTTAGTCAGATAGGAATTGTCTCCCATCTTAACATCATCGTTGTTTATTTTCCATGAGAATGTAGACGTAGGCTCTGACTTTCGTTCTGCGGCTACCTCACGAACACGTCCATAAGCAGGAGACTCATCGATTTCCTGTCCATCATCGAACACCATTGCAGTTAATTTTTTCTTCGCAACTGGTTTGTCACGGTCAGCCGTAGGAGTAAAGACAGGTTCTTCATATACTTTTACAATAGTTGTTGTGTCAGTTCCGGAAGCCGACGTCGAAGTACCATTCTCTCCTGAATTTGTAACTACGGCTGTAACCTTGTCGGAATCCTTTGGTGCCTTATGGATAGGAGTTACCTTAACCGGAGGTTTAGGAGTTTCGATCTGATCTGTAGGAGTCGAATTTATATCTTGATCCACACCAATAAGTTTATCCTCCGCAAGAGATTGTCCGGTAACGACTACGGAGATTTTCAACTTATCTCCTAATCCCTCCACCTGGCTTGCACCCCAAATAATAGTTGCGTTATCGTTAACTTTCAACTGAATCATCTCCATTGTTTCAGACAACTCGTCAATTGTGACCTCCTTGTCGGAATATAGATAGTTCACCAAAACGCTTTTTGCGTTACGGATATCATTGTTGACAAGTAATGGTGAAGTAAGAGCGTCACGCATAGCCTGCATAGCTCGGTATTCGCCTGATACGCTTGCCGACGCTTCTGCCGAACCGATTACGGCGTCGCCAGAATCTGTCATGACAGTACGAACGTCGTTCATATCCACGTTGACATAGCCAGATTTCACGACCATATCAGAGATACATCTTGCAGCTGTAGCTAGAATCGAGTCGGACAATGCGAAACTTGAACGCAATCCTAAAGCTTTTTGCATCGGATTCTTACCTTTCGGTACAAGTCTGTCGTTGGAGATAATAACAAGAGAGTCGACATATTTTCTCATCTCTCGAATACCTTCCTCAGCATTTTTCTTTCTTACAGGACCCTCAAATGAGAATGGAGTTGTCACGACACCGATAGTAAGAATACCAAGTTCTTTTGCGACACGTGCCACTACAGGAGCCCCGCCAGTGCCTGTTCCTCCACCTAAAGTGGCGGTAATAAACACCATCTCTGTAGAATCGGACAACAAACGTCGGATATTTTCCTCCTCTCTTGCCATTGCCACTCTACCGACATTAGGATCCGACCCTGCTCCAAGGCCATTCTTTCCGAGCAAGATTCGTTTAGGGACAGTAGAACGTCTTAACGCAGTCTTGTCTGTGTTCATCAGAATGAAATCAACTCCTTCGATCTCATTGTTGAACATATACGACACAGCGTTTCCACCACCGCCGCCTACGCCTATCACTTTGATAAACGTTTTTTCAGGATTAGGTATATCTAGAGTATCAATCATCTTCCTCGTCAGTTAAATCAACATCAATCTCTTTTGGTTTAATTCTTGGTCCAGCCACCGGTGTTGGTTCTGGTTCCGGAATTGGTTCTGGCTCCGGTTCAGGAGTCGGAATCGGCTCTGGTTCAGGTTCTGGCTCTGGCACTGGGACAAAGACAGGCTCTGGCTCCGGTGCTGGAGCTGGTGTTGGTTCAGCTTTTTTGGCTGGATTACCAGCATATAGTTTATCTATATCATCATTGCTGATAGTCACTCTCTGATTATTGCTTGCAGTAGAGACGTGAGTGCCACCCAAATAACGATCAGCTCTCATCTCTGATTGAGTCTGGACTTGTGGTTGGTTGTAGCCACCACCAAAAGAGTTAGACTGCTGTCTTGGAGCCTCACCAGCAAGTGTATTATCATCAACGTTCATACCAGTGACAACGACTGTAACTGTGATGTTTTCGCCCAACTCCTCATTGATAGAAGCACCCCAGATCAAGTTAGCTCCATGATCCTCAATCTGATCCTGGACATACTGACAGATAAACTCAGTCTCATCGATTGTAGCCTCGTGTTCTGAAGAATAAGAGATATTCAACAAGACATCCTTAGCCTTCTCGATACTGTTATTGATAAGCAATGGTGAATTCAACGCCTCTGTGATAGCCTCCTTGGCACGGTCTGGACCGGAAGCTGTAGCCAAGCCCATAAGTGCGTCTCCGGAATTAGTCATGACAGTACGTACGTCATTCATATCCACATTGACATAGCCATCACCAGTGATGATCTCAGCGATACCCTTTGCAGCCATTGCCAAAATCTCGTCTCCCTTAGAGAAACCTGCCTTCAAGCCAAGGTCGCCATATAGTTCACGGAATCTGTCTGTTGAGATTACGACAATCGCGTCGACCGACTCACGCATTCTCTGCATACCTTCCATAGCGTTCTGGATACGACGTCGGCCCTCGAAACGGAATGGGATTGTGATGATGCCGACGGTAAGGATACCCATCTCCTTAGCTGTACGAGCGATAACAGGAGCTGCGCCTGTACCTGTACCGCCACCCATAGCGGCAGTGACAAACACCATCTCTGTATCGACCAACATCTCCTTGATTTTCTCGATAGAGTCTTCCGCGGCCTGACGTCCCATATTAGGATCGTTACCTGCTCCAAGACCTTTCTCTCCCAACTGGATATGGAATTCAGGCGGAATAGGACTGCGTCGCAAAGCCTGGCGGTCTGTATTACAAATTACAAAATCAACACCTTTGATATGGTTCTCGTACATGTAGTTAGTAGCGTTTCCACCACCACCGCCGACACCAATCACTTTGATTATGTTTTTTTCTTCAAAGTCGTCTATTAATGTGAAATTTTCTTCCATATCCTATATTTTAGATTTCCTTACCACCGATGATATCCTCTGCCTTACCGACTACTCCATCAGTAACTCCTGTGAACAAGTCTCTCAAACCTCCAAAAATACCTTTTTTCTTGATTGGAGCTGGAGTCGGAGCCCCAACATCTTTCTTTCCTACAAGGACGCATGATTCAAGGTCACAAGACTCAAGTGTTCCAAGACATGCAGCAAACGCATTCATATAGCGAGCCGCCTTTGACATATTTCCGTTCACACCGTCCATAGTCGCGAAATACGGGCTGTACTTCTCATAGTAGGAATCTTTAATTTTACCAACTTCTGTATCCAAGCCCAACTCATTTGTGAATTTCTCACAAACTTTTTTCAAACGGGCTCCGTTTCCAGTAAGGATGATTTTTCTTGTTGAAGACAAAGCCTGCACCTTATTCATCTCACCAAGAACGTAAGCGATAAGTTCCTCCAATCGAGCCTCAATAATAGCAGCCAACTCCGATACTACGACTTTGACGTCGGAATTAGGGATTCTAAGTATATTGTCTTCTTCAACACCTCCAGGATATGCGTATCCGTATTTTTTCTTGATTTTCTCAGCATCCTCTGTTGTCAATCCACATACATTCTTGATGTCTTTAGTAATCAACTTGCTTCCCAATGGCAACACTCTAACGTGACGGCGAACATTATCACGATAAACGGTTACAGATGTTGACGACGCTCCCAAGTCGATCAATGTGGCTCCAACCTCTTTGTCTGCATCTGAAAGCATCACCTCAGCCAAGGCGAATGGCAAAAGTGTAAAGCCTGCCAACTCCACTCCGATTGTGTCAAGTGTTTTGGTGATATCCTCCTGAATACCTTTCTCAGCAGTAACAACACAGAAGCGGCCAATCACATTGTTTGCTCGGCTTCCTACTGCCTCCATTCTGATATCGTCGTCGACATTATATCCCTGGTTTACAAGGTCGAGAATAACCTCCTTGTCGTTCTGGACACGCTGACGGATATTCTCCTGAATTCTCTGAACCACTGGAAGATCAACATACTGATCGTTCAGGCGATATGGTTCCTCCTGGGCTTTTCCCTGTATTCCCTTTCCTCCAAGAGCGATATAAACTTTCTTGATTTCAACAGAAGTGCCGATGAAACTCTCTCCGATGGAATCCTTCATTTTGTTATAGATTCGCATAGCAAGATGCTTAAACATAGGGTTTAACACACCTGCCAACTCAACATAATTCACGACTCTACCATGTTTGACTCCCTTTGAGTCTGCCTCTTCTGTAGCAATAATCTTCGACACTTTCTTGTTCTCGTCAAGCAAAGCAGCCACAGCTCTTAGTTTTGTGGTACCGAGGTCAAGCACCACAGCTATTTTGTCCGTCAATTGTAGTGTATTCGCCATTGTCACTATAATTTTGATAGTATTTACTAAATTCTTTGTTCTTTGTTAATTGGGCAACCACAAGGGCTTGCCCCTACGTTCTTTGTTTTCGGGCAATCACAAGGGTTTGCCCCTACGTCAATTTCTCGTACAGACCGCTTGATTGTCGTACGTAAGATCAATCTTCTTGTACTTGTTCCATCCTACTTTCGAGAAGCCACTCTTGTAGAGTTTCTTCAGACGTGTCATCTTCTTCTGATAACCCTCCGTCGATCCGAGCACGATTATCTGCGTCCCTACGCGCGGCACTATCTCTATTTTACCGTTGGCATCTATATATATCTGCTCAACCAATGCATTGAGAAACCTGTCGTTGTACACATAGTCGGCAAACTTATATATATCTTCCTTCAGGTAGCTTTTGCTCAAAGTCTTCTCGCTCAACAACACCGGCACATAAGCTGTGAATGCCGTGGACGTACTCATCAAACCTCCTTCAGAATCTAAGTAAAGATGTTGTGTCGGGGTTTCGATTCTCATTATCGGCTTGCGCTGCTTGATATCTACACAAAGCATACCACTCGGACTCTTGTAGCACTGAGCATCTTTTACGAATGGAATTTCAGTAATCTTCTGTTCCATATCGTGAAGCTGAATATTCTTATAGCTCAAGCCGTTTGGGTTAATTTTGGCAGCGTTGATGTATTTAAGGACATCCAGATCGTTAACGAACCTATATTCGGCACTGTCGCTGATATTTACCATTGTTCCTCTGCAACTCATATTCTTTGCTGTCGACGGCATTATGAATGTCATCGTTAGAGCATATATAGCCAACACACAAAGGCCCACTATCTGCAACTTTCTTCTCATACCTTCGACAATAGAATATTCTTAATCTGAGGCAGCAATAGATTCACGTCGCCAGCTCCGATTGTGGCCAAGACCTCAACCTTGTGAGTGCGGACATAATCAAGCAACTCTTCCTTTGAAATCAGACGCTTGTCTTTCGCTGTCACCTTATCCAAGATGATTTGGCTTGTCACGCCCTCGATTGGAAGTTCACGCGCTGGATAGATATCCAATAGCAACACTTCGTCAAGAAGCGACAAACTTGCGGCAAACTCATCCGCGAAATCTCGTGTACGAGTGTAAAGATGAGGTTGGAACACTCCAGTCAACTTCTTATCCGAATATAGTTTGCGCAACGACTCAATGCTTGCCTTCACCTCGTTTGGATGGTGAGCGTAATCGTCGATCAACACAAGATTATCCTGTTTGATGTGGAAATCGAAACGTCGGGCAACACCCTGGAAACTTGCGATTGCGTTTCTGATCTCCTCATGCGACAATCCTTTCAAAAGCGATACCGCACATGTGGCGATAGCATTCTCGATGTTGATGTAGACAGGCACTCCCAAGTCGACACCCTTCAATACTCCCAATGGATAGACCACGTCGAACACAATCTTTCCATTTGCGATCTTGATATTATCAGCATGGAAATCACCCTTCTCCACCGAGTAAGTATAGATCTTCACACCTTCCTTCACATTTGTCTTGATCGGAAGACCTTCCTTCATGATCAACGCACCACCTGGCTTGATAAGCTCTACAAACTGCTCGAAGCCCTTCAAATACTCCTCGTATGTGCCATAGATATCAAGATGGTCGGCATCAGTCGCAGTGACTACCGCGATCTGTGGGGCCAAAGTCAAGAATGAACGGTCGAACTCGTCAGCCTCAACAACGACCAAATTGCTCTTGTTGGAAAGATGAAGATTACTCTCAAAATTCTTCGACAGACCTCCCAAGAAAGCATTGCAATCCAAGAAAGAATGGTGAAGAGTGTGAGCGATCATTGTAGTGGTTGTAGTCTTACCGTGAGTGCCCGCGATACAGATAGCCTCCTGACTCTTTGTGATCTCTCCAAGAATCTGCGAACGCTTCATGATAGTGAAACCATTCTTCTTGAAGAAAAGATACTCTGTAAGATCCTCTGGAATTGCCGGAGTATACACAACTAAGGTATAGTTAGGATTTTTGAAATCCTCAGGAATATACACGGTGTTATCCTCAAAGTGCACCTGAATACCCTCACTGCGAAGTTTGTCAGCAAGTTCAGTCTCTGTCTTGTCGTAGCCAGCCACTGAATAGCCCTTAGCATTGAAGTAACGTGCGATGGCACTCATTCCGATTCCACCGATTCCTAAAAAGTAGATATTTTTAATTTTATCCAGCATTTCTCCAAAAATTAAATCTCGTCAATAATCACGCTTGCGATTCGGTCTGCCGAATCCTTTTCCGCCATTGCCAAAGCATTTTCCGCTATAGATGCGAGCGACGTTTCATCTGCCACAAGACGCAATGCCTCCGGTACTAATTTCTCGACGGCTTCAACATCCTTGATCATCACGGCCGCATTCTTTGTGGACAACGCCATAGCATTTTTTGTCTGGTGATCCTCTGCGACGTTAGGCGAAGGTACCAAGATTGATGGCTTGCCAAGTAGGCAAAGTTCAGAGATTGAGCTTGCGCCTGCTCTCGACACTACAAGGTCGGCAACTGCGTAGGCATAATCCATTCGCGACACGAAATCTGTGCAGATCAAGTTTGGATTATTACTCTCGTCTGCCTTCTTCTTAGCATTCTCGAAGTAATATTTACCAGTCTGCCAGATCACCTGCACACCACTCTGCTTGATTGCATCAAGACCTGCGATGATACTGTTGTTGACAGTGCGAGCACCAAGACTACCGCCAATCACAAGAATTGTCTTCTTTGATGAGTCGAGGCCAAAGAAATCGTAAGCCTCCTTAGCTCCCTTCTCAACATTCAACAAATCCTGACGGACAGGGTTACCAGTCATGATGATTTTATCTGCAGGGAAGAATTTGTCCATACCTTCGTATGCGACGCAGATTTTCTTCACCCCTTTTGCCAAAAATTTATTAGCGACACCTGCGTAGGAATTCTGCTCCTGCAAGAAAGTAGGGAAACCAAGTTTGCTGGCAGCGTAAAGAGTTGGGCAACTTGCGTAACCGCCAACACCGACAACAGCGTCCGGCTTAAACTCCTTAACGATTGATCTCGCCTTGAAATAGCTTTTTACAAAACGGCAGACAACCTTGATGTTCTTCAAGATTCCCGTCGGTGACATGCTTCTCACCAATCCGTTCACCTGCAATCCGATAATTTTGTAGCCCGCTTTAGGCACACGCTCCATCTCCATACGGCCCTCTGCTCCAACGAATAGGAACTCACCGTTTGGGAAACGCTTCTTTAACGCATTAGCAATAGAAATAGCTGGGAATATGTGACCACCCGTACCTCCACCACTGATGATGAATCTTTTGTTTTCAGCCATTTTTTTCTAAAATAAAGTCTTTGTTATCACAAGCCGTAATCGCTTGCCTATTCAACATCACTATACACAATATCGATCATCTGCCCGGACAACTTACACACAATATTACAAAAAATCCTGAGCAGTGAAAATTCTCGCTGACGGTACTTACTCCGTCAATTCTTCTACAGCAGCTTTTGTTTTAGCTCTGTTCTGTAGGGTCTTCACATGGTCACTCACCGAAATAATGATTCCGAACAAGATACCAGTCATGAATATCGATGTTCCTCCTTTGCTGACGAAAGGCAACGGTTGACCAGTCACAAAGTCTCCCAACGCCACGCCTACAGACATGTTTATCGCCGCCTGAAGGAATATCAGCACAGAACACCCGATGGTCATCATCGCATATACCATACTCTCTGATTTGTATGCGATCATGACAGACCTCCACAAGATACAAAGATATGAAAATATCAACAACAAACCAACAATTAAACCTAACTCTTCAAGAATAATCGAAAAAATATAATCTGAAAATGCTTGAGGAAGACGATATCTCTCTCTACCAGCAGCAGGTCCTTTTCCAACTAAACCACCACCAGAGACAGCCATCTTAGCATGAGACACTTGATAATTTTCGTCAGTGACAACAAAATTAAGTTTAGGATCTTCTTCTTCCGATTTATTTCCAACGAATGATTTTTCCACACGAGCCACCCATGTCGGCAATCGATGCAACATTGGCACCTCTTTTAGAATCTCCGCAGGCACTGTTTTTCCTACGATTCCCAATGTCAAGCCTAAGCCAACGAATAATCCGATAATTTTCATGAAAGGTTTAGCTTTAATTCCCCCTGTCAGCAGCATGCAAAACGAAACTGCCGTCAAGAGTATTAGTCCAGATAGATTCTCTGCTCCAATTGGAAGAATTGACAACGCATAGACCAAAAGCAAAACCCACCAACCCGTCTTGGTAGGTGTCAATCCTTTAGGAGTAGAGAATTTTCCAATCCAAAAGGCAAGGAAAATAACATAGAACACCTTGACAGCTTCAGACCATTGCACTCCGAAAAGTGTACGTCTGGCTCCATTGACCATAGCTCCAAAAGCCATCGTCGCCCACAACAAAATCACCGACACCACCGCAGCCAACGCAATGAACATGATGAATTTTGTTGAGAACAATCTTTTGACTCCGACATGAACTACGAACAGGATGGAAGCCAGTCCTCCTAATTCAAGGAAAATATGTTTGTAAAACTGTCCATTAAAATCGCCATTCTTGACATATCTCAATGGCATTGCTTGGATTGAGCTGTATACTTCAATAAAAGAAACCGCAAGCAATACCGCTATCGCTAACCATATAACGAGATCGCCAAGAAACAGCTTTTTGAAAAAAGCATTGCGATCTCCCATATTATAGACGTTTTACACACTCCTTGAATTGCTGTCCTCTATCCTCATAGCTCTTGAACAAGTCGAAGCTTGCACAACATGGTGAAAGCAACACTGTGTCGCCCTTGTCAGCAAATGCGAAACACTTGTTGACTGCCTCTTCCATAGATCCTGCGTCTGCGATGTTCTCTACTTTTCCGTCGAAGAACTCGTGAAGCTTTGTGTTGTCTACTCCAAGACATACGATAGCCTTTACCTTCTCCTTTACCAAATCCTCAATCTCTGTGTAATCATTACCCTTGTCCTTTCCTCCAAGAATCAAGACAACTGGAGTGTTCATACACTGCAAAGCATACCAACATGAGTTGACGTTAGTAGCCTTTGAATCGTTGATGAACAACACGCTTCTTACCTTTGCCACTGGCTCTAGACGGTGCTCTACGCCGCTGAACTCACTGAACGCCTTGCGGATTGTATCTTTCTTGATACCCTCAACGCCTGCAGCAATACCAGCCGCCATCGAATTGTAGGTGTTGTGCTGTCCCTTCAAAGCAAGTTTATTAATATCCATATCTATATAATTATTATTTAAGTTGATTACTAATTGATTGTTTTCCAAGTAGGCTGCCATGCCCTCGATTGTCTGAATTGAGAACGGCATCATCTTTGCCTTAATGTCGTATTTCTCAATCTCTTTTGTTACGACAGGATCCTCATTCCAATAGATGAATGTATCGTTCTCTGTCATGTTCTGAATAATACGCATCTTGGAATCTACGTAATTCTGGAACTTATACTCATATCTGTCCAAGTGGTCTGGAGTGATGTTAAGCAGAATAGCGATGTCTGCCTTGAAATCATACATTCCGTCCAACTGGAAACTACTTAGCTCGATAATATAGTAGTCGTGAGGATCGATTGCCACCTGACGTGCCAATGAGAATCCGATATTTCCTGCAAGTGAGGCATCAAGTCCAGCCATCTTGAAGATGTAGTGTACAAGTGTAGTGGTTGTTGTCTTTCCGTTGCTACCTGTGATACAAACCATCTTCGACTTTGAGTAACGTCCGGCAAATTCGATTTCTGAGATTATGTTGATGCCCTTTGCTCTCAACGCCTTGATGATTGGAGCCTTCTCTGGAATACCCGGACTCTTGATTACCTCGTCGGCATTCAAAATCAACTCCTCTGTATGCTGACCTTGCTCCCAAGCAATGTTGTACTGGTTTAGCTCGGCCACATATTTCTCTTTAATTGGCGACATGTCCGACACAAACACATCAAAACCCTGCTTCTGGGCTAAGATTGCCGAACCTACGCCACTCTCTCCTGCTCCTAAAACAACTATTCTTTTCATTATCTCACCTTTAAAGTCAACACTGTAATTACTGCCAATAGCAATCCGACGATCAAGAATCTTGCTACGATCTTAGACTCTGGCATTCCCTTCTTCTGGAAATGGTGATGCAACGGAGACATCAAGAAGATACGTCGGCCCTCACCATATTTCTTCTTTGTATATTTGAAATATGACACCTGTAGCATCACCGACAAATTCTCCACGATAAACACTCCACACAAGATTGGAATCAACAGCTCTTTGCGGATTATCATCGCAATTGCAGCAATCACTCCTCCAAGCATCAAACTTCCTGTATCGCCCATGAACACCTGTGCTGGGAATGAGTTGTACCATAGGAATCCAAGTGTTGCGCCGACAAAGGCACACAAGTAAACCACCAACTCCTCCGACTTAGGGATATACATGATGTTAAGGTAGCTTGCGAACTCTGTATGGCTCGACAAGTATGCCAAGATGCCGAGAGCCACTCCTATTATCATCGAGGTTCCGACGGACAATCCATCCAAACCATCAGTCAAATTGGCTCCGTTGGAAATGAATGTCATCACGAAGATTGTCACCAACACGAAGAATATCCATCCAAGTGGCTGCGCGTAGTCGCCAGCAAACTCAAATATCGATGCGTAGTCGAAATTATGGTTCTTGACAAATGGAATGGTAGTCTGTGTAGACTTGACATTCTCCTTCTTATAGTTGACAACCTCAACGTTCTCTTTGTTGACTGTCGAGTAATTCTCACGAATCACTACATCCGGACTTAAATAAAGAGTCAAACCAAGGGCAAGACCGATAGCCACCTGACCGATGATCTTTACTCGTGGAGACATACCCTCTTTGTTCTTCTTGAACACTTTGATATAATCGTCCGCTCCACCAAGGAATCCAAGACCAAGAGTGATTCCAAGCATCAAAATCATATAGATATTGGAAAGATTACCGAACAACAGGCAAGGAATGATAATACCACCGATAATGATCACACCACCCATTGTAGGAGTGCCCTTCTTCGACATCTGACCCTCAAGGTTCAAATCTCTGATAGTCTCGCCAATCTGACGAAACTGAAGATACTCAATCATCTTCTTTCCAAAGAAGATTACAAACAGCAACGCTCCAACAAACGCCATCGCAGAACGGAATGTCACATAGTGAAACAAACCTGCGCCTGGGAATGTCATTCCATCAAACAAGTAATAAAACATAATCTCTCTATATTATCTTAAATATTTTCTAATAACCTCATGATCGTCGAAGTGGTGCTTGACACCCTTGATATCCTGATAATCCTCATGTCCCTTTCCTGCGACGAGGATGATATCTCCCTTCTTAGCCATCTGACACGCAGTCTTGATTGCCTGCTCACGGTCAGCATTCACAATCACGTTCATCTGTTCCTCGTCAGAAAGGCCCGCCAACATATCGTTGATGATATCCATAGGTTCCTCGTTTCTTGGATTGTCCGACGTGATGACTACCTTATCACTGTTAGTGACAGCCGACTTCGCCATGATTGGTCGTTTACCCTTGTCACGGTTACCTCCACATCCGCAAACTGTGATCAAATCGGCATTTGCACCCTTGACCTCGTTGATTGTAGAGATCACATTCTCCAAAGCGTCTGGAGTATGAGCGTAGTCGACGATAGCGCAAACACCACTCTGCTCTCCACGGACAGTCTCGAATCTACCGTTGACCGGAGTCATCTTGCTCAACGCCACCAAAGTATCCTCTGGAGTGTTGCCAAGCAAAACACATGCTGAATATACGGCAAGCAAGTTGGATGCGTTGAAGCGGCCCACAAACTGAGTCGAGACCTCTCTGCCGTCGATATTCAAAAGCATTCCGAAGAAGCTGTCCTCAACAACCTTAGCCTTGAAATCAGCCATCGAGCGAATCGAATAACTCTTTCTCAACGCCTTGCTGTTCTGAATCATCACACTACCGTTGCGGTCATCGGCATTTGTAAGAGCGAACGCGTCGGCAGGAAGAGAATCAAAGAACGATTTCTTAGCCTTGATGTAGTTGTCGAAAGTCTTGTGGTAATCCAAATGATCACGAGTGATATTTGTGAAGATTCCTCCGACAAATTTCAAACCACCGATACGCTTCTGATCAGCAGCGTGAGAGCTGACCTCCATGAAAGCGTAAGTACATCCCGCGTCGACCATCTCAGAAAGAAGTCTCTGAAGAGAAATTGGATCAGGAGTTGTATGGGTAGCAGGCACTGCTTTGTCGTCGATATAATTGCAGACAGTTGAAAGCAAACCAACCTTATGTCCAAATTCACGGTGCATCTTGTAAAGTACAGTGGCGATTGTCGTCTTACCATTTGTACCAGTCACACCGACAAGTTTAAGTTTCGACGACGGGTTGCCATACCATGCGGAAGCCAAAAGGCCAAGAGCCTCAGCCGAATCCTTCACCTGGATATAAGCCACGCCATCCTTCAAATCAGCAGGCATCTTCTGAAGCACGATTGCAGTCGCTCCCTTCTCGATAGCAGAGTCGATATATTCGTGTCCGTCCATCGAATAGCCACAGACAGCGACGAATAAAGTGCCAGCCGACACCTGACGAGAATCCTGACAGATAACAGAAATCTCTTTATCTATATTGCCGACAACCTTTTCGTAGTCGACGCTATTTATCAAATCGTTCAACTTCATAAGCCAACTATTTTAGAGTAATTTTAATTGGAGCGCCTGGGGTTGCTGTCGAGCCGGGAGCAATCGATTGCTGCACCACAGTTCCGCGTCCGTGCATCTCCACTTTCAAACCTTTATTCTCAAGCAAATAGAGTGCGTCTTTTGCTCCGAGTCCAACGACTTTTGGCACAGTATACTTACCAACTTTCATCTGAGTCATGCTCACGATACTGTCGTCAGTAGCAGTAGACACCCAATCATCATCATCAAGATTGTTCTTCATATGTCTTACATTCAACTCCTTCAACAAGTAGTCAACATCACTTTTGTAACCACCCTTAACCTCAGGAGCGAATTTGCCATTCTCACATAATGCCGACTCACAACTTACCGGAGTCATTGCATAGATTCGTTCTGCGATAGTCTTGAACGCTTTAGCAGTCAGACTACCATGCAGATAGTAGCTATCAGCCTTCTGCCAGTTCACCACCATACAAGTGTAGCGAGGATTGTCGGCCGGGAAATAACCTACGAAAGAAAGCTGGTAATCTTTAGCTGTACCGCTTGAATTGTTGTAGTGCATACGGGCTGTACCCGACTTGCCTGCCAACTGAAGGATATCAGACTTAGCTTTTTTTCCTGTTCCCTGCTCGATCACACCCTTAAGCATATCCCTCACTTTTCCGAGAGTCTTATTGGAGCATACCTTAGGGCAGATCTCCTCTACTGATTCTGTCTTCAATATTGATCCGTCTCGTTTGACTGATCTTACGAAAAGAGGTTTGATCATCTTTCCGTCGTTGGCAATCGCATTATAGAAAGTCAACGTATAGATTGGCGGAATCTGAACACTGTATCCAATCGCCATTGAAGTCAGATAAGTACCGTCGTTCTTCACCGTCGGATCATCAAAATTTCGGATCACTGGTCTGACGTCGTTTGGAATATCAAGTTCCATACGATCAGCGAGCTTCATGGAATACAGTTTTTCAACAAACTTATCCTTCTTCTTTCCGAAAAACTCATTGACCGGCTTTGCGATACCAATGTTTGAAGAGACGTGGAAAGCGTGAGCCAAAGAGATAGTGCCAAAACCACCCGAACCATCAGGTTTCCAATTATGGTCGTGCATTCCTTTCTCCTTCCACAAGCCGTCACCAGTCTCAATCTGGTAAGAAGTGTCAATTTTGGCCTCTTCGAGCAACGCGATTACAGAAGCCAACTTAAACACCGAACCGGGTTCCGAGTTCATACCGACTGCGTAGTTTTTCGAGTCGATATACGAGACTCCCCATTTAGTCAGGTTTGAAAGAGCCTTGATCTCACCAGTGTGGACATCCATAAGAATCGCGCAACCACTGTCTGCCGCAGCCTCAGTCATCACATCACGTAGAGCGGCGGTCACAACATCCTGCATACGCATATCAAGTGTCGAGTAGACGTCAGCGCCGTCGACAGGATCAATATCGTTCTCCCAAGTCGGGCGTCCACTACCGTGAAACTCCTTTCTTGCCAAACCAGGAAGACCGCTCAGGTATTCATCGTACATCTTCTCAAGACCGTTCCTACCTTTATTTTTTTCCGGATCAAAGTTTCCGATAGTACGAGAGGCAAGATTTCCGAAGGTTTTCTTTCGCTCAATCTGAGTCTCAACATAAAACCCCGTCTTCTTTTTGGGTTCTCTCCAGAACGGAAACTTCAATGCCCGCTTATAATCACTATGCGATACAAACTTGGGCTCAAACGCAAAAGCTCTTTTGCCATTTTTCTTTGCTTCGAGTGCCTTTTTCTTATAGTACGCAGGTTCTTGTGCATTGCCATACAATCTTGCGACACAGATGCATAAAGAATCTATATTAGCATTGAAAAGATCGTTATCGAAAGACTTACTCTTGAAGTCCATCATAAGTTTATGTCTCTGCACTGAACTTACGATCAACTCACCGTCGCAAGAATAGATATTTCCTCTATGAGGCTTGACAATTGTACTATCCTGAAGATGGTCCAATTTTTCGGATACGCCTCTCCAACCTTCACCTTCCGGTCCGAACATCAAACTGCAAGCTCGCCAAATGATAAGAGCAACCATTGCTATCACAAAAATGGTGGGAATGATCATTCCGACGATAATGCTTCTTTTCATCTCATCAAACTTCGCCATACCTGTCTACTTTTTAATCATAAAAGGCGGTAAAGTTGATTCTGCGACGTCGAGGCCACTTTCAGAAATCAATACTTTCACATTACTCTGACGGCTGACCTGCGACAGTTCAGCATTGACTGCCAATGCATCGTTTTTCTTATCCTGAAGCTCACGTTTCAGCCTCACGATTTGCTTAAACTGATCGTCGCACGCATAGCGATTTTCAACCACAGCGATGCAAAGCAACACTATAAGCCCCAACAAATACATATTGTTCTCCACGAATTTCTGAGAGAACACATATTTGTATCGCTCACGGAAGGTTTTGAATATTTTGTTTATCTCATTCATGCTATTCGTCCTCCTCCTTTTCTGCAACACGTAATTTGGCACTACGGCTTCTTGGATTACGCTGTATCTCATCAGAATCAGGAACGATAGGTTTTCCGTTTACCGGAGTCAGCGAACGAATAGTATTTCCATAAAAATCCTTCTCAATCTTTCCGTCGACGTTACCTGTCTTGAAGAAATTCTTCACAAGACGGTCTTCAAGCGAGTGGTAAGTGAGGATAGCTGCACGACCACCGTCGCCAAGCACCTTAGGAAGTTGTGATAGCATCTTTTTTAGAGTACCCATCTCGTCGTTCACCTCGATACGGATTGCCTGGAAGAGTTTTGCAAGATCCTTCTTCTGACTGTCCTTGCCGATAAGCGGCTCAAGCAATTCAACGAGTTGGAAGATAGTAGTGAGTGGAGCCTTCTGGCGAGCCTTGACGATTGTCGAAGCCACCTTACGGGCATTGTTCATCTCACCATATAGATAGAATATGTCGGCAAGACGTTGCTCGTCATACTCATTCAAAAGATTTTCTGCTGTGAATTTCGACTTACGGTTCATTCTCATGTCGAGAGGGCCGTCGAAGCGGAAAGAGAATCCACGTTCAGCCTCATCGAAATGGTGGAACGACACGCCAAGGTCGGCAAGCACACCGTCTACCTTCTCCACACCATAATAAGCAAGGAAGTTGCTCAAGTAGCAGAAGTTGGAACGGCAAAAAGTAAGTCTGTCGTCATCAGGGATGTTAGCAATCGCGTCGACATCCTGATCGAAAGCGAAAAGTCGGCCATTTTTTCCAAGACGCGAGAGGATTTCACGCGAGTGACCACCTCCTCCGAACGTCAGGTCGACGTACACGCCATCACTCTTGATATCCAACCCCTCCATGCAAGGGATCAGTAGAGCCGGCGTATGATACACAATTTCATTTTCCATAACTATAGTTCTTTGTCGGTTATATCATAATTTGTTCAAGTGCAGCCTCAAGAGAAGCCTCATCCATCATAGAAGCCTCGTAGCGTTCTCTTGACCACAACTCAAGATTATCTCCAACACCAGCAAACACCACATCAAGGTCAATACCAAGCTGCTCAAGATACTTCTTCTGAAGAAGGATACGTCCATTAGAGTCGAGCTCAAGCTGCTCCGCCTTAGAAGTGTACGAACGGTAGATAGCCATGTGGTCTGCTTTCCAAAGGTTGAGACGTGATTTTAGCTGCTCACACTTGTTAGTCCACTCAGAAAGTGGGAAGAGTTGTGCGAAACCTTCAGCAGTCACACGCAACACCAACGCTGTCTCCCCACTCTGCTCAAGCAGGCGGCGAAACTGAGCAGGGACGAATACTCTGCCCTTGCCATCAAGTTTAGCGTCTATGTTACCTAAAAACTGCATTTAACTAAAATCTTAAGTTTTGGACTTCAAAATTACACAATAAATTTAAAATTTCCCCACTTTTCCCCACATTATACTTTCAAACTTACATTCAACAGCATTTCAACAGGTTTTCAACAAGTTGTTAACAGCAACACCATAACAACCAAGCACTCTATAAATTATTAATTTTAAGCCATTTAGCAACAACATCACCAAAATCAACGAAAAAGTGGGGCAAAATGGAGCAAGAAAATATCATTTTGGAGTGTCAATAGAAAAAAGGCTGTAAGCCTGACATAAACTAGCCCAGGGTAAAGCGAAGCGACACCCT
>JAKSKW010000014.1 GCA_024401495.1 Paludibacteraceae bacterium
TTAAAATTAAGGATGCTGAACGCATTGGAGGATACATTCATAAAAGTAGATTAAAGTAAATCATGTTTAATCTGCAAGAGGATTCCTTTTAATATGTGACGCCAACGCCATATTTGATTTCTTGGCGATTACTGCGAAGCAGGTGTCGGAATCGGGAAATGATCATAAAATCCCTCATTGAGGGATGAATATATGCATATATGTCCCTCATTGAGGTAAAATGTTTATATTTGCACTGTGTTAAAGAAAAAAGAGTATGATAGATTTGGAATTATATACATATATGGATTTGATGCTTAAGCAGACTCCGCTTGAGCATAAACGCTATATGTATTCGGAAGTGTTGTGGAATGCAAGAATGGTGGGTATCGTCGGCAGAAAGGCACTTGAATAACTTCATAAAAGAATGTGAATAGATTGAATTTTCTCCTATAAAAAAGGATAAATTTTTACTACACAGTCATTTTTAAGCATAACATTCAATGTGTCAATCCGTTACATAGATAGATTTACAAAAAGATGAGCGAATTAGGCCTCACAGTTTGATTGACATTCTCCGTTTCTCCCCAAAAAACATCAGGCTTTTCGCTATGTCCTCTATATCCTCTGTGGTTATTCTTTAGATTTGCTTCTAAACGTTCCACTCTTCTCATCAAAGTAGACGTTTCTGCCTTCAAACAACGTATTGATCTGATGGTTGGCAATCAATTCTTCTGGTGTTCCAGTTTGGAGTCCATGCGTCGTCAACAGCCATAGTTTATCGGAGAGGCGAAGGGCTTGCTCAAGGTCGTGAGTGGATAGCAACACTGCCCTATTCTGCGTGTGGGCGATATCGTGGAGAAGTTGTGTGATTTCAATTCTACTTGCGACGTCGAGAAAAGCGGTTGGTTCATCAAGGATGACGACGGGGCACTCCTGTACCAACGTTTTGGCAATCATCACTTTCTGTCGTTCTCCATCAGACAATTCTGCCATATACTTTTTTGTATACTCAGCCATTCCGACTGATTCTATCGCATTTTTCACCAATTCCTTATCCTCAGTTGAAAGCCGACCGAAGAATCCTGTGTACGGTTGTCTGCCCAACGAAACAACCTCCTCAACCGTCAATCCTCCAGTCTGGGCTCGGTCTGTCAACACGACTCCGATTGTGCGTGACAACTCTTTCTCGGAGTATGATTCCAACGGTTTTCCCATCAACGTGATCTCGCCAGCAAGTTGTGGCTGCAATTTTGAGATTGTACGCAGCAACGTCGACTTGCCTGCTCCATTGGCTCCACAAAGGCTCACCAATTCCCCGCGTCGCAACGAGAAATTCAAATGATGATGAACGGGACTGACTCCACATCTACAAACATATCCGACACAAAGGTCGTTGGCTGACAACACTGTTTCCATCAATTGAAATATTGGATTTTACGTTGGTTTACAAGAACATATATAATCACTGGTGCTCCCAGCAATGGTGTAATCGCATTCAACGGAAGAACGCCTCCGTCGCCAGGAAGAATGCATGCGAGATTGCAAAGCAAAGCCATCACAGCGCCAGTCAGCAACGTGAATGGAAGAAGCGTAGTGTGGTTGGAGGATCCGATTAGCAAACGTGAGATATGTGGAACTGCCAAACCAATAAAGGCTATCGGTCCACAGAAAGCGGTGACACAAGCGGTCAGCAGCCCCACCGTCAACAAAATTAGATTTCTGATCTTTCGGATATTGACTCCAAGATTTTCAGCATAGCGTTCTCCCAAAAGCAGAGCATTGAGTGGTTTGATCATCAAAACCGACGCTACGAGTCCAATCAAAACCGTGATTGAGAAGTATGGCAGTTGTGCCGACGACACTCCTCCGAATGTTCCCATTCCCCAGATGACGTAGGAATGCACGCCCTCAGTTGTGGCGAAGAAATTGAGCAATGAGATAGCCGACGAGGTGAGATAGCCGACCATGATTCCGATGATGAGCAACGTCAGATTGCCTTTCACGAAGGAAGAGAAAAGCAACAGTATTGCCATCACAAGCAGAGATCCGATGATGGCTCCGACAAGCACTGCCAAGAAACCTGTGAAATTAAGAGCTCCAATTCCTACCGAACCTCCCATAATCAGCATCACCACAGCCACTCCGAGACTGCCTCCGGAGTTGATTCCCAAGATCGATGGCCCAGCCAACGGATTATTGAAATAGGTTTGAAGCAATAGTCCACACACAGCAAGAGCCGGTCCACTAAGCAGTGACGTGATTGCTTGAGGCAGACGAGAATCAAGTATGATGAATTTCCAACTCTCTTTGGTAGCCTCCCCACCACAAAGAATATTCAGCACCTCTTTGCCTGGAATGTCGACGGAGCCACAGAAGATATTGCCGAGGAATAAGGCAACGAGCAACGTCGACATAAAGAGAGTATATTTTAGATATTTGGTCATTTTTGTTTAACGTAAAATGCTCAGAAATTTTCCGTAAAATTATCGAGAATGGATTTAATAAAAGAATTTTACGATTTATTTTTCGGAAATTTTACGTTTTCTCATTCCTCCAAATAACGATAATAAACCAATTTTCCTTCGCAATTCGGATTAAAGATGACAGACAAATCTTTCAATAGTCTTTCTGGATGGAATGGGATTTCATCGTAGTAATGCGATTTGGCAGTGTTGCAGGCAAACACGTTTCTATTCTTCACGGATTTGAACTTCTCAAATCGCTTCAAATCCTTATATGTTTTGTCGGCAGATTCATTGTAGAGGAAGAGCCAGACGTCGGCATCATAACCTTTGTCGAAGACGGTTTCAAATGCGAATGCCTCCGAACCGGCATGCGTCGTCTCCCCGAAGATATAATTTGCTCCAGCCGACGCGAACATTTTTGCCATGTAACTTTTTCCTCCAGGCGCATACCATGCCCCGTTGAAATCAATGCCGTACAGTAGAGACGGGGCATGCCCCGTCTTATTTTCTTGTCGTGATTCTATTTCAATCTGTTTATATATCAAAGCCACATTATTGAAAATCGAATCTGCGATTATTTCTTTTCCGTAGAGCATTCCGTAGACGCGGATCCATTCCGCACGTCCAAGTGGCTCATGCTCCATATAGTCGGCACACTCAAAAATCGGAGTGCCAAGTTTATCCAACTCCCCATGTCCTCCACTGTTCTTGAATGGAGATAGGAGAATTGCGTCCGGTGAGACGGTGATGATCTTTTCGACATCGGGAGACATTCCCGAACCAAGATCTGCTATTTTTCCATTTTTAGTGAGTTCAGCGACAGTAGAATTGGAAACATACTCCAAATCTGTAACGCCAGCAATAGAATTGACAGCTCCGAGTTCTTCGATAGCGGAGCAATGTACTGTTGTGAAGACGGCAGATTTTTCCAACGGAGTTCGGATTACGACTCCATCAGGCAGGTTTGATGGCAACTCTTTTGTTTTATCCACAAGCAAGTAGGTTTGAAGCAGAGAGGCGGAATCCCACGGATTAATGATTTCAAGTTTTCTGAATCCGTCGCACTCCCACACCTTCACTAATTGGGCGTAGGCGAATGGGATTTCCTTACCATCTTGAGATTCAACAGGTTTGTTCTGCTGGCAACTGGTCAACAGAATAATCAAAGAGAATAGTATGCTTGTGAAGTATTTCATTATGTTTTTATTATACGGGAGGGTTTGAAACCCTCCCCTACGACCATTTGTTCAATTCGTAGGGGCAGGTTTCAAACCTGCCCGTTTTTTAGAAAATCAATAAACGATCTTTCTTGGTCCAACACCTACGTTGTACTTAGTCTTGAATGCACCAGAAACATACTCAAACACGTAACCGTTGCTTGAATAATCAGACGCAGTCAAGTAAGAACCAATCATGATGTTTCCGTTGTTAGGATTAACGCTGATTGATGTTGGGTTAGCAGGAAGTTCATCTGCAGTACCGCTGATAAACGCGTCGTTCTCCTTAGTTCCTGATAGAGTGTTGTAGCTTACGAAATCGATTGAAGAAGCACCCCAAGGAGCATTGATTGTGTAAAGAGTGTTGCCATTGCAAGCCATAAGAGTTGCATTTCCTACAACAGACACTTTGTCGTCCTTAGTGATCTTCTGGACTGTAGCTGGGATGTCGTAGTAGTTACCCATTGAGATAACGAAGACGTTGCCATCCTTATCAGATGTGATCCTTGTTGGGTTTACCAACACGTCGATCTTAGATGCAACCTTGAATGAATCAAGACCGATCTTTGAAACGTACATTCCGTTAGCGTAACCATTAGCGTAGTTCATACCGTCAGACACAGCAACGTAAAGATTGCCGTTGGCGATTGTGAGCTCCTCTGGGTTTGGACCAACTGCGATTGAATCCTCGATAGCAAGTTTTGCAGTGTCAAGTTTGGCAACATAACCGTCGTAAAGAGATACGTAAACCTTACCATTGTCTGCTGCAAGTGAGCGAGGATTACCTGGTTTGCCAGCCTCAGTCTGGATCGTCTTGATGCTCTTCAACGAATTACCGTCGACAACCTCGATAGTGTTGGAACCATAAACAGCGATGTAGATCTTGCCACCATAACGAAGCATATCCTGACCTGTATCGCCAAGGTTACGTCCGTTGACTGTCGCAAACTGAGATGCGTAAGCAGTTGTGTCTTTAAGGTTGATAGCAGACACAGATGCGTTGTTGCTACCCATCGAACCCTCGTTTAGCACGTAAACGATACCATTGCCTTTTGCTGGCTGATCCGACTCTTCCTCCTCATCACATGCTGTGAATGATACAGCTCCCATCATAAGAAGAGCCATTGCTCTAAATGATCTTTTAAAATCCATTTGTTTATATATTAATTAAAACTTAAATTCAACCGATGCTTTATATGATCGTCGAGGCATAGGATAAAACTTCACCACCTCATATTGTTTGTCGGTAAAGTTGACCACATCTCCTCTCAGTTTCATATCAAACTTCTTAAAATCAAACTTTTTATAGAGCGACGCGCTATGCTCCACATAGGCATCCATCCTGTTGGCTTTGATATTCTGCGGCAAAGAGTAACGTCGACCTACCGCATTGATATTATATGAAAAATTCACAATCGGATTCTCAAAGGCGACGCTACCATTACCCGAATGTTTCGGAGTGTACGGAATCTGATGTCCGTAGATATCCGACTTAGGATTAGTCAAGTCGACGGCATGTTGATATGCGTATTTGGCAGTGAAGAAGAGAGATGTCCGTTCCGACGTCGCAATCTCCATATTTGTCATGAAATCCAAACCCTTGATCTCCACATATCCCATATTGAGAATGCTCCACACAAACATCTTCGGAATATAGACGATTTTGTCGTCGACCTGATTGAAATAGTAGTCGGCTGAGATTGAAAACTTACGTTGACGTTGACCTTCACGTTGACGATTGTCAAACTGATATGTCGCACCGACGTTGAATTGGCGAGTCTTCTCTGGTTCCAGAGTTCTTGCTCCGAATGAATTGAAATACAACTCATTGAATGTCGGCATACGGAAGATATCCTTGAAAGAGGCTCTTATATAGAACGATTTATCAAACGGTTTATACGAAACTGCTATTGATGGCGACAGATGCTGATGGTTTTCAGGAGCGTCGCCAATCTCCACTTGGTTGAAGAAGAAAGATCCAAGCAAAGTGGCGGTTGCAGTCACTTTTTTATTCTCGAATTTTCCACTCAACGCTTCCAACACAGTATGACGCTGAGGGAAGACACAATCGTAGATATTGGAGTTGAAACTGTTGAATCTGTAGTCGGTAGCGTTAGCCATAGAAAACTTTTTCGTGAAATTATGCCGTACCACCGCGCCACCATACCACTCACGCTGGAAATAACGGTTGTCGAGCACACCGTTGGGATACTTCATAGCCTCATCATGGTAGTAGTTGGCATTCCAATTGAACTTACCACAGAGTTTCAACATCGTCTTTTCCCAATCTGTACGAGACGACACCTGAGCAAACGCATTCTTATCCTTCAACGTCTCGTTGCTCAATGTGTTATAGAAAACGACACCGCCGGGCAACTCTCTGTCGGACAGATAATAATAGGTTTTGGCATTCAAATGTGTTTTGCCTATCTTAAAATCACCAGTCAACTCCCCGTGACCACTGGCAGCAGCACTATGCTCACGTATTTCCTCCGTCTTCAGACTGCCATTCGTGAGAGTGTAGGGATAATTACCGTCGGCACGCAAGAAATCAGCAGACGCACTGATGCTATTCTCTTTTCCTACTTTATGATCGAAAGAGAGGAATGGATTAACAAATCCGAATGAGCCACAAGTGATTTTTGCGACGGCATGGTAATTCTTATCTGTATAGAAAGGAGCAAAACTAAGAAGATTCAGCATAGAAGCCGACGCGAAAGAGGAAGCCAGACAATCGATATTGTCAGACTCTCCAATATACAACGAGATATTATCAAGTTGGTCGAGGGAGAATCTACCCAGATCAACCTGACCATTCTGGCAATCCGTCACTGGGACGCCATTGTAACAAACAGCGGTGTGCTTGGAGCCAAGACCTCTCACTGATACAGTTTTCAGACCACCTACACCACCATAGTCCTTGATGTCAGCTCCAGAGAAACGACGTATTGCATCTGACACATCGCGTAAAGCAAGACGATCTGAATTATTAAGATTGATTGTTTGTGTGGTAGTGGTGGTAGGTACTGAATTCTTGACACCAATCACCTCAACACCTTCCAAATTTGAATTGAAATATATGCTATCAGGCTGATTTCCATATACTAATACGGGAGCCAACCACAAAAGAATCGAAGAAATTGTTTTGGAATTAAAGCACATCCTGTTTGGTGAATAAAAACCTACTTAATACACCAAGACACGGAGGGGGACGTTTACGAAAACGAAAACGAAAACGAAAACGAAGACGAAAACGAAAACGAAGACGAAAACGAAAACGAAAACGAAGACGAAAACGAAGACGTGGTCCTACATTCCTCTCCTCGGAGGTGCCAGGTGTATGTTGTCTTGCAGGTCTTCTGACTTCCTTCAATTGCTCGCCTTCCCATCCAATCCGTAGGGGCAACCCCTTGTGGTTGCCCACTATTATTCAACAGTGGCATTTCCGTAGGGGCAGGTTTTATGCCTGTCCTAACATTATTGAGCAATCCTCTACTAAAGGTCACAGCAGCGGGACTGTCCGGGACTCTCACCCGATTCCCTTTTAATCCGAAATGGAGGATAAATCCCCAAGTCGGAACAAAACGTGGTGCAAAGATACACTTTTTAATTCACAACGTGCTATGCGAAACTATTTCTTCTTTGGTCTAAACTCGTTTACTAACTCCCAAAATTCTGGTAGTTTACGGTATTCAATCATATCCACGTCGATAAGGGCAGAGAAAATATCCTTAGTTTCCTTTTCAAAAGCCATTCTTAAATATACCAAGCCTTCCTTATACTCACCTATAAGGCCATACGCACAGGCAATATTAAAGAGTCTTTTGTCGAATCCATTTTTCACATCCTCCTCACACGACGATTTCATCTTATCCTTTTGACCTAAAATTGCATAGGCAAACTTCGAGAATGGTCCAGAAGCAAAATCCTTATTCTCCAGCAATGCATTCACAATCGTTTCCGCGTCTTTCTGTCTGCCCATTCTATACAACAACGACGCCTTTTTTAATCTATCGAAGTCAGTGACATTAGATGATTTATGCATCAACTCCAAATCAGCCAAAGCGCCATCTAAATCGCCCTTAAGATGTTTGATGTCAGATCGGTTTTCTAAAATATTTCTTTTGGATGAAGGATTCTCTTTTATCAATATGTCAGCACACTCTAATGCTTTGTCATATTGCTCCATAGCCATGTGAATTTTCATTTTTTGATACCAGCATCTCATTTTCTTAGGGTCCACCGCATAGGCAGAATCACAGTATGCCAAAGCCAATTCAAACTCACCCGTCATTGAGTAGCAATCTGCAATATACAGATAATCTAGATAATCGTCTACTCCTTTATGCAATGCGGCAGAATATAAATCAATAGCCTCGTATGGTCTTCCATTATTGAAATAAAGATTTGCCATCAAGTTTTTCCAGATAAGTTTCGACGGTTCTTTTTCTGACTTGGCTTTAAGTTTAGACATTACAGAATCAAACGATGTCGAATCAATCACTTGATCTAGCAAACGACTGGCACCATCAAAATATTTTGTAGGAATTGCAGACATAGCGTCTTCCACCGCCTTGTCGTACTCTTTCATCTTCAAATATGAATTTCCGCGTAAGACATAAGTGTAATGCCCATCAGGAAAATTAACAAGTGATGTAGAGTACCAGTCCACAGCGCCCTTATAATTTCCCTTATAGTATTCATTTAGGGCAACACCCCTGTAAGCCTGCAGATTAGGCTCCATGGCGATAACCTTTTTTAATTCGGCCGTCGACTTGTCATACTGGCCCATTTTTCTAAACAAGATGGCTCTGTCCAACAACACCTCCTTTTGACCTGGATCTATAGAGATGGCAATATCATACGTTTTCAATGCAGACGCAGTATCTTTGATATCCAAATAGAAAGCTGCCTTCGTTCCATAACAAACAGGAAGACTTGGATCGTCCTTCTTTGTATATTTGATGGCTTTATCTATATACTTAAACGCATTATCAATATCATTCAAATCATAACAAAGAACCGCAATCTTATGTAGAGCGTCAATATCCTTAGGATTTTTCTTTAACGCCTTCTTCAACATTTCCATCGCTCCAGCGTAGTCTTTTTGGGCGTATAAGGCGGCTGCACTTCTAACCTCAACAGATGAGGCACCAACAGTGCAGACTGAAACCAAAACAGTAAAGATTGCAACAAATAGTCTTTTCATATTCATGATGTCTTTTAGTCAATAATATTTGTAGGAGATTTACAGCGCTTGTCCAAAATGAGGATTGTTAAGGGCCCATTTTTGATTTATTTGGCCCTAACCCCTCCTCCAACGCGAGTCCGTAGGACGAGCGTATAAACAAAAAGCGTGTTTGGACAACTCGTATATAATCACCTATTTGAATCCAAAAATATGAATAAAATATTAGAATCCAAAACATAAGATATTAACGACATGGTAATTATTAAATTAGCGATTATTCAAATCAAAGGATATTTACCCACACGTTCCATCAAAACATGTAAAAATTTTGTTTTTTATCATTTCTTTTGTAGTTTTGTATGCATGAATGCATGGTGTTTATTTGCCATGCCTATAAAATAAAGGGATTTATATAACCACTTAACTATTTTTGGTATGGACGCGCTTAAAAACTCAATAATTGCTATTGTTGCATCTTTAGCGTTAACTTCTTGTTTATCAAAGGAAGAACCTAAAACACAAGAAGAAAAATATAATTTTATAGAATCCGAAATCAACAAGGAATCTAGCCTGTTCGACGACGAGAAAGAAATCTCAACACAGAAGGAAAATCTTGTCACAACAGCATTGGAGGAAGCATTGCAAAATAAAGATTTTGTATATGCAAAAAGGTATTGCATATTGCTTTCTTCTTTGAATTATCCTGAATCAGAGAAATTCGAAAGCAAGATTAGAAATGCAAAGTCGGCAGCGTTGAAAGACTCCTTGATCAGTGCTTTGAAAGAATACGACTTCACAAATGCCAGAATATATTGCGACAATCTAAAACTCGTTAAATATACTGAGTTTGAGAAATGCAAAAAGATAATCGACAATGCAGAAGCGTCGTTTCTTATCTCTCAGAGAACAGAAGAGGCCAATGCGCAGCTCATCTCTAAGATAGACACAGTGAAAGCAAAGAAAACAGAAATAGGCAAAGAGACTGAAAGTGTCCATATCTATGACCTGCAGGCTAAGACTTATAACAACAAGATTGACGAATACTTAGGTCTTGCATTGGATTATAAAAATGATGTTTTAGCCAACAAACTTTTGAATCTATATGTTGAAGAGCTATCATACAAATCAGTGAAAAAGGATGGCCATGATGTCAACGTGGTGACTGGCTATTCAAACGAAAGAAAGATCAAGGCAACCAAGAGATACCAGGAAGAAAAGAGTCTTTGGGATTAAGATTTGGATTTAGTGCTTCACACAGGAGTGATTGACTCATTTTGTCATATCACAAATATTCCTTACCTTTGCACTAAATTTTACATTCATACGATTTTATGATTACTATAGACCAACTAAAAGATGTGTTGGAACGCGAGGACGCGTTGAGGAGGTATCTTTGACATAGATGCCAAGCGTGTGCAGATTGAGGAAGAAGAGATGCGTACGCATGACCCTAATTTCTGGGAGGATCAGAAAGCAGCAGAGGTCCAGATGAAGAAGGTGAAAGACCTTAAACGTTGGGTTGAGAAATACGAAGAGGTTCACAATGCCGCACAGGAGGTGCAATTGTCTTTCGACTTCTTTAAGGAGGAGTTAGTGACAGAAGCCGACGTCGACCAAGCCTACGAGAAAGCCCTTAAATTGATTGAAGACCTTGAGATGCAGAATATGCTTCGCGCTGAGGAGGACAAGATGAGCGCTGTGCTTAAGATTGTTGCCGGTGCGGGTGGTACTGAGGCTCAGGACTGGGCAGAGATGCTATTCAGAATGTATCAGCGTTGGGCCGACCGTCAGGGTTACAAATGCGAGATTTCCAACTACCAGGATGGTGATGAAGCCGGACTTAAGACAGCCACAATGAA
Source organism: Paludibacteraceae bacterium (assembly GCA_024401495.1). The sequence goes on from JAKSKW010000014.1 coordinate 10,715, forward strand.
GATTGAGGGCGATATGGCTTACGGTTATTTGAAGAGTGAGAATGGTGTCCACCGTTTGGTGCGTGTCTCTCCATACAACGCTCAGGGTAAGCGTATGACTTCGTTCACTTCTGTATTCGTCGTTCCTTTGGTAGACGACTCAATTGAGATCGAAATCAACCCAGCAGGTTTGTCGTGGGATACATTCCGTTCATCAGGTGCCGGTGGTCAGAACGTCAACAAGGTGGAGTCTGGTGTTCGTTTGCACTATAAATTCCACAACGTATTGACAGACCAGGATGATGAGATCGTAATCGAGAACACTGAGACTCGTGACCAGCCTAAGAACAAGGAGAATGCCTTGCGTCTGTTGAGATCACAGTTGTACGATATCGAGTTGGAGAAGCGTCGCCAGGAGACTGCTAAGATCGAGGCAGGAAAGAAGAAGATTGAGTGGGGAAGCCAGATCCGAAGCTACGTGTTCGACGACCGTCGCGTGAAGGATCACCGTACTGACTATCAGACATCTAACGTCAACGCAGTAATGGATGGAGACATCGACGGATTCATCAAGGCTTACTTGATGGAGTTCGGTGGCGGAGAGTAAGAGCTTAAAGCTTAGAGCTTAAAGTGTATAAAGATTGAAGACGGAAGGTTTTCCGTCTTCTTTTTTTATATTATTTATTTGATTTTCCATTCTAAATCATAATTTTGTATAGTTTTCATCAACAACGCATTAAAGGATATAATATGGTAAAGAAATTATTTATACTCATTTTAGCAACAATCGCAATCGCACTCTCCTCTTGCAGAGAGCAGTTTGTTGCCGAGATCGACTTGACTCCAATCAACAAGAATTACCTTATGGGAGGCTGGAAATTCGACTCCGTCCGTGCCGTGATCAACACTAAAAATGGAAGCATGCAGAACACTGCAGCCAATGTCTGTCAGAATTTCATGAAGAAGACGTTGGAATGCCGTACTCTATACTTCACTCCTGACACAGCCTACTGCATCGTCGACATTGATGACGAGGACGCTTTCTTTATGAGACGTAGCGCATACAACGCCGATAGCCACAAAATGACTTTTGAACTGGTAGGAGGAAATGAGGAATACGAAAAATTCTTAGGCACGTGGTATCTTCCCTTCTGGTATATCAAGGATATGACTCCTAACAGCATGACCGTCTATCTAACTAAAGATGAGATCGTTACTCTTCTTGAAGCCGACGGTTCGGTGCCTCAGACTATCATCGACAAACTTGAAAGCGGTGCTTGCTACTGCTATTTCAGCCGTTGCCGCTACCCTATCTTCGAGGAGATCGAAGAGGCAGAAAAAGCCTGGCAAAAATATACCGAAGAGGATTCAACTGAAGAAGATTCATCCGAAGAAGAGTAAAAGCAAGTGGCTGGTCTCTACATTCATATTCCTCTCTGCACACAAAGATGCAGTTACTGCGATTTTTTCTCCACAACGCTTCTCAGCAAACGTGTGGAGTTGATCGATGCACTTTGCAAGGAGATGAAGATGCGTGTGGATTATCTACCAAAGGGATTGCCCCTACAGACAATATATATCGGTGGTGGTACACCATCGTTGCTTACATCGGTGGAGATCAACACATTGATTGACTGTGCGTTGGAGACGTTTCCCCACGTCGACATCAAAGAGATGGAGATCACGATGGAGGCAAACCCAAATGATTTGACCGACGAGTATCTGAAAAACCTGTCGAGGACAGCCATCAACCGTCTCAGCATCGGTTGCCAATCGTTCAACGACACCACTCTGAAAACCATCAACCGTCGACATAATGCGAATGAAGCGAAAGAGGCAATCGCCAATGCCCGCAAGTACGGATTCAATAACATCAGCGTCGACTTGATCTATGGCATGCCGTCACAAACTATTGATTCTTGGAAAGATGACGTTGCAACCGCCATATCCTTAAAACCCAACCATATTTCGGCATACTGCCTTGAATTGCATGAAGGTTCACTTCTGACAAAGAAAATTGCGAAGGGAGAACTGACTGCGATGGATGAGTCGGACTGCCTCGTTTGCTTCAAGCATCTTAGAGAAGCGACGTCGGCTGCAGGCTACGAGCATTACGAGATTTCCAACTTTGCGTTGAACGGATTCCGTTCACGACACAATTCATCCTACTGGCATGACATTCCATACCTCGGAATCGGTCCTGCCGCACACTCTTATGACGGCAAAAGCAGACAGTGGAATGTTAGCCATCTGCCAAAATACCTGAAGGCAATCAGCGAAGGAAAACTTGATGCTGAGATTGAAGAGTTGAGTGTGGAAGAGAAATACAACGACTATATCCTCACTGCGTTGCGCACTAGCGACGGAATTGATTTCCAATACATTTGCGACAAATTCGGCAACAAATTCACTGAGTTTGCCAAGGAGATTGCAGCAGCACAAACAAAAGAGAACAACGTGGAGATCGACGGGAATAAATGCCGTCTTACCGAAAAAGGAATCTTCATTTCTGATTCCATTTTCACTGAATTTATTGTTGTCTGATACCATTCTGACCTGCGAATCAAAAATCGCATAAAAAATCTCAACAATCTACATTTTGAATGGTTGATATCTATTTCTCCATTCCTCTACCTTTATACTAATAAATGTTTATATTTGTAGCGTCGCATCAGCTTTATACACAATCTGATTGCATTTTAGTATTGAATACCAGAAAAACATTTTTGTATGAGAAAAACTAACTACTCACGCAAAACAAGACATATTGTCAAGTTTAGTTCCATGATTGCCGCGACTCTATTCAATTGCGCCACATCATTGGCAGAAGACGAACCAGGCAAGACATTGGTCGCTATCCCTACAGGAGACATGACTCAGTTCGTCTACAATGGAGAGCCACAGACATTCTCCATTGCCGACAACGAAAACTATAGCGTATTTGGAAACACCCACACTACAGCAGGAGCGTACGAAGTAACCGTGACGCTTAACAATTCTGCCCTTTGCACTTGGGAAGACGGATCTACTGAGTCAAAAACATATAGTTTTGTAATCAACAAGTCGCAGGTAGAGATTCCAGCAGCTGACGAATCTATTTTCACATACGACGGCAAACAGCAGACTTATAACATCGCAGACAATGAGCTCTACACAGCAGAAGGCATCCGCAAAACCAATGCCGGCAACCACGAAGTTATCGTCGCTCTTAACGACACTGTCAACTATGAGTGGGCTGACAATACCGTCGCAGACAAAACATACAATTTTGTAATCGGCAGAGCATCAGTTGAGATTCCAGCAGCCGACACTAGCAAATTCACTTACAACGGAGCGACGCAAGTGTACGCCATCAAGCCAAGCGTCTACTACAACATCAAAGGTAACGCCCAGACAAATGCAGGAATGTATGTTGTCAACGTCGAATTGGAGAATGAGAATTATCAATGGACAGACGGAACAACTACAGCTAAAGCATACAATTTTGAAATAGGAAAGGTCAAGGTTGAGCTTCCAACAGCAAGTGGCGACAGCGTTTTTTTGTATGACGGAAAGATAAAACTATTTGATATAACGCCAAATGAGCATTATATTGTAAACCCTATAAATGTAGCAGCGGTAGAAATTGGGACTTACGATAGAACAGTTTATATCACTGATACAGACAACTATATGTGGGTAGACAATACAATTGAGGCTAAAAAACTCACATTTGTTATTACTGAAGGCATCGTCAAAGAACCAGAGATCACAGATTTCACTTATACAGGAAGAACTATCGATCTTGTCCCACAACACGACAGTTACTCTATCATTAACGGACAAGGATTGGACGCAGGAGAATATTTTGTGACAATCGTCCCAAACAAAGGCTATACTTGGGTAGACGGCACAATTGAATCTAAGCTGTTTGCAGTAAAAATCAATCCTATCTACGTAGAGAAGCCAACCGTGAATTTACAGACTGTCACTTACGACAGCACAACTTACACAATGACTATTCCAGAGAGCCCCGCTTACATAATTTCGGGATACGCAGAAGGCACAGAACCAGGCACTTACACTTCAACACTAACGTTGAAGCCAAACTATATTTGGAGTGATTCGACTACAGATGCCGTCTCTTACGACTTGGTGATTGAGAGAATCAAAGTTGTGATTCCAGAGGAAGACACAACAATTTTCTACTACAACCAGAAAGAGCAGACTTTCTCAATCACAAACAGCGACCAATACACAGTGGAAGGCAATGTCCAAAAAGAAATCGGAGAATACACCGTCGCTGTGACTCTTAAAGACACCGTTCATTATCAATGGGCAGACGGTACTGTTGCGCCAAGAAACTACCAGTTTGAAATTGCAGAGAGCATAGGTTTTGATTTCGAGCTAGACGAAATGGAGTTTACTATCTATCCAGGCGAAAGCATTGAGATCCCTATCAATATCGACGGATTGTTGCAATACTTCAGCATCAACAGTGATGGATTCCCAGAGTTGAAAGACTCCTTGATCGAGTTCGACAATGCGATGCCAACCATCAAGATTCCGTCTTTGTACACAACAATGCCAGGCAAACACAAAGTCAACGTGACACTTAAGTCGGGAAATATCGAAAAGGCTTTCTCTGTCGACGTAAATGTCAACTACCCTGCCTCAGCCATCATCGTATGCTGGAACGACGTGATTGCCGTAGACAAAACAGTGGTTAACACAACAACATACCAGTGGTATAAAGATGGAGAGTTGATTCCAGGAGCAACAGGCCAATACTATTCTGACGACAATGGACTATGCGGATTATATTCATGTGTGGTAGACGGAGGTTTGATTGTCGGACCGACATATCTTGATTTCGGGAAACCAGTATATCTAACCGCACATGGAGAAGTCGGAAAGATCATTGCAAGTGCAGCAAGTAGCACAGCGGCTAACGTTTTGCTAATGAGCATCAACGGAGAGGTTATCGACTCAAAACCAGTCTCAACAGAGATGGAGTTCACTGTCAAAGCTGGAGTTTACGTTTTGGCTCTTGAAGGTACAGATAAAAGCGTAGTAGTGATTGTAAGATAAGGGTTGAATAAGGATCAGGAGGAGAGAATCATGAAAAAAGCAACAAGCATACTATTAACATTGTCCACTGCATTTGGATGTCTGTCAGCACAAAACCAGCAGTCGACATTGGAACCAGCACCTGACTTTACCACTAATGGAGGTCAGCCTATAGGCACAGAAGTTGTGAATGCGGAGCCGCAAACTTCTATTCATCCGCTTTTTGAGCCAGAAAACAAGTTTTTGAGTCTTGGATTTGGAGGCGGAATCAACACGTTGAAATACGACATCGAGATTGGTGAGCGTTCACCAATGGCGGGCGGAGTGTTCAACCTCGACTACAACATCTTCTTCGGTGGGCTTAATAGTGAAAAGAAAATCGGACTTTCATTCGGAGTTGGAGCCGCAGTGTACAATGCGAAGTCGACAATCAACGTGACATGCGCGTCGACAACGAAAATACCAGTGACATATTACGACGGTACGACATCAATCGAAGATTGTAATTTCTTCACTGAATTCAACGATTGGGTGGAGAGACAGACATGTATAGCATTAGAAACACCTATCGGACTCATTTATCGCAAACACCTACGAGGCAACACATCGTTGTTTGCTGGAGGAGGTTTGAAATTAATGTATCCAATCAAGACAACATACAGAGTAAAGTCTGGAAGCAATACCTCGACCGGACACCTTGGAAGTGCAGATTTGGATCTAAACGCCAACATTCCACAGCATGGTTACACCACAAGCCACAACCGTCCACACGGAACGACCGACACAAAGCATGTCTCAGCAGGAATCTATTTCGACTTAGATTTTGTCCACAAGAATATCAATGCAGATTTCTTTTATGGAATCTACGGAACGCTCGGATTATCAAGCATAAGAAATGACGAATACGGATCATTGAGCAACATTGACAATTATTGTGGAGTGTTGAATTCAACAGGTATCGACAATGCGAGTCTCCGTTCCATCGGAATCAAGTTGGGAGTCAAGATACCTTGTCCGAGATTGAAAGACAACGACCACGATGGCATCTACGACAAGTATGACAAATGCTTGAACACTCCTGCAGGAGTCGAAGTAGATACATGCGGTTGTCCTGTCGACACAGATAAGGACAGTGTGCCTGATTACCTTGACAAATGCCCTAACACACCTAAGGGAGTCTTAGTTGATTCATTAGGATGTCCGCTTGACGGCGATGGTGACGGAGTGCCTGATTATCTAGACAAATGTCCAAACACGCCAGACAGTGTAGAGGTTGACGCAAAAGGATGCCCAATAGATAGCGATCGCGACGGTGTGGCAGACTACCTTGACAAGTGTCCTAATACGCCGGTTGGAAGAAAGGTAGACAAGGACGGTTGTCCATATGATTCTGATGGCGACGGTGTGAACGACGTCAACGACAAATGTCCGGACACACCAGAAGGAATAACTGTTGACGCTGTAGGTTGCCCTATCGACACCGATAGAGACGGAGTGCCTGACTACCTTGACAAATGTCCAACAGTCAAAGGTCCAGTAAGCAACAACGGTTGTCCTGTCATCTCTGCAAAGACAAAAGCTGTATTAAAGCAGGCAATGCATGGCATCCAATTTGAAACAAACAAAGCGGTTATCAAGAAGACTTCATACCCAGTCCTTGACAAAGTGGTGAAGATGATGAAGGAGAACCCAAGATACAAGCTTAACATCTCCGGACACACAGACAATGTGGGAAAACCAGAGAAAAATATGAAGTTGTCGAAAGACCGTGCAGCAGCGGTTGTCAAATATCTAACTATGAAAGGAATCAGAGGTTCTCGTTTGAAGAGTTTCGGATACGGAGACACAAAACCGATTGCATCCAACGACACAGAAAGTGGAAGAAAGAAAAACAGACGAGTTGACTTTGAAGTAGAATTTTAATTTATAGAGACGGGGGCATCCCCGTCTCCTTTTCTATAAATCCATACCAATGCTTTTCAATTCTTTTGAATATCTGCTGTTCCTTCCGATAGTGTTCAGCCTCTATTGGTTCGTGTTCAAGCAGTTGAAGATTCAAAACATACTAATCATAGTTGCAAGCTATATCTTTTATGGTTTGTGGGACTGGCGTTTTCTTTTTCTTATCGCATTCACCACAATATGCAGCTACGCAGCAGGAATAGCGATAGACAAAAACATCACTAAAGAGGACGGACACGCCAAATACATCTGCATAGCAAACATCGTAATCAACTTGCTGATATTAGGTGTGTTCAAATACTACAATTTCTTCGTTGGCAGTTTTATGGATATGATGTCATTGTTTGGTGTCAAGATGCACACGTCGACGCTGAACATCATCCTTCCCGTCGGCATCTCCTTCTATACATTCCAAGCCATCGGATATTCTATCGATGTCTATAAACGAAAAATTGACGCCACTCACGACGTCATCCCCTTTGTCGCATTCATCAGTTTCTTTCCCCAACTTGTGGCTGGACCGATTGAGAGGGCAGCCAACCTTCTTCCTCAATTCAGCAAAGAGCGAGTTTTTGATTATAATAAGGCTGTCGACGGAATGCGTCAGATTCTATGGGGTTTATTTAAGAAGATTGTCGTGGCAGACAACTGTGCTGAATTTGTGGATTACGCATTCAAAAACTATCAGGACACCAACGGTGCGACTCTTGCTTTAGCCGGAGTATTCTTTGCTCTACAGATCTATGGAGACTTCTCCGGATATTCAGATATCGCAATCGGCACAGGCAAACTGTTTGGCATCACACTACGAGACAATTTCAGAACTCCATATTTCAGCCGCGACGTCGCTGAATTCTGGAAAAGATGGCATATATCATTGAACAAATGGTTTGTCGACTACGTTTATATTCCACTTGGTGGCAGCAGAGTGAGCAATCCAAAGATTGTGAGAAACGTGTTGGTCATCTTCCTTTTGAGCGGATTGTGGCACGGAGCAAACTGGACTTACGTGGCATGGGGAGCATACCATGCACTACTGTTCATTCCACTGATTTTGTTGAATTTAAACAAACGCAACAACGGAGTTATCGCGTCGGGAAAACCTAAAGAGATTCTTGCTATTCTTGGCACATTCCTGCTCGTCACAATCGGGTGGATTATCTTCAGATCCGAAAACATCGGTGCGGCAGTCGATATTCTACAGAAGGTTTTCAACGTAGTGGCTTGGAAGGCACCAAAACTTCATCTCACTTATCAGATTCCAACAATCATCGCAATTGTGCTATGCCTTGCGATGGAATGGATCAACAGAGAAAGGACACACAGTTTTGATATCCGCTGGATAAAACAGATGTGGATTAGAATACCTTTGTACTATATCGTGTTTATCATGATTGTGCTATATTCCGGTGAAAACCATACATTTATCTATTTTCAATTCTGATTATGAAACGATTCCTCATAAAATTATTCATAATAGCTCTGCCCGTCGTCTGCACGATATTATACTATTCCACAATGGTAGAGCCCAACAGAAACGGAGATTTAGGCCAGTTAGGACTTCTACCCTTTGATTTGGGCTACCACCGAAGCATCAAAGGAATGTGGATGGATTCACTTTACGAAAAACACATCGACAATTTGGAATTCACGCAAGCCGAATGTGATTCCACTATTCTGATTATTGGAGACTCCTTCTCAGAGCAGGAAAGAGGTGGATTCACCAACTTCCTTACTGAGTTTTATCCAGGATATAAAGTTTGTGTATTATGGACTGGCGACGGGGAGGTCACTAAATATCAGTTGTTTATCAACCGTCTGCTTGAAGACAAGCCATTGCCACGCACTGTCATTATCGAAAGTGTGGAGCGCCATTTGACTAACAACCTGTATCAGATGGACATGGTGACACGTCCAGAGATTGAGAAACCAGAGATTGAGGGAAGCGTACCGTCGGCAGAAACCGCAACAAAAAAGCCGAAGCTAAACTATTTCAAAGAGATGGCAAAAAACATTGGAGAATGTAAGGACGACCTAAAAGATAATTTTCTCCACACCCAAGAATACGTGAAAAGAAACGTCGGAGTGGTAAGCAATCCAGTGAGACATCTGAAACTAAAGCAAGAATTGTTCACATGCGAAGGAGCCGAAGACGATCTGTATTTCTACTGGGAGGATTTAGAGAAAGCAGATAAAAGCAAAATAGATAAAGCCAAGCAGAATCTCAACGCACTGTTGTCGGAGACTGAGAAAAAAGGCATAAAATTTCTATTCTTAGTCCCAGCCGACAAATACGATCTCTACAAAGATTTCGCTAAGAAAGACAAGAACAAGAAGGTCAATCCACAACTTGATTTCTACACAGAATACAACAGCGACAACAGATTCATCAACTGTAAAGATCTATTGTATCCACACGTCGCGAATGGAGAGAAGGACATCTATAAATGCCACGATTCCCATTGGTCGCCAATTGGAGCAAAATATGCGGCAGAAGAGATCAAACGTAAATTAGACGCTCAAAAATAATCAGACAAGAAACGGAGTATTATCAATAATCCAGTCTTTTATTATTTTTTCCAATTTCACATTCAGCATTTTTAATTTTATTATCCCTATCTTTGTAGCAAATAAAAACATAATTTTCCAAATGGTAAGAGCAATATTTCCAGGCAGTTTCGACCCGCTTACTCTTGGCCACTACTCAGTGGTGAAAAGAGCACTTTCATTCGTTGACGAAGTTATCATCGCTATCGGTGTGAATGAATCGAAACGACCTTTCTTTGATACAGAAGCAAGAAAAAAAATAATTGAGGAGACATTCAAGAATGAGCCTCGCGTAAAGGTGGCGACTTACGATTGCCTGACAGTCGATTTTGCCAAACAGGTGGGAGCCACTATCATCCTTCGTGGAATACGTGCGGTGGCAGACTTCGAGTATGAAAAGACAGTGGCAGACGCCAATCGTCAGATTTCAGGCATCGACACTATCCTACTCTTCACCGAGCCTCAACACTCATTCATCAGCTCAACCGTAGTTCGAGACATTCTTCGCTACGGCAAAGATCCTAAGGAGATGTTACCTCCAGGAATTGATTTGAAAGCGATTCTTGAATTAAAGAACGAGCATAAGCCACAAACTTGCTAATCCAAACTTTTAATTATGGCAAAAGAACATTACACTGGTCTAAACAACCAAGAAGTCATCAAATCCAGAAACCAATATGGATCGAACATTCTTACTCCACCGGAGAAAGAATCGTTGTTTTTCAAGTTTTTGGAGAAGTTCAAGGATCCGCTTATCGTGATCCTGCTTGTCGCTGGAGCATTGTCCATCGGCATTTCGATCTACGAATATACACAGCATCCAGATCCTAAAGTCTTCTTTGAGCCAGTCGGCATCTGGGTAGCCATCTTTCTTGCCACAGGTATGGCATTCTATTTTGAGTATGCCGCCGACAAAGAGTTTGAGGTGCTCAACCAAGTCAACGACGACGAGCCTGTCCAAGTGATCCGTAATGGCATCACTACAGAAGTACCACGCAAAGACGTTGTGGTGGGCGACATCGTGATTTTAGTAACAGGTTGTGAAGTGCCAGCCGACGGTGAATTGCTTGAGGCAACGTCGCTGAATATAGACGAAAGTTCATTGACAGGTGAGCCTATCTGCTTAAAAACCACTAAGGAAGAAGATTTTGATTCCAACGCAACCTTTCCGTCGAACCATGCTATGCGTGGCACAAAAGTGATGGAAGGACACGGAGTCATGCGTGTTTTTGCGGTGGGAGACCACACAGAGAATGGAAAAGTGTTCAAAGCCGCACAAATTGACAACAGTGTCAAGACTCCATTGAACGAACAGTTAGACGGACTTGGTGACTTGATCGCAAAGATCAGTTACGTGATTGCCGGACTTATCATTGTCGGACGAATCGGAATGTATTTCGTCAACAACGACGGATTCTCATGGTTTGGCGACGGGGCGACGGAAGGATTCATAACAGAAGTTTTGCAGGCTTGTATGGTGGCTGTGGCTCTTGTGGCTGTGGCTGTGCCTGAAGGATTGCCAATGGCGGTAACATTGTCGCTTGCCTACAGTATGCGCGCGATGCTCAAGACCAACAACCTTGTCCGCAAGATGCACGCCTGCGAGACAATGGGTGCCACTACAGTCATCTGTACAGATAAGACAGGTACGTTGACTCAGAATAAGATGCAGGTACACGAGACTAAATTCTTCAATCTGCAGCCAGACCAGACACTAAACGGCAGTGAAGCCAGCAACTTAGTCGTAGAGGGAATCAGCGTCAACTCCACTGCCCTACTCGACCTTACAGACGCAGCCAATCCAAAGGTTTTGGGAAATCCAACTGAAGGAGCCCTACTACTTTGGTTGAACAAGCATAACATTAATTTTGAGACAGTCAAAGACGCTGCCGAAAGAGTGAACGAGATACCGTTCTCTACCGAGCGCAAGTATATGGCATCACTTGTCAAGTCGCAGTATTTGAATGGCAAGAAAGTGTTGTATCTAAAGGGAGCACCAGAGATTGTGCTTGCCCTTTGCTCAAATATCGCAGGAGGAGAGTCGAAACAGACAATCAACGAGACACTTCTAAAATATCAGAGCCAGGCGATGCGAACACTTGCCTTCGCTTATCAGATTGTGGAAGACGGAGAGGTTGTCATCAACAGCGACAACAAACTTGTGGCGAACAACCTAACATTCATGGGAGTTGTGGCGATTGCCGACCCTGTGCGACAGGAGGTTCCTGGAGCAGTAGGCAGCTGTATCGAGGCAGGTATCGACATCAAGATAGTGACTGGAGACACTACAGCAACAGCCAAAGAGATTGGCCGACAGATTGGTCTTTGGAAAGAGACATACGGAGACAACAACATCATCACAGGTCCTGAGTTTGCTGCTCTTACTGACGATGAGGTTTACGACCGTGTAGAAGAGATAAAGATCATTGCCAGAGCACGTCCACTCGACAAAAAGAGATTGGTGGAGACATTGCAGAAACGCAACCAAGTGGTGGCAGTGACTGGCGACGGCACAAACGACGCACCGGCATTGAAAGCCGCACACGTCGGACTATCTATGGGAGACGGAACAAGCGTGGCTAAAGAAGCGTCGGATATCACCATCATCGACAACTCATTCTCAAGTATCACACGAGCAGTGATGTGGGGACGTTCACTATACCAGAACATCCAGAGATTCATTCTATTCCAGATGACAGTCAACGTCGCTGCCTGCTTGATCGTGCTTGTCGGAGCGTTCATCCCAGGCATCAAATCACCGCTAACTGTGACTCAGATGCTATGGGTAAACCTAATCATGGATACATTTGCGGCAATGGCATTAGCGTCGCTTCCACCATCGATGAAAGTGATGCAGGAGGCACCAAGATCAAGAGACGCGTTTATCATCAACAAACCGATGATGAAATTCATTCTCACTGTAGGAGTATTCTTCTTCGCAGTCATGATTGGAATGCTATTCGTGATGAAGAGCCACGAAATCACCTTCGAGAGTGGAATCCTTGGTATGGTGGCAGGAGGCAAGACACTTCCAGCCTACGAGTGTAGCGTCTTCTTCACAACATTCGTTATGCTTCAGTTCTGGAACATGTTCAACGCCAAAGCATTCGCCACAGGCAAGAGTGCATTGCATTTCAAAGAGTGCAAAGGATTCCTTACTATCGCAGCGTTGATCTTCTTCGGACAACTATTGATTGTGAATCTTGGTGGAGCCATGTTCAACGTCACACCGCTCAACATCATCGACTGGATTCTAATCGTAGGAGCGACATCTGTAGTGTTGTGGATTGGAGAGATAATGAGAATTATTAAGAAATAATACGTAAAGACGGGGCATGCCCCGTCTCTACAAATCACTCTAAATGAAAAGAATAATAAAAAAGATATTGGCATTTTTCTCAGCCATTGCGATGGTGGGGTGTTCACAAGTGCAAGGTGGACGCATGGAGAGCAGAAAAATAGTAAAGAATACCAAAGCAGAAAAAGATACTGTTGTGCCAGAAAATAACGAGGTGGGGCTTTCATCGTTCTACCCTAACGATTCTGTATTCAACGAAACAGTTTCAGTTAAGTCGGGAAAGATCTTTATGGTCGGCAAGACCAACCCTACCACTGGTTACGACTGGGAGATGAAGGTTGAGACAGCCGACAGCACAATCTTGCGATTCGACAAATCGTTTGACGTGACACCTGTTGAAGAATCAAGACCAATGATGTGCGGAGCACCGTCGCTAAGACGATATGAGTTCATCACAGAGAAAACCGGTGACGCTAAAGTCACATTTGAATACAAGCGACCTTGGGGAAACCAAGAGCCAGAAGCGACAGTCGTTTATAACATCACGATCACAGAATAACCAATCGTATAGACGCACGGACGTGCGTCTCTGAAAATAAAAGTACGGACATTATATGTGGACTCAAGTAGAATTTTCCCTTAATGAAAAGCGACGTGGATTCCACCTCGTCACAAGTGAGATTCTATCTCATCTGCCAGCATTGCCCAAAGTGGGATTGCTCAACCTTTTCATCAAGCATACGTCGGCTGGACTGACCATCAATGAGAACGCAGATCCAGATGTCCGCGTCGACATGGAGAGCATATTCAACCGTATGGTGAAGGAACGTGAGCCCTATTATCAGCACACCCTTGAAGGCGACGACGATATGCCAGCCCACGCCAAAAGCACCCTCGTCGGCGACAGCCTTACTATTCCAATCACCAACGGCAGATTGAATCTCGGCACTTGGCAGGGAATATACCTTTGTGAGTTTAGAAACTACGGCGGAGCAAGAAAGATTGTAGCGACGATCGCAGGAGAATAATTGAATTCGTAATTCGTAATGCATAATTCATAATTGGAATGACAAAGAAAAAAAAGAAGATAATAAGCATAGTCATCGCCATCATCACCTCCTTGATTCTGATTCCAATATGTTTCTACAAATTTGTGGAGAGCAAGACAGCAGATCGTCTGTATGACGACACTAAACGCATTCCATACAACGAGGTTGGAATGGTGCTTGGCACTAATCCGAAAACCAAGTATGGAAACAACAATCCCTATTTCTATTATCGCGTCGACGCAGTAGAGAAACTATACAAAGCGAAGAAAATCAAGTTTGTACTAATCAGTGGAGACAACAAGACAAAGGATTACTCCGAGCCAGATGTGATGAGAAGCATCCTGATTAAAAGAGGAATCCCAGCAGACGTGATTTATATCGACTACGCAGGATTCAGGACACTTGATTCAGTAGTAAGAGCAAAGAATATCTTCGGCCAGACAAAGATGACTGTCATCTCACAGAAATTCCACAATGAACGAAGCATTGTGATTGGAGAATGGCAAGATATGGAGTTGGTTGGATTCAACGCCAAAGATGTAGAGGTAAAGAGAAGCAAGTATAAGATAATGATCAGGGAAGGTTACGCAAGAGTGAAACTATACCTTGATATGCTTGTAGGCAAGAAACCACACTTTGGAGGAGAGCCAATCAAAATTGCGGTGGGACACCCACAAACTGAATTAAACAAATAAATTCTAGAATTCAACAACGAAGACGCGAGGTCTCGCGTCTCTACAACCGAACATATAATTTTTGAATAGATGTTAACAATATACAAAGGAAGACCAGAGGATTTATCTGGCAGACTAGAGAGAGAAGTCCGCGTTTACGATTTGCTCGACTCACTTGGCGTAGAGTATGAGAGACTCGACCACGAGCCAGCGATGACAATGGAGATATGCGCTGAGATCGACGCCGCATTCGAGCGTCTGCCATTGGAAGCATTCAAGGCAGACCAGAGTGAAGACAAAGGCAAACATGCCATCATCTGCAAGAATCTGTTTCTTACCAATAAGCAGCATACAAAATACTATCTTCTAATGATGCCTGGCGACAAGAAATTCTTGACTAAGGATTTGTCGGCACAGATCAACTCCGCGCGACTATCGTTTGCAGGAGAGGAAGACATGCTCAAATATCTCGACGTCACACCGGGATCAGTGTCGGTGCTGGGATTGATGAACGACAAAGAGAACACTGTGCAGCTGCTGATTGATAGCGACGTGTTGAGAAGCGAGTACGTAGGATGCCATCCATGTATGAACACATCCAGCCTACGAATGCTTGTGAAAGATTTGACAGAGAAGATACTTCCAGCACTTCATCATGAACCAATCATAGTAAATCTGTAAAAAAATCAGATTTTATGCTTGTGTTTATTAAAAAATGTTAATTTTGTAGGTCTAAACTCTTTAAATTAAAGGCTAACTATTAATCTGACGTGTAGAAACTCCACGTCTCAAAACAAGTTAAATTGCTCGGTCAATAAGATAAAGCAATGATTGAAAGACTGATAAAAATAATTCTTCCCATTTCGCTAATCTTGTTAGCGTCATGTCACAACAAAAAGGAAGAACGACAGCAATATACACTTGGAGCACCTGAAGCAAAAGAAGGTGTGGATATCCGTTATTTCCAGAAACGATTGGATGGAGAAAACGGTCATGACTTTGTGGATTTTATGGCAATAATATATGATGAGCATAATTTCCGCAGAGAAGAGACTCTATACTACTACTCATCAAAACACAAAACAATCTTAAACCAGCGTAAGTTCAGATTCCAGGTGAAAAACGGAGAACTTATCATGTTTGAGAACGAGGCAGACACAGTAGGACGATGCTATTTCTCAGTCAACACTGATGCGAGAGTCATCTACTCTACTGAACCTAAGGCTCCAGGCTATATTCCTATCACACATACGCATACACTACAGGGAACACGTAAAGTGAAATTGTCTAAGATGTCGGATACTATCGACGTCTACAGTTTCTATACTCCGTACACATACGTGCATGAGGAATACTACGACAAATCCTTGAAACTTGTGAAATTCTCCGAGAGCTACTACGATCTTGATTTCTCTATGGAACAGATCGACTCTATCCACGCTCCTAAAGAATTCATTGATATTCTCCACGAGCAATTAACTCTAGGTCCAGACGACTACACTATAGACAACTGTATCTCGTCGGAATTTGTCAACAAGATGGAGAGAAACATTTTGATGACAGTGGCAATGTGGAGAGAGTATATCAACAATATCGATTTGGGACACAAGGATCCTTGTTCAGAGCGAGAGAGCCGAGTATTGTTCAACTACCTTCGCAACAACTCTTATAGAAATCTTTTCCTAACCAAAGCGTTGGAATACTCGAATAAGAAGGATGAGCATGCAGAGACATTATTCTCCCTTATGCTTCCTGAGGTCAACAAACATTACAGAAGCTATAGCAATGTAGTGGAAGATCTCCCGTTCCTAATGGAATATCCTGAGTGCAGACATAAGTTCAAGCACAATGCTTCTTATTAACGAAAACGAAGACGAAAACAATATATTATGAAAAAAACAATAATGACATTAGTGCTATTATTTATAGCACATATATCAGCGTTTGCGGCTGATAAGCCTAAAAAGGCAGACGAGCAGATCCTACCTACCGGCATAGAAGCCTTTTTTGTATTTCCAAACAGTGACGAAATCTTTTTAGGCGGAGATATTAAGATAAACAAGTTGCTGACAGCCGAAAGTATCTCGTCACGAGTTCAATTCGCTAAAAATGTTAAAGTTAGGCCAATTCAATGGGACACATTGAAATACACAACTCAAGAATTTAGCATGAGATTTCTCAACCAATATACAGGTGATGTAACGGTGCTAGAATCCAAATCCGGAAAGATCACAGAAGAGATGAAAAACACAATAAAAGAAAATGGATCTACGACTTTTTATGTGAGCCCAATAATTGTATTAGGGCAGTATGATGGGGTCAAACGCACGCTTCCACCAATAGAAGTAAGGCCGAAAAAATAAAAGATAAGGAGGACATGGTTTGAAACCATATCCTCCTTTTATTTTGCCTTTTATTTTATCTCATTACTTAATCAAAACCTTCTTGCCGTTTACGATGTAGACTCCAGCAGGCAAGTTCTGTGAAAAACGTTCTCCCTTATATAGACGACGGGATGCCAAAACACGGCCGTTAGACGCTGTTATTTGAAGAGAAGCGTCGTCGGCAGCCTCCACTACCAAAGTCGACTCATTCGTCCAAATAACAAGTTTATTCGCGTCGGCAACCACATTATCCACCGCATTGTCGCCAGGAGTGGCGATCAGCTGCAAATAGAATCCATCTCCTGTGACTTGTGAGATAAACAACAAAGTGCATGAGTCTCTGTCGACAGGCAATGAAAGTGGGTAATATTTAATCTCATAAGGAGCAACCTCCACCTCTACAATATCAAGAAGTGCCCCCTGACTGAACGAGTTTGTCGTATCGAGCAACACCATAAATTTATTCTTATATGTTTCTGAACGCTCGTTTCTTATGACAAGATCTCCACTCACTACCTTATTAGAAGTGTTGTATTCACTGCATGCAAAATCAAGAAGCAGAGTGTCCATCTTAGAAATGTCGCAGAATTCTCCGTTACCTATCACATTTGCATAGTTGTCGTAGACATAATACTGCGAATATTCAATATTCTCGTCGACATAGAACCATGTATTAAATTCTTTTCCTGGCTCTACATAAGCTTGTATAGTTTGCATTGCCTGTCCATCAGCGTGGAACAAAATAACACGGATGGTGTTGTCATAACATACCTCACCCTCATTCTTAAGTGTAGCGCGACAGATATGCAATCCATATTCAGAAGTATCGATTCTGACAGTTGCCGATACCTTGCGCACTTTATCCTCTCTGTAGAAGACACCATTGTCAAGAAGATTCAATTTTGAATCCATAACCCAGTAGTAAACAGTGTCGGATTGAGCCACAAACTTGAAATCCACATCATTACTGTCCTTAGCCTCGGCTGTTGCATAACAAACATAAGAATACTGCAACGGATTCTCATTCACAGAGTTTGTCATCAAATAAATAACATCGTAGTATTCTCTGCCCCCGTTATTTTTCAAATGAATGACACCATGAGCATACTGGCCAACAGCATTGAAATCCTTGATCTCTGTCGTAGCAGACAAGTCTGAAGTTCCGATCATCACGGTTCCATTATTCACAATTAACTCATAATTGACATTATCAAATCCATTCGTAGGTTTCCAGTTCACATTATCTTTACTCTCAATCAAACCAATCTTATAAGATTTTCCGTTCTTGAAAGTGGAGAAATCCAAACTGTTACTTTCCAACTGGTCGAAAATCAAGAACGGTTCCAAAACGTAGTCGCCAATGTCAGCAACCTTTACCACATTTCCGTTATCGTCAATATAACCACAAGCCAAGTATACAGATTTGTTTACAGGTGAATTATTGGAATAAGAGAAAAACAGATAAAGAGAACCATTATCAATCTGGTAATTCACAGAAAGAGCGTCTATATCAGCACGTTCTTCCACGACATCTTTGACGCCATTATCTGGCTGGATTCCGTAGACGATATAATTATCTCTTGAATATCCGTCAGTCGACGTGCTGGCTCCAGTCTCAGTTGTAGTGTTAGGGTTGAGCAAAGCCAAATCGTAGTAGCCGTCACTATCGCCATTCCAACCCCAGTTGATATGGAACAAACCATTCTTATCAATTCCGTCGCACAAGAAACGATGACCTCCAGCCACAGTAAAGCCAGCCATAAGCACTGGTCGGTTGTTTTTCAACTCGTCATAGATAATCTTAGACCAATCGCCAAACGAATAAGATGATCTGAAAGACATCTTAATCAAATCAGGATCATAGCCAAAAACATCGACAAGCTGATTAATACATGTTTGTGCAGATGAACTTTCAGTTGCCTTAAAATCAATGCCTACAGATGAGCAGACAACGGTCATTAGATTAGATACGGCTGTCGCATTCTTATCTGCATATCCATAGTTATAACAATCAAGAATATTATCCCAATCCAAGACAGTGCCCTTTGCCACACCTTCCATAGCGAGACCTTCCGTTTCAGTAGTGTAGGCAGGTATATCTGAAATTGTCGCATTAGGATAACGATAATAGCATAAGATCTGACCAAGTGCTGTAGCCACACATCCCACTGGAGCGTTGACATTATCAAAGAGAGGAGTGTTCAAGTTGAATGGTTGATTCTGTCCCCACGTGATATTCTTTAGTAATGGTTCAATTGGGCTGTTGAGGATACGAGTCGCTCTTAATTCAGATGTATCTGCCGACTCGGACAAGCCCATATTCAAATGTTTATTATTCTCGATATTTTCAGCGAAGACGTCGATCATACCCGGCAATTTTGGGTAGACGCTACCCTTCTCGCTATAAGCAAGTACAGCTGGGACACGAGTGTCGGCAGAGATCACTGCATAACCACCATTGGTGCCCTTGAATGTATAGCAGATTGTGTCGTTATTTACTGTTTTGACATCAGACAAGTAGATATTGTCTGATTTGGATAGGATATCCTTCGCAACGTTTTTTGCGGCATCTAATGAACGCGAAGCAAACGCATTCCCCGATAACAATGCCAATGCGGAAAAAAGTAGGTGTTTAATCTTCATATTAAATAGGTTTATCATTTCATTTACATTCCAAATATAAACAAAGATTCCGCAAATACATTTAATTATTCAAATATATTTGCGGAATATCTATTTTTTGTGGCTTTTAATCCACCAATCATATCGCATTGTTCACTCCACTCAACATTGGGACAAAATTGCATTCTTCCAATTTGTCTATCGCAAACTGAGTGTCATCCACACGTCTTACTCTATACATATTGCTTACTCCAGATTTATCCTCAACAGGAATGATCATCAATCCTCCGACCTTCAGTTGAGCCATCAATTTCGGTGGAAACTGGAATGCTCCGGCAGTAACGATGATTTTATCAAACGGTGCGTGCTCCGGCATACCAAGATAACCGTCGCCACAAATATTCTTAACATTGATATCCAAATTCTTGAAAAGTGCAGATGTGATATCAAACAACGCCTTCTGGCGCTCAATAGTATAGACTTCCACACCAAACGACACCAAGCAAGCAGTCTGGTAGCCACTACCCGTGCCTATCTCCAACACCTTCTCCCCAGGATGCAAATCCAGCAACGACATCTGGCGAGCCACAGTGGATGGCTGGGAAATTGTCTGCTTGGCTGCAATAGGAAGCGTCACATCCTCGTAGGCAGAATTGATATACATCGATTGACAAAACAAATGGCGAGGCACACGTTGGATGGCATCCAAAACATCAGCAGCGAAAGCCAACTTGTTAGTTTTCAACTGCATCACCATCATCTTTCGTCTCGCCGCAAATTTAGGTTCCTCTACAAAATTCATCACTAGTTCTTCGTTTTCGTCTTCAGAATAAATACCATCGTTGTCACGAACCCCAAATTATACATTATGAATTACCTCTCCCCCACGGTAGCTTCCTCCTCGCTTCGCTTCGTCGGAATCAACCATGGGCTTTGAATATACGAACCGTATCCACGGTTCGCTCGTGGCTTTGATCCACCGTACCCAGAATGTCAGTTCGGGACAATTCCGCATTTATAATTAATTCCGTCTTCGTTTTCGTTAACGTTAACGTTTACTTCATAACATACGCCACACTCTTAGTAGAGAAAAACTCCTCCTCGAAATAGATAGAAAGAGACTCCGTCATCGCATTTCTACCGAATGATTTCAACTCCTCAGCCAAGTCGCCACCCTTCAAAGCGATCACTCCCACAGGCAGAGCCGACGCAGCCTTAGGTTTCAATAGAGGACGAGCCAGTTTCACCAAATCCGGCATCTGCATCACAGCACGGCTCACCACGTAATCGTATTGAGACTTCACCTCTTCAGCGCGTAGATGCTCTCCCTTGATATTCTTAAGACCGATAGCCTCAGCCACAGCGTTTAGCACCTTGATTTTCTTTCCGACACCGTCGATAGCATGGAATTTGACGTTAGGGAACATGATAGCCAACGGAATGGCAGGAAAACCACCACCTGTACCAAGGTCGAGGATCTCAGTACCGTCGGCAAAATCAGTGAATTTTGCGATTCCCAACGAATGAAGGACATGGTGCTCGTAGAAATTATCCATATCCTTGCGGGAAATCACATTGATCTTTGAGTTCCAATCCTGATACAACGCATCAAGAGCCTCAAACTGACGTTTTTGCTCATCCGAAAGATTCGGAAAGTATTTTTCTATAATTGATATATTAGCCATTTGGATTAATTTTCAAGTAAATAACGTACTATAGACTTTGATTTGTCCATATATTGACTTAGTTGCTTGTTGGCGACGGGAATAGAGATTATTCGTCCAGAATCCAAGCCCAACTCATACGGAGAATAGACAAAAAAGACAGTATCCTTCGTCAGCAAGAAATTATTGCTTGGGGCAATCTGTTCTGAAGATATTCCTATTGATTTGAGCGACGCCTCATCAGCCACGCCATATTTTTTCACCATACAATCAACAACCACACCACGAATGTCCTCTGAGTGTTTTTTCACGAACAGCGCGTCGTACTCCACTTTCTCCTTCAACTGTTTGTCCCAATTGCTGTAAGACAAGCCGTTAAGCGGAGTATCTCCCGTATTTTCCGACACTTCCCTCGCCACACAGAAAAGACGTGAATCTTGGTATGCCAATTTGGAGGATCTTGCCACAGACCAATCGAAATAATGATTTTTGGAGAATTCGTTAGCGGAGCGAAACTCAGTTTTGAATTTTGTGGCGATGGCAGCAAAATATCCAGTCGTAGCGACGACGGGGTCTGTCATCAATCGTTCAGCGGCGAAATTCATGATATCGAAACGGATGTCAGTCACCAGTTTGTCTGAATCATTCTGTATAGGCATCACAAGCGTCGCCTTATACTTCACAAACTTATGTTGCTGATTATTAGGATCAACGAAGTAAGCAGTGTCGTAACTGAAGATTTCAGTGTTGTACATCGGCAGACGTGGAGCCACAAGCACGACAGTATCCTCCACCGCCACAGTGTCGACAACCGTCTTGACGGTATCCACCATTGGTTCAGGAGCAGGAGTCTCAACCGGTTTCTGCTGACAAGCCATCAAGCCCAACAGAGAAGATGCCAACAGCAACGTCTTCCTCATCATTCAGCAAGTTTATAGATTGGAGAATCCTCTTTCATCAAAGGTTTCAAATCAGAGAATGAAAATCTCACCTCAATCGGACCAACCGCATACGCAGCGATCTCGTACGGTCTGTAATTGAAGCTCAAGGAGTCTGTGTAGATACGCATACTATTGTTTGGAGAGACATCCTTGACATCAAGAATACCAGCGTCGACAAGATGATCATGAGCCGACACCTTCATCATCTTGCATAGGGAATCAAGGATCATACCCGTAAGTGTAGATTCAGATTCGTCGACGAAGATATCACCATACGACAATTTCTTAGCCATCACCTTATCCCAAATCTGATAATTAACGTAGGAATACGGATGAGCTCCACCCATGTAAGAATACGAAGAGAATTCAGTATTATAGACATCTTCATTCTCGAATACCTTGCCAGCCTCACACTCCAAATCGCAAGGAATCTCGTCTGAGCCAAACATCTCCTTGTAGGCAGTGATCTCCTCCTCACTCAACACAGCAAGCTCAGTGAGTTTAGCCTTCTTGGCAGCCTCAATATCATCAGTTCGCACACCAGTGGCTTCAGCGATGATAGCCAATCTTATAGAATCAGCACAAGAAGATATTCCTTCGTTGGGAACAGATAGTTTATACGAAAATTTGAACTGTGGATTATTAGTGTCAGCAAAGAAATGACCAGTAGTGTCGAAAGACAAAACAGAGACATCATAGCCAGGGATTTCAACAGCAGACTCACTCTTTTTCTCTGCAGAACAACCACATAGAGCGGCTACTATTCCCGTCAGCAGAATATTCTTCAATGCATTCTTCGTCATCAGATTTCATTTTAGTTCTATATTCCACAAAAGTAACGCAAGATTTCGATAAATACAAATTAAACGATGACGTTGACGAAAACGATATTCATTCTGATAATAAATCACAATACATAAGTCGAGTGTTTAGACTCTCAAATTTTGAATTCTCCAGATTACTTTCATGCATATGCATATAATTGAACTCATCAGTCTCTGTCTTAAAAAGAAATTTGAAATTATTTCTTACATAAAAAGACAATACATTGGGATCGTTTTTTGCATCAACAATCGCTAATCGGCATCCTGATTTATTATCATCTGAAACAAACCATTCTTTAATAAAACGAACCACATCAGAGCCAAAACCTTGATTTGCATATTTTGACGAAACTGCTAGCCTACCAATAAGAATACCAGGATAACGGCTTAATCGTTTTTCTCTATTTGAAATCTCTTTCCAAAGTCGATTTTTCTTTGAACTTCCTAAATCAAATGTGCGTATACTATCATTTGACACAGTGAAACACGCAACAATTTCTGAAGGATTGTCAATTAAGCGAAAACAATAGGATTTTCCCATACGATAATGGGAGTACATTAATGCTTCTTTGTAAAAGAACTCATCCATATCCTTGTCTCCACAGGAAAAACTGTTACAATCCTCAAGGATTTTCTTCGTCAATAATTCAGGAACACAAATGTCCAGAATATCCTTTTCCCTTTTCATATTGATTTTATAATCCAGATCGTTTTAAGACTTCACGCATTTTGATAACAAAAGGATCTTTCTCTCGATCTTTTAACTTTCCATCCTTCTCTCTTCTTAAAAAATCTCGCTCATTTGCTTCCATCTCTTCACGAAAACGGATTGCATCCTCACCTATGAGAGTTGGGATTGCTTTAATTGGAATTGCCATAATTCTATTATTTTAAGTACTGTGTTTTTATTTATTTGCAAAAATATTGTTTTTTATTTGGATTCAACACATTTGTAGAGTTTTTTGTTTGCCATTATCTTTTTTATTGCTAATTTGCATTTTCTAAAGACTGACGCGTATGAAAAAATGGGCTGTTTTCATATCGGTTTTGTTGTCACTTATCAGTTGCAATAAGACGACGGATAACCAGAATTCGTCGGAAAATCAGTGTGTCTCTACCCCAGACTCTGTCCTTCGCGTCGCCACAATCTCTCGCTCAACTTCCTACTATACCACTCGTGGTGGACACGAGATGGGCTACGACTATGAGTTAATCAAAGGTGTGGCTGAGAAATTAGGCAAGAAATTAGAGATTAAAGTGGCGAAAAGCAACGAGGAACTGATCTCTATGCTTGGTGATTCCGTCGACGTGTTGGCTTTCCCCGTTGTGATCAATAAAACCAACAAAGAGCGTATGGCGTTTGTCGACAAGGAGACTATCACGCATCAGGTGATCGTGCAGAGAAAGAGAAACTCCACTAAGCATAAGCAGGATGTGCTCGACCTCATCGGCAAAAAAATCACTGTGGTGAAAGGATCCAAATATTACCATCGTCTGCTTAACCTTAACGATGAGATTGGCGGTGGAATGGTGATCAACACCGTCTCCTCGGATAATGATGAGGAGGATTTGATCAAACAGGTGAGCAAAGGTGAGATTGACATGACGGTGATAGACAACGATATAGCCCAACTGCAACGTCGCTATTATAAGAATCTTGACATCCATCTTGAGGTGTCGCATCCACAAAGAAATGCGTGGGCTGTGTCGCAAAAAGATTCGGCGTTGCTAAAGGAGATCAACGATTATTTTGCAGAGAATCCGAAGACCGTCAGCAAGTTATATTCAAAATACTACGAGCCAAAGGTTTCTAAAGAGGTTAATAGAGATGTGCCTATCTTCATCGACGACGAGCATATCTCCGCTTTCGATTCTATCTTCAAGGCTCAAGCCGACACTACCATCTGGGATTGGCGTCTGCTCTCTGCCATTGCCTACACAGAATCACGTTTCAACCCCAACGCAGGCAGTTTTGCCGGAGCGAAAGGACTCATGCAGCTGATGTCTGAAACGGTGATCAACCTTGGAGGTGATCCTAAGACGATGTTGGAACCAGAGGAGAATCTCCGTCTTGGAATTGAATATCTCAACCGCACTTACAAACTTATCCAATCCGCCCGCACCAACGACGACCGCATCCGTCTGACTCTTGCTGCCTACAATGCCGGACTCGGACATATCCGTGATGCGCAGACATTGTGTGAACTTCACGGCGACAACCCTGCTGAATGGAAAGTGGTGGAGAGATATGTAAGACTACTTGCGTCGCCCGACTACTACAACCTACCTTCCGTGAAGTGCGGATATCTACGTGGCTCAGAAACAGCCGATTACGTGGACAACATCATGGAGTTGTATGCCACTTACAAGAGAAAGTTCAAGAAATAATTCGTAATTTTTAATGCGTAATTCGTAATTGTCGGTATATGCCAAAATACATGGATATACTTTTTCTTTATACGCTCGCCCTACGGGCTCGCGTTGGGAGTGGGTTAGGGCGTCCCGCCCTTAACAATCCTCATTTTTGACAACTGCGAGGAAAATTTCGCATTCCTAATTTAGCATTTCGCATTTTTTAATCTGCAGATCCGACCTCGAATTTATTGATTTTGTCTCTCCACTCCTGCGACACCAACACAGATTGCTGTGCCTTCATATCAAACGCACACATCACGCCATTACAAACGGTTTTGATGTGTCCATTGTCTTTATTTATAAGCACTTGAAGAAGTTTGATACTTTTATTTCCAATCTCTGTGATCTTTGTGCGGACCTCGATATTCTCTCTCAAGAAGATCTGCTCCATATAGCTGACGTTGATATTCACCATCACAAACTGAGCGTCAGTCCAGTCGATTGGCTCTCCATTGTTCAAAGCCTCGAAATAGCAAATCTTTCCGTAATCCAAAAAGGAGATTTGCGATGCGTTGTTGACGTGGCCAAGTGGGTCGATGTCGTTGAATCTGATTTGGATTCCAACGCTATGATTGAAATGAATTTTTTCTAGTTCTTCCATTATTCTAATATCTCTTCAAATTTTTCTTTTTTTACTATTTGTCCGAACACGCTTATTTTTTATACGCTCGTCCTACGGACTCGCGTTGAAGGAGGGCAAGGGCGTGCCGCCCTTTGCAATCCTCAATCAGAAATGAATCGCTTCCAATACCGACGAATCAATTTCGAATCTATCGTGGATTTTCTTTAGAATCTCACTGCGACGCATCATCAGTTCATTGCTGGCGGCTGGCGATAGCATAGTGACATACAAATGCTTGTTTTTCATCGTCATACCTTGTGTGTACTGCAGGAATTCTGGTTCCACCAATTCCGGCCAAGCTTTTTCAATGTCGAAAGCAAGCATATCCTCGTCGATCTTCACACGATGGACATAATCTTTCAATATGGACGACATTGTGGTTGCATTCGTTCTTTTCATCGCTCCATGTTTTATTTTTCCATGACCTTCACTGCCTTCTCCTCTCTCATTCCGTCGCTCTCATTAATCTCGTAGACGGTGTAGGAGATATTCTCCGTCTTTTCAAGAAGCAGTGTGATATGCTCACGGTTAGTATCAGAGATGAACACTTGGCCTGTACGTTTGGAATCACTGATGAAATCGATGATTCTTGCCATACGGTGCTCGTCAAGTTTATCGAATATATCATCGAGAAGAAGGATTGGTTTGACGTCGCTCTTCGCCACAAACATATCTATCCACGCGAATTTCAAAGCCAAAAGCATCGTCTTCATCTCTCCTTGCGACGCGATTTTCTTAATCTTTCGTCCGGTACGCTTGAAATTATAGTCGTCGCGATGGACGCCCCACGTTGTAAAGCCTCGTCGTTGGTCTTCCCCACGCAAGGTTCTAAGCGTTGTGAGATAATCAGCCTCAGTAGCCTGCGACTTATATTCGATATCCACACCCTCGCCTTCCTCGGCGTCGTAAGAGATCTTGCGATACACCTCGTCGACTTTACCTTTGAATGTCTCAACAAACTCTTTGCGAGCATTGTAAAGGAACATTCCCGCCGACGCAAGTTTATCCTCGTAACTCTCAAAAATGATCGGATCGACGTAGGTCTGCGACGTCAACAGTGCATTTCTTCCTCGCAACGCATTCTTGTAGACAAGCAGTGCGTCCAAGTATTTGCGGTCGAACTGGGATATGCAGCCGTCGATGAATTTTCTACGTTCTTCAGACGCTCCCTGTATGATATCAATATCCTTCGGAGCCACCAATATCGCTGGAATCAAACCGATATGGTCGGAGACTTTCTCGTACTCCTTACCGTCTCTCTTGAGCATCTTCCTACCCTTGTCCAAAGCACACGAAATCTCAAATTCCGAATCCGCGCGATGATAGTGGGCTTTCAGCTGAAAACCAGTCTCGCCGAAAGTGATATTGTCCTTATCCTCACGGTTAGACGGTGATTTAGAGAAAGATAGGTAGTAGATGGAATCGATAATATTGGTTTTGCCGACACCGTTTTTGCCGATGAAGCAGTTGATATGCTTGGCAAATGTGAGGCCGGATCTACGAATATTTCGAAAGTTATATATTGATAATCTGTGTAGAAACATTTCTGTTATGATTCAAAATAAGCCCCCTCAGTCCCCCTAAAGGGGGAAGATCGCACACGCCAATTCCTCCCTTTAGGGAGGTTAGGAGGGCCTATTCTTCTTGTGGCGTAAGAGGAATGATTTTCTTCGCTTTCTTTGCATCGTGTTTAGCGTATGCGTCGACGATTTTCTGCACAAGAGGATGACGGACGATATCCTTAGTGTTAAACTCGATTTTCGCCACTCCACTGACGTTCTTCAGCACACGTAGAGCCTCGCCCAAACCTGAACGTTCACGAGCAGGAAGGTCGATCTGAGTCATATCTCCAGTCACCACGATCTTACTATGCTCACCCATACGAGTAAGAAACATCTTAATCTGCTGAGTTGTAGTGTTTTGAGCCTCATCAAGAATGATGAATGCATCAGAAAGCGTACGACCACGCATGAAAGCCAACGGTGCGATCTGAATGATTCCGTTCTCCATATACTCCTTCAGCTTCGCTCCTGGGATCATATCCTGAAGAGCATCGTAAAGAGGCTGCAAATACGGATCAATCTTCTCCTTCATATCTCCGGGAAGAAAACCAAGTTTCTCGCCAGCCTCAACAGCAGGTCGGCTCAACACAATCTTCTTAACCTCCTTGTTTTTCAAAGCTCTTACCGCGCAAGCAATAGCGATATAAGTCTTACCGCTACCGGCAGGACCGATGGAGAAGATAAGATCATTCTTATCGTAAGCAGCCATGAATTTTTTCTGGGTTGGAGTGCGAGCCGTGATAGGCTTGCCGCTTATACCATAGATGATAAGATTATTCTCCACCTGAATCTTAGGTTCACTACCTTTGATAAAGTCGATAATGACCTCCTCAGACAACTTGTTGTAAGTAGCGCAGTACTTTTCAAGTTTGGCAATCACCTCGTCGACGATAGCGATTTCCTCCTCGTCGCCATTGACTTTGATCACATTACCTCTGGCAATAATCTTAACTTTGGGATACAAATCCTTGATAAGACGGATGTTAGCATTGTTAACACCGTAAAAAATAGTGGGATCAGCCACTTCCAGTTCTATGATTTTTTCTATCACTCTATATGGTATAATATCTGTTTCGACAAAAATACAAAAATAATACGATGACGAAAACGAAAACGAAAACTTTTAAGTCTTGCGACCGATTTCATGGAAGCAGAAAAGACGAGGAAGTATTTCCCCGTCTCTACAAAATTTCAAAAAAAATTAAAACATCTCTTTATTTAGAGAAGATGTAGTAAGTCAAATTGACGTGGGCATTGCCATCCACCATATCTCTGTACGACGGATCCCAGTCGTAGCCCAATCCTACCTGGAATTTTTCTCCAATGTTGAGGTTGGCTCCAGCACCAAAAGCAAATTCAACGTACTTTGCACCGATACTTCCATGAGACATGTCAACTCTTGTTTTCAAGATGCCAAAGACTTTCGGTGCCAAACCAAATTTCTCGCCAAGCTGGAAATTGTAACCAAAACTAACCGGAAGTTTAAGATATTTAATATCTACATTTTCATCGTAGACTGGTTCTTTGCCTGTAGGCGCAACTTCATAATCACCTTTTTCATATGCATTGAAAATTTCTTTACCGATGTCATATTTATAATGGAATCCTTGCAAAGAATAAAGAAAACTTGCATCAAGGAACATATAGTTCTTATTTTCTGATGCATTGAAACGATGTTCGTAAGCGATACCAGCGTTGAATCCAGATCTGTAGGAATATTCAACGGCATCACTTTGAAATTCTTCATCGAAAGAACGATTAGACAGATTGTAACCTGCAGTCACACCAAAATAATTCTGAGCCGAAACTCCCATGCAAGCCATCATTAAGCCTGCCACAACAAAAAGTTTGTTTTTCATAATACCAAAATTTATATTCTTTAATTCGCATCAACTATGTTTTTGTGCAAAAGTATATGGGATTACAAAAAATGCAAACCATAAACGTCAAAAGTTGATACAAATTCGTAAATCCAATTCTCCAATCTGTTATATCATTAAAAATCAGCGATATAACAAAAACAACTTTTTACGGACTTGCGAAGTTGTAATTTATCAGGCACGATTTCTGTTCTTAAACAACATGCGAAGTACGTGACTCTTATTGATTCCACGAATATTTAAAACAAAAAGAGACGTGGAAAATATCCACGTCTCAGCAATATTCTATGAAGAATGAATTATCTTGCGTAAACAGGGCGAATGCAACGGCCACCGCTTCTACCACTGCTGTTAACCTTTGGACGACGGTTTGAGAAATCCATTGCGTATGAGAAATTTCCGTTGTCGTAACCAGTAGAAGTCCAGTAGTTACCAGTTTCATCTGTATCGTAGAGCTGAGCGCCGAAGAAATAGCCCTTTGCAGGAAGGAAGATGTATTTACCATTTGGGCCAGTCACTTTGTAACCCTTTGCTCCATTGTTAATCACCCATTCCCACTCACACTTCTTGATTAGCTCTTCAGCCTCTTCCTTAGTTGGGATTCGCCAATCCTTACCCAACTGTACAGTCGCGGCGTCAGTCGAAGATAAAAGAACATTGTTTGAATTGATCACTTTCTTCGACTTCAAATCAGAAAGAGAATATGAATATGTTGTTGAATTTGCTGCATTGTAGTCAGCTTTTGTCGTCACCTCACCCCAAGCATAGTAGTAGCCTGGTTGTTCACTCTTATTAGCGCCCAAATTACATGATGCCCACTTTACAGAAAGTCCCATATCGACAACCTTCAGTCCTTCATCTGTACAATCGAGAGACTCAACCACCTTGCCGTTCATTAATCCGCATTGTTGCTCTGCTAAAGATGCTGTTATCTGGTCGATATCCGCATTAGAAGATGTTGTGTCCATACATCCTGACAAAGACACTGCACAAAATAATCCGATAAATGCACTACTTATTTTCATTTCGTCCTAAATATTATCCTTTCACGGTGCAAAAATAAAAAAAATCTATCAATAGATAAAATAGCCCTACACGAAAAATCATCCTCACTTTACTTTTAGAACATTTTTTTTGATCTTTTTTCCACAAGATCGCAGTCATATTTCAACGTGAGCATCCATCACAATGTCACATTCAAATATTTTTCTAATAAAGCTTATTTTCCGTTGAGGTTTACCGAAGAGAATTTTTTGCTTTCCAATATTCTCTTTGCATTCTCACTGCCCAATTCTGCGGCTTTCATGTAATACGTCTTTGCCTTAACAAGATCACCGCCATGCTCATAGTGGAAAGCTAGATTTTCAATTCCAACAACGTATTTGTCGTCGACAGAGATAGATTTCAAGAACCATTTTTCTGCCTCCTCAGGCTCATTCTTATACGCATAAGCAACACCAAGATAGTCATATGCCTCAGGCATGTCAGGAGCCTCTTCGACTAACATTTCCAAATTAAGGATTGCGTCTTCAAAATCCTGGTTTTTAATTTGAAGGACAGCAAGATTTCTACGTGCGGAGATAAAGTTCTGGTCAAGAAGAATTGCACGCTCAAAATTAGCCTGAGCCTCGTTATAATTTCCATCAATACGGAAAGCGCAACCCAACGCATTATAAAGTCTGGCGTTATCAGGAAACATCTCAATCTGCGACTGTAGACGTTTGATAGCAAATGATGCTTTTCCTGAATTCATCAAGATGTCAGCGGATCCAAGATTCGCCTCTACAAAAGAGCTATCAAGTGATACTGCCTGATCATAACTATACTGAGCAAATACAGAATCCTTCATACCAAGATACGCGTCGCCTAGCAATTTGTAGACGATAGCATTAGACTTATCCTTCTTCACATATGCCTCGCACATCATTTTTGCGGTACCCCAATCCTCTTTATCACAAGCTTTCTGTATATCCTCGACTGTAGCATCGGAAATATTTTTAGTACATGACGACAACATTGCCATCACAACGACGGCACAAAAATAGATTCTGCTCATTGTTTGAAATATTTTTCACAAAAATATGAAAAAAAGCGGAATCTGCCGACTCCGCTTTCACTTTCTTCATACCCTAGTATCTGCTTTCACGTAGACGACGGAATAATTGATCCGTCAATATTTGAGTTAATCCCCAATATCATTGTAGCAAAAAGTATGCCAGAATTGTGTTCAAGTTTCAGTAGCACTTAACACCTCATCTCTAAGCTCTAAACTCCTACCCCCTAACCTTCTCATACGCCTCGTTGATCTTAGCCATCATCTCCTCACGCTCCACTACTCTACCTGCATTCTTCGGCAAATCAGGATGATGCTGCAACGCAAGGCTGTGATACGCACGTTTTATCTCATCGTCAGTCGCATTCTCATCCAAACCCAAAATGCTATAATATTGTTTCAGCATGGAGACGGGGATTTCACGAGATGCAGTAAAATTACGAGGATCACCCTCTTCAAACTCCGTGCGTAGTGGATCATAACGTTTCTTGAAATATTCAAAATAATTCTTGTTGAACTCCAACTTTTTCATAATCTCCATCAAGGTATTCCACTCATCATTGTGAATTCCGTCTTCAACGACTGCCAGTTTGAATAATTTCTCAACAAATGTCTGATTTAGGGAATAAGGTCTTACCAAAAGATCTTGGATACAACTTTGTTCACTTCTTAAACTTGGAGATAAGTTAAAAGTATTTATCACCGTTACATCATTAAGTAAATTTCTATTATAAAAACTGTCTATCACATACCAACCCATAATCTGTTCTAACTGAAGAGATCTTGCTTCTGGGTTAAGCATGCAAATCTTTTGTGCTAGTACCAAATATTCTAACGGTATGCCATTTTTCTTTATGTGATCATAACGACGTTGGGCACGAGACTCATCCATACCAAACTCAGACATAAATTTTTTACTCGTTATTCTATAATGCATTAAAACGCAGAATATTATAACAAGACCTTCAGAAATAAGATACATCGTAAGTCTTACATTATCGCTATCAAACCAAATAGGATAAAGTTGTAAGAATAGGAAAAATGTCAACACAGGCAACGCCATAAGAATAAGAGACGAATTAGAATTCGTTAGTTCGTCGTATTTCTTTACAAATTCTCTATCAGAATAATTCTTTTTTCCACTCATATAAATTTCTTTTGGCAATTATACAATTATTTACGAGTTGCCCAAACACGCTTCTTTTTATACGCTCGTCACTACCCCCTAACCTTCTCATACGCCTCGTTGATCTTAGCCATCATCGCCTCACATTCATCTTTTCTGTCGGCATTCTTCGGCAGATCAGGATGATGTTGCAACGCAAGGTTGTGATAAGCACGTTTGATCTCATCGTCAGTCGCGCCATCGTTCAATCCAAGGATTGCATAATATGGATTATTAGTTGCGACGGAATTGCTGTTCGTCGACGAAGTTTTTTCATCTTCATCAAACTCGGTTCGTAATGGGCTATAGCGTTTCTTAAAATAGTCAAAATAGTTCTTATTAAATTTCAGTTCAGACAAAATCTGCATCATAAGATTCCACTCATCATTATGGATTCCGTCTTCCAAAATAACAAACTTGAACAGCGTGTCAGCAAACGCTTTTTTTTCCGCAGTGTCTCGACTATTCCAAAAGGTTATAGAGTCGGCAATATCTAGTTCAGAATAACGTTTTTTCGCAAAATACTCATCAAACTCATCATCGTTGATTCCATACAAATTCTTCACCATATCCCTTTGGCTATACATTGCATCCGGATTAAGATCACAAACTCTTTGAATCATTGAAAAATTTCGTATACCAAGCAATAACATTTCATAATGACATTTGGCTTTGTCCACGTTCATTTGAAACAATGTTATAAATTTTGGTTTTAGACAATGATTTATATAAAGGATGAACAAAATAAAACACAAAACACTAATCGATGAGTAATACAAAGAAATTTCATCTCCTTTCAAAACAAAAATACATCCAAACACTACAGCAAGACCCCAAGAAATCAAAGAAAAAACATCAAAATTGTTATATTCCTCATATAACTTCTTAAATTTTTCTATAAATTGTCTATCAGTAAATTCCATATCAAATAAAAATGTCGTGAGTTTGCACTATAAACAAAAAAACGGTGCAAAGATAAACAATGCACCGTCTTCAAAACATTATTTCAAAATCATTTTAATCTTTTACAATGAACTTCTTCACTGCAAACCACACAGCGAACAGGCCAGCGAAGTAGATTGCGAAGAAGATGAACGCTGTCAACCAATTGTTTGGTTTATGCATCTGCATCTCAGCCACCTTATCCATGTCGCCACCAGCATTGTCAAGCAACTGCTGGAAATCAGGAATATTCTTCACTGCCCACTTGTTGATCACATTACCATTCTTAACAAGGACAAGTCCCGGATTTGAGCGAACGACAGTCTTCAATGTGATTTCGTCGGTATTCAAGAACTTATACTGAGCACCTGTCTCATTGATAAAATCGTTTAGTTCATCTGTTCCGATACCAGTGGAAGTAAGCATATATAGTTTCAAACCATTAGCCTCACAGAACTCATATACATCGTTGATTTTGTGAGCCTGCTCCATGTCGGCCTTAGTGATCTTTGAAGAGACAGCGATGAAAGAGAAATTCTCGTCAGCCATCACATCCTCAGTCAAATCACCGTCGTCAGGATCCTCCATTGTGAAATCGTGGATAGGAGGCTCGTAACCCTTCTCCACCAACTCGCTTCTTGAAGCATCCGCGTCGATCTGCCAAGCAGGATCATTTGAGATAGCGTTATACTCATCGCTTCCAAACTTAACC
The DNA here is from genome assembly GCA_024401495.1 of Paludibacteraceae bacterium. Next base: position 45,059 of record JAKSKW010000014.1, read on the forward strand.
TCTTTGCGGACACCATCCTTCACGTATGTGAAATAAGACTCATATACATCCGACGGTGCACCTTCAGGGATCTCCATACTTGCAGGGATGTTAGTGCCGATGCTGTAAGGACGGAAGTCGATGATAGGAAGATTATAGTAGCAGTAGTAGCTAACGAACACCAAGAAAATACCAGTGTAAGCTGAGACAGTCAAGAATTTAGCCACACTCTTGTCGCGAGTGCTATGCTGATGCCACATATATAATATGATACCCATAGCAGAGAAGACAATGTTCTTCCAGAAAGTCTGCCAGTTAGTAATCTTCAACGCCTCACCGAAGCAACCACAGTCAGTCACAGGATTATAAATAGCTATATATAATGTAAGCGGAGTATAGAATGCCATGAAGATCAGCACACCGATAGAAGTCAAACGAGGCCAAACACCAAGAAGAAGACAAGTACCGAGAGCAAACTCAACAATATTCAAAAGAATACTGCCAAGGAAACCTAAGTCCTTCAACATATCCCATGAGAAAGCTGTAAGATAATCGTCGACCTTATACCAGCCACCAAGAGGATCTATCACCTTAGCGAAACCGCTAAACAAGAAAACCAAGCCCAGAAAAATCTGTAGGGCCATCACAACATAACCTTTCTGCTTATCCGATATCATAACATTAAATTTTATTCATATAATAGATGCAAAGGTAGAATTTTTTTTATACATAGTCAAATACGGAGTTTCAAGTTTCAAGCAAGAACCCACGAAGTGGGTGACATACCATAGCCCATGGTGCAAACCATGGGGATATGGATCCATGGTGCAAACCATGGGTAAACAAAAATATACAATTATCCATTTGTCCATTTTTTAACGGAACAAGTTACAATTTGAATCCAAGATTAGAAAAATCATATCTAAAATACGGGGCACACCAATAAAAATGACACAAAAGAACCAAAATTGAGGTTAAATATAATGTATAAGCTTACAAATTGTCACAAAAGCATACATTTTGAATAAAAGTCACCAAAAATGATGATTTATTAGATTTTTTCTGTTTTTTCTTAATTTTTCTTACATTTTCGTTTGTTTTTATCAGATTTTATATACATTTGCAAACGTAAAAACGAACACGACGGCAAATTAATACAAAAAACGAACCGTCAACAAGTATTCTTTTTACACATTTTAGAAAAAGAATTATAATTTAAAATTATCACAAAATGAGCAACAAGATGGTTGAGGATTTCATGGCGAAAGTTATCGCTAAGAATCCAGGTGAAGAGGTATTTCACCAGGCTGTACGTGAGGTAGTAGAGAGCTTGCTACCATTCATCGAGGCAAATCCTAAGTACAAAGAGGCTAAGATTCTTGAGAGAATGTGCGAGCCTGAAAGAGTAATCATCTTCCGTGTTCCTTGGATCGACGATAAGGGCGAGTTCCAGATCAACCGTGGTTTCCGCGTACAGATGAACTCAGCTATCGGACCTTACAAAGGCGGTATCCGTCTTCACCCTTCAGTAAACCTTGGTCTTTTGAAGTTCCTTGCTTTCGAGCAGGTTCTTAAGAACTCTTTGACTACTCTACCAATGGGTGGTGGTAAAGGTGGTTCAGACTTCGACCCTAAGGGCAAGTCAGACAACGAGGTTATGCGTTTCTGCCAGAGCTTCATGACAGAGCTTTCAAAGCACATTGGAGCTGACACAGACGTTCCTGCAGGTGATATCGGTACAGGTGCTCGTGAGGTTGGTTACATGTTCGGTCAGTACAAGAGACTTCGCAACGAGTTTACAGGTGTTCTAACTGGTAAGGGTCTACAGTTCGGTGGTTCATTGATCCGTCCTGAGGCAACTGGTTACGGTACAACATATTTCGCACAGTACATGCTTGAGACTAAGGGTGATAGCTTGAAGGGTAAGACTGTAGCTATCTCTGGTTCAGGTAACGTAGCACAGTACGCTGTTGAGAAGTGTACTCAGCTAGGTGCAAAGGTTCTTACAGTTTCTGACTCTAACGGTACTATCTACGATGCAGACGGTATCGA
>JAKSKW010000015.1 GCA_024401495.1 Paludibacteraceae bacterium
TTGGAGAGATGTCAGAGTGGTCGAATGAGCCGGTCTTGAAAACCGGTGTACTCGTAAGGGTACCGGGGGTTCGAATCCCTCTCTCTCCGCTGGATGCTTGCTAGAAATAGCGAGCTTTTTTGTTTTAAACATGTCACATCCAATGAGAGTCCGGTATAGCAAAGGAGGCTACTAGACTCATGTTCATCAAGCACTCTCGCATATATACACAAAAAAAACGGAATCCATAATTGATATGAATCCCGTCTCTCACAAATCCAAATAACGTCTTTATTTTGTTCCTTCGAATGAGCAACTCATCGGCATTGGCATCTTGCCATACTTAATGCTGTATGTGATCACTGCCTTGTTGTCTGCGCAATTAACAAGGATGTTCGACAAGGTATAAGTTTTCTCCTCTCCTTCTACGACCACAGTGCCTTCCACCTCTGCCACAGAAGCTGTTGCAGCCGACGCTGTACCCTTAACCTCAACGTTGCTGATCTCGACTGAAGGAATCTCCATTGAAGTGTAGCTGATTGACGGAATTGTCAAATTGATGTGACTGTCGTCAACTTTTTTGATGTTGTAAGCGACCGTGTCTGAGAATGGCATTCCCATCATCTGAATCGACAACACACCGTTGTATGTACCAGAAACTGTTTCCGCCAACGACTTGACGTCTGTTGCGGCAGGTGCTTCTTCATCATCGTCATCACCACATGATACGACACCCACACTTAGAGAAGCTGCGGCAATCATCATTGCCATAAAGTTTTTGATCTTCATAAACTTTTTAATTAAACATTTTACTTGCTTTATTCGCATTAATTTGTCTGCAAATTTACAAATCGTTTCGCACATTTTCGACGATTTAATCCAATTTATTTGTAGCAGTATATATCTGCCATCTTTCGTCGTCGCCCCCCAAATACCCAAATTTAGGTATCACACGTTCTTCACAAAACTACTATCTTTGCATCAAAATTATGGTGGATTATGAAGGCATTGAAAATATATGAGGCTGGAGACAAGATGATCAGCCTCATCCGCGACAACTATAATATCCTGCAGTCGTTGAACTCGTTTGGCATATCCCTCGGTTTTGGAGACAAGACTGTGGACGAGACTTGTCGTGCCAATAATGTGGACACTACAACCTTCCTTGCCGTGGTAAACCTTACTATCAATGGCACAAGCGACTATGATATAGATAAATTGTCGGCGCCTACCCTTCTCCACTACCTTACTGCTGGCCATCGTTACTATCTCGATTACCAGTTGCCTTTCGTGCGACGTGAACTTGAGGCCGCTGTCGCTGACAGCTCCGATTTGTCCCACAACCATAATGACAACGTCGACAGACTAATCTTAGAACTTTACGACCAGTATTCACGTGAGATTCGCAAGCACATGAATTACGAGGAGAAGACGCTCTTCCCCTACATCGAGAAACTTCTTAATGGTGAAACGTCGACCACATATAGCATCGACACTTTCGCCAAGCATCATACAGAGGCAGACAAAAGCTTGAAAGAACTGAAAAACTTGATCCTTAAATATCTTCCTCACGATATCACAAACAGCAATCGCTTGACGTCTGCCCTCTATTTTATCTACAACAACGAGGATTGGCTTGCCAACCATCAGGAGGTGGAGGATAAGATTTTCGTTCCGCTAATCAGAAAGATTGAAAATGATTTGAAATCTGCCCGCATAAACAGTGCTATTTCGGCTTTTGCCAACGCCGACGTGGAAACTTCCGCAGAAACAATTTCAGAGCGTGAAAAGGAGGTTATTGTGGCTGTAGTGCAGGGAATGAGCAACAAGGAGATTGCCGACCATCTTTGCATCTCCGTAAACACGGCTATTACTCATAGAAAAAATATCGCTAGGAAACTGCAGATTCATAGTCCAGCCGGACTGACTATCTACGCCATCGTAAATGGACTGGTGGATATAGACGCACTAAAGAAATAAATGCGGAATTAGGAATGCGAAATGCGAAATAATCGCACCCAGTTGTCAAGTGCCTTACGATTTTGTCGTAAGGCTATTTCGTCATAAGGATATTTCTCACATCAATCTCATCCTTCTTTAATTGCTCTTTCAATTCCTCTACGGAATCAAACTTAATACTCTCTCTGACTCTCTCCACAAAACTGACTGTCACTTTCTTTCCATAAATATCTCCGGAGAAATCAAAAAGATAAGCCTCAACGCTGATTTTTCCTGTGTTGACGGTAGGTCGTGAACCTATATAAAGCATTGCATTATAAGTATTATTGTCGACAGATACAGTCGCAGCATACACTCCGTCTTTTGGCAACATTCTGCAGCCGTCATAAGCGATATTGGCAGTTGGATAACCAATTGTTCGGCCTACCTGAAACCCTTTGACTATATCACCTGCAAGTGTATATTCTCTGCCTAATAGTTGATTTGCATGAGCGACGTCGCCTTCAGATATCGCTTTTCTTACAGCCGATGAACTGACATTTATCTCATCCACCACCAATGGTGACGATTGCACTACCTCTATTCCAATCTCTTTTCCAAATCTCACATAATCCTCAAAACTCTCACTACGATTATGGCCAAAACGGTGGTCGTAGCCAATCATAAGGCAGCGAACGTTGAGATTGTCGTGGAGCATTCGCATAAACTCCTGAGCCGACATCTGAGAAAGTTCTTGTGTGAATTCCGTCACGACGATATAATCAACTCCCGTCGACTGCAACAACTCTATTTTTTCATCAGCCGTTGTGAGCAACGAAGGAATATAATCTGAATGAAGCACCTGACGAGGATGAGTGCGGAAGGTAAGCACTGCTGAATCTAATCCTTTCTCTTTGGCAAGTTTCGACAATTCCGACACCAAAAAGCGGTGGCCAAGATGCACACCGTCGAAAAACCCGATAGTCAGAGTCAACGGTTTCTCCACTTTGGAATTAATTATGTCGATCACTTTTGCCATTTGTTTCGTGTTGTCTGTATTGGGCCGTCTGTTTCGTGCCGTGACATACATGTCACGGGCATATTTTAATATGCGCACATCATGCATATATGAAAAGACGGGGCATGCCCCGTCTCTACATATTCAATAATTTAATTTCAATTAGAAATTAGGAAGAAGGTATCCATTCTGGTTAGCAAAGATATTATCAATGCTATTGATCTCCAAGAATGTATTTCCACCACCCTCACCTGGAGCCTGGCTTCCACTGATATAAACCACACGGTCGTGGAATTTCAAGTATCCGTCTTCGATAAGCATCTTAAGTGCTGCGAAGAAATAGTGACGGTTGTCTTCCTTTGGTGCCTGATAGATTGGAATAACTCCGTAAGACAATGCCAACTGACGGATCAATCTCTCCTTGTAGCAGATTGCCAACACAATAGTATCTCCACGGTAAGCAGCGATGAATCGTGCTGTACGGCCTGTTGTACTATCTGTAACGATTGCCTTTGTGTGAAGAAGTTCTGCTGAACGTGCAGCCTGCTCTGTCAAATATGAAGTGATATCATCCGAACCTGTTGCCAATGGCACCTTGATATCGTTGTCTTTCAACTTTGTCTTCTCTGCCTCCTCAGCAATCTTGCTCATTGTAGAGATTGCCTCGATTGGATATTTACCGTATGCAGTCTCACCGCTTAGCATCAATGCGTCAGTGCGGTAGAAGATTGCGTTGGCGATATCTGTAACCTCTGCACGAGTAGGACGTGGGTTCTTGATCATTGAGTGTAGCATCTGAGTAGCCACGATCACTGGCTTGCGAGCCACTACACACTTGCGGATCAACACACGCTGGATTCCAGGAATCTTCTCCTGTGGCACCTCGATACCCAAGTCGCCACGGGCAATCATCACTCCGTATGCAGCCTCAAGGATCTCGTCGATATTGTCGACACCCTCCTGATTCTCAATCTTAGCGATGATCTTGATCTGGCTGTTGTGCTCGTCAAGAATCTTCTGGATATCTAGAACATCCTGCTTTGAACGGACAAACGAGTGAGCGATAAAATCGACGTCGTGCTCGATCGCAAATAGGATATTATGTTTGTCTCTCTCTGTTAGCGACGGAAGGTTGATTCTCACACCTGGCACGTTGACACTCTTGCGTGAGCCTAGTTCGCCGTCATTCTGAGCCTCACAAGTCAAGCACTCGTCATTCTTGCTCAACACCTTGATGTCGATCTCACCGTCATCAAATAGGATATGGTCGCCCACCTTGACATCCTTAACGAAGTCTGGATAAGTGACGTAGATCTCACCTGGCTTACTGTTCTTTTTAGCGTCGCCAGCGATCTTGATTATATCACCGCTCTTGATCTGGATCTTTGTGTTACCGTCGTCGCCCTCAAGAGTTGTAGTACGCACCTCTGGTCCCTTAGTATCCATCAAGATACCGATCTCAGGAGAAACGGCTCTTACGTTGTTGATAATACGTAGGAATCCCTCGTCAGTAATGTGAGCTGAATTCATACGAGCCACGTTCATTCCGTTCTCCCAAAGTTGGCGGACGAAGTCTACCTCACAGCGAATGTCGGAAACAGTAGCAATGATTTTCGTTTTTTTTGCCATAATGCAAATATTTCAGTCGTGATTAGTTTTATTCTTTGTCATCTTCCTTCGACTTGTTGTACTCGATTAGAGCCTCGATAGCAAGTCTGTATGAATCCATGCCGAAACCAAGGATTGTACCCCAGCAAGCGGCAGTAAGGAATGATTTGTGGCGAAACTCCTCTCTTTTGTGAGTGTTGGAGATATGCACCTCAATCACCGGACATTTGATTGCGCGGATCGCGTCTGGAATAGCCACAGATGTATGAGTGTAAGCACCTGCGTTAAGCACGATACCATCCGAGATGAAACCAGTTTCCTGAATAGTGTCGATAAGTTCGCCCTCCACATTCGACTGGTAATATTCAATATTTACATCAGGGTAACGCTGTTTAAGCACATCCAAATAGTCTTCAAACGATTGGCTTCCGTAGATAGTTGGTTCTCTCTTACCCAAAAGATTAAGATTGGGCCCGTTGATAATAATGATATTCATTCCTTTGCTTTGATGTGTTACAAAAACGATGCAAAATTACGCAATTTTATCCAAGTCGCAAAAAATCATCTTATATTTGTGAAATATTAACGAAAACGAAGACGAAAACGATAACACCGTCTTCGTCTTCGTTTTCGTTTTCGTCTTCGTTAGTGATATGAATATAGATAAATTCCGTCATCTTCCTATGGTTCGCGACTATGAGCAATACCTCATCGTCGAGCGATCGCTTAGTGGCAACACCAAAGATGCCTATCTTGAGGATTTGGCAAAACTGCTTTCATATTTGGCAGCGGAAGGTATCGAGGCGGAAAAGGTGACGCTTACTGATTTGGAATGTTTCATCACGTCGCTGGTGGAATTGGGAATATCTGCCCGTTCACAGGCGAGAATCATCTCTGGAATCAAATCTTTCTATAAGTTTCTTATCCTTGAAGACGCGATTGCTGACGATCCGACGGAGTTGCTTGAATGTCCGTCGCTCGGACGTCATCTTCCTGAGGTGCTTTCCATTGAGGAGATCGACGCGATTGAAGCCCAGATCGACACGTCTACCCCTACTGGCAGACGTAATCTTGCCATCATCGAGATGCTCTACAGTTGCGGTTTACGTGTGAGTGAGCTATCTAATCTGAAGATTTCCAACCTTGCGCTTGAGCAGGAGTTTATCGTGGTGTTCGGTAAGGGAGACAAACAACGCCTTGTGCCAATCGGAGAAGGCAGTATTGATATCGTGAAGGATTGGATCAACGATCGTATGGAGATGGAGAATGTGAAGGATAGCGAACGTGATTATCTTTTTCTTTCCAACCGAGGGAAGCATATCTCTCGCATCACCATATTCGTACTGATAAAGGATTTGGCTGAGAGAGCCGGCATAACGAAGAATATCAGTCCTCATACTTTCCGCCACTCGTTTGCCACTCATCTTCTTGAGGGTGGAGCCGACCTACGTAGTATTCAGGAGATGCTCGGTCATGAGTCGATTCTAACTACTGAAATCTACACTCATATCAATGTGGATCATCTGAGGGATCAGATTATGCAGTATCATCCGCATTGCAAGTAGATTAGAGCTTAGAGCTTAAAGCTTAGAGTTTAGAGAATGATGTCGTTGTATTTACGGAATGGCTTGATTGTTCCGTTGCAATATGCCTTCATTATAGGATTTGAGTTGGCATACCAATCAATCTCTACGCTTTCTGGGAATGTATAGACAGCCGACGAGCAGATTGTCGCCACTCTGTCGACATTCAATCCCATCAGCACAAGCAACTGTGCGTTGATTGGCTTTGTATAGATCTGTATCTCTGGAAATAACGACTGATAATCAAACTTATCTCTTGGATGCGTCTTAATAAGGAGTTTGGATGTGTCGTACTGGCCAAATATCTTCTTAATATACTCCACATACTCAGCCTCACTCATATTGCCATCCTCAACAAGCGGTTGAGAGAAGAAAATCACTTTCCCATCAAAACATTTAAGTTCCTCTCTATCCACGTCGAAAACATTCTCAATAAAACGCTTTTTCGACTCCGTTGATTCATTCCACAACTCCTGCATCGACTTCTCATGCAATAGTTTGCCCTTCAACACAGGTGAGATATTCTCCTCTGTAAGATATATTTCCTTGCAATGGGAGTTGTTGCCAAATGTAGAGACAGCGACGTCGCCATACATCAGGCGTTGCAATTTTCCAGCGAGAGAATGTTTATTCTTCTCCAATTTTCTATACTCGCTACTACCTTCCTGCATGTTGATTGTAAAATAGTTGGGGCAATCAGACAGGAGTTTATAATCCACGTTTCTAAGCAAAATCGACAGAAACGCATGGTCCTGTGCATAGAAAGTACACGTATCCAAATCAACGGGTTTGTCGTTCCAGAAGTTTCTCAACTTCATCTTGTCCCAGAATCGCATTACGACATCCTTGATCGAGTTTCCGTTTCTCGACGGCACAAATATATTCGGAGTTATCTTATTCAAGACTTTCTTGTCGATAGCCTTTCCAAAGACATAGTAAGTGTCGTTTTTTGCTGTCTCCTCGTCGACGATAAGCAGATAAAGCAAAAGTGCGTAGTTAGAGATGCACAAACAGGCATTCCCGAATTTATTGTTATTCTGTGACATACATAGATGGCGTTAAGAAATGGATCTGCATATCCTGCATAAGTTCCTTTAGCTGAGCAGAGATATTCTTATTTCTTTCTGTGATGATCTCGCTATTGACGATATTCTGTACATTGTCGGAATGGTAATTCTCACGTCCGACGGAGAATCCATCAAAACCGGCGATTGTGATTCGTCGTCTTCCTATTTTCTTGAGCAGACGCAATAGCATTAGGCACGCGTTGTCAGCCTCACCATATTTAGAGCAGACAAGCGATTTATAGTTGACGAGTATAGCTGAACCATTGTCGACGTGGACATTCGACGTCGCTATGATGCTCTTATCTTTTTGACTGAAAGATGTCCAATCAATCGAACTTTCTCTCTTTGAGTTGCTATAGAATAGGATGTCGCTGTCGAAAGAACTGCTTGTGAAGTTGACGGTGATGACGAGCGTCTTATGAATCTTAAGATACTCCTTGATCAAAATTTCCTCCTGTGAGATGCTCTTACCTGGAGCAAGAATCAAAATCTCACGGCCATCCAACAATGTTTTCAAGCTTACAAGGTTATCAGCGTCGTCGATAGCCTGATTCTGATAGTCGATATAAAGGTTTTCAATCTCCTCCTGATTATAATGCGAACGATGTTCCTGAGGCAAAGACGCCAATATCTCATTGATAGCCTGCACACCTATCGTCTGCTTGTTGGCAAGATAAGTGGCATAATTAGGATGGCATCCGTTCACCGACGCAATATAATATGGCATCGAGTAGCCCCAAGGTTGTCTTGCGAAAATCGCTGCGACGCAATTATCCACGATCTCAAGGATTGGGATGATGCCGTAATGCTTGCCATAATTGTCGTTGAGATACATTGTCAGCAACTCAGTGCAAAGATTTCCAGCGCCACGTCCCATTCCAAGCACGGAGGAGTCGATGATGATGTCTCTGTCGTTGTTCTGACGCAACAACTCCTGCGAATTGGTGAACGACATCTGGAGATTGTTGTGAGAGTGGAATCCTATACATATTGAGGATTTCAGATTCTCACTATATAATGAAAACAAACGTTTCAACTGGTCTGGCTTCATTGAGCCAAACGAATCCACGATATAGACAGCACGTGGATTCATGGCATTACATCTGTCGAAAAGGAGTTTGAAATCTTCGTCGGAATAAGCCACTGTGTTCATCGGCTGGACAAACACTTCATATCCCTTCTTCTGTACTCCTTCGCAAAACTGTAACGCTTTATCTAAATCTTTTTGGTGGAATGCGATTCTGATATTCACACGGCACGAGCCATCCGACTCAGGAAGTTCTGTCAGATCACACTCACCATAATTCACCATGCAGGCGATGTCTCGGTCTGCATTTGATCTGGCAATGTCTAAGATATCGTTAAAATTGGTATAGATTGTACGGTTGGCGTCGTATTGTTTGCGTGGACTATAGAAACCACACTCCACGATGTCAATATGAGCTCCGGACAGTTTTTCTATAATAAACTTTATATTATTCTCCCCGAATTCCCAATTATTGACATAACCGCCATCTCGTAGCGTGCAATCTAGAATTTTAACTTCATGCGACATAGATCAACGGTTGATTACGTTATTGTATAGAATATTAGCCAACTCGAAATCAAACTTCTCGTCGATATCCACAGCCTCAATATCAGAGACTTCCACCTTCAACGGATTGTTTCCGATTCGACGGTTCATCTCCGAGATGATAGAATTTTTGTAGATATAGAAGCCACTTGTCTCGGCATAGATTGGAGGCAAATCCTGTGTTCTTGCGATTTTATCAAGGCTGTAATTCAACGGTTTGTCATTCATCCACAAGAAATCCTGGATTTTCTTCACAGCAAAAGCTGAATCGTAACCGTCGTTCATCACAGCAAGCAGACCTTTACGGATTGACTCGGCTGAGACGAAAGGTGATGTGGCATGAGTCATAACGTAGATTTCCGAATCCACGTCTTTGGCAAACGAGCTAAGCACATCGTTGATTGAGGAAGTGTCCTGATCCAAACTCTCCGATCTCTTCAAATAAGTCACTCCAGAAGGCAAGAATTGTTGCACATCAGGATTACTGCAATACACAAAAATCTCGTCAATCTCAGGAATCTTCTTCAATGTGTTGAGGATATAGCAACACAACGGATCTCCATTGTCAAATTTCTTTGTGTTCTTTCCTGGCAGTCTTCTGTTGTTTAATTTCATCGGAACAACTGCAACAACTTTTCTTTTCATATTACGTTAAAATTCAATTCATTACAAATTTCATCAAATCACAAATAGCAATCAAACACACCACCGTGATTATAACAAAAACAAAAGTAACCCTTTTTTAGAGATAATACAACAATTTTGAAAATTATGGGCATCAGCACGGCAAGCACAAAGCAATTCAAGGGCAAGCACAAGGCATTACCCCTACATGATGTCCAACAACATCTATTTCACAGACACTATATAACGCAAAATGAATTACTTTTGTATGGACAATCTTGCAAAAACCACTACAACAAGGACTACCACAACAACTATGAGACAATTATTTTTGTATATCTTCATACTAATATCCATTGCCGCGACGTCGGCCCAAACCATTTTCCGTATTCAGGATGAGACTCAGCTTCTGCATCTTCCTGAACTTAACGACGATTATTTCCAATCTTCCAATGCTTCAATAGACGAACTTTACGATATAACCAACCGTATGCCGGGCAATTCGGTTGCCTATATGCAGCTCTGCTATAAATTGAAACGTGAGGAAAGACATGATGAGGCTATGGAGGCGATCAAACAGGCTATGAAATTCAACCCTACCAACAAGGATCTAATCAACTTGGCTGGTGCCATCCTCCTTCACAACCATCAGTACAACGACCTTGAGAAGATCTGTCAGGTGGCAGTGAGCAAAGATCCTAAACTTGCCGACGCCTACAACATTCTAGGCATCATCGCTCAGGAGAAGGGAGAGAATGCCAAAGCCATCTACCATTTCAACCATGCGTTGAGCATCAAAAAGAAGAAATACAACGCTATCAAGTTTAATCTTGCCAACGCTGAACGCTCTTCTAAAAACTACGCTGAGGCTATCAAACTCTATCAGAACAGTTTGAAGAAATTCATGGCTGACAAGAATTTCGTCTCCGCTAAGAATTTCCGTTTCCATCAGCCCAACAAGGCGTGGGTGTACAACAATATCGGTCTTACTCTTACAATGGCTGGAGAATACGAAAACGCCTTGTCGGAATACCGTAAATCATTAAATTACAGCAAGAATCCAGCCCGTACTTATAACGGTATGGCTTGCACTCACTACGAGCTCGGACAACCAGATTCAAGCATCAAATATCTGAACATGGCTATCGAAGCGTCGCCTAAATACGCGTCGCCTTACAAGAATCTCGGCAACGTCTACTATGAGCAAGGCAAGTACGAGAAAGCATTGTCATTCTACGAGAAAGCGTATGATCTCGACAAAGACGACGAGTGGCTTCTATGCAAACTCGCGTCGACGCTGAAAAACCTCAAGCGATACGAGGAGGCTATTTCATTTTTCTCAAAAGCGACTCAGATCGACAAGACTGACCACGAAGCCTACTACCAACTAGGTCTTTGCTACCACCGTTTGGAAAACACTCCTCTTGCTCAGGAGAATTTCAAGAAAGCCGAAAGGTTAGGCAGCAAAACAGCGAAAGGCTGGATCAGAAAGTAACAACAACCCAACACCATAGGAGATGAAACATTTACTTTTGACATTATCGTTTATTTCTGTAGCAGGATTTCTAAATGAATCTCACGCCAAACTATTCAACAACGGTGGATTCACCTCTACAGACAGACAACATATTGATATCCGTGGAAATGCGAAGCAAGTGGTAGTACATAGATTAGACTACGATAAGTCCATATCCAACTATGTAGAGAACGAGTCGGAAAAGAAAACTTATTCCTTCAGCAAAAAAGGAGTACTTGCCCACAATTTTAAGACCGACAAATTAACGAGAGATAAAAAAGGCCGATTGATAAAGAAAGAGACCACTATCTCCGATTCAAAACAAAAAGTAACCAAAATAGTAACTGAGGAATTCTCCTACGATAAAGATGGAAACGTCTCTTCTATAACATCAAAAGGAGACAGCAACGTGACAACATGTTTCTACTACGACGCTGATGGCAACTGCACATCAGCTCTTTCCTATTACAATGGTAAAGATGTAAAGAAAGAAGAATCAACTACATATAAGATTGAAGCCACAGACCTACAAGAAAACTGGACAGTCCGTAAGGCAACATGCATCACAAAGTATAGAGATGTCGTGACTGGTGTTTTCAGCAAACAAGACACGACATTCCGCTACGAAAAGAGAGACATCACTTATTTGAAGAAATAGAAGAGTTTTCGACTGCATAACTCTATTGTGTAACAAAGAAAATGACATTTTTGATAGTAAAAGGCATAAGAAGTAGCAAAATTTGTCGTACCTTTGCACATGAAAATATTCGAATATGCAGATTGAAAAAATAAATGTCGGACTGGATGCTGGTAGCACGACATTAAAAATTGTGGCTACAAACGAAGCGTGTGATGTATTATTCACAGACTACAACCGACATAATGCGGACATACCGAAGGCTCTTGCTGACTCACTTGAAAGATTAAAGGAGAAGATTGGCGGTGACGCAATGGTTCGTTTCCAGGCTACTGGTAGCGCTGGAATGGGATTGTGTGAACGTCTTGGACTTCCTTTCATCCAGGAGGTTGTGGCAGCAACTGAAGTTGTTTTGAAAAAGTACCCTGAGACTAAGACTCTTGTTGATATCGGAGGAGAGGACACTAAGATGATCTTCTTCAACAAAAATATGCAGGCTGACATACGTATGAATGGTAACTGTGCCGGAGGTACAGGTGCGTTCATCGATCAGATGGCCATGATTCTTGGTGTTTCCGTTGCAGAGTTGAGCGACATGGCTCTACGTGCAAAGGTGGTGCATCCGATTGCTAGCCGCTGTGGAGTATTCTCTAAAACTGATATCCAAAACCTTATCGCGCTTAATGTTTGTCGTGAGGAGATCGCGGCAAGTATTTTTAATGCCGTTGCGACGCAGGTGCTTTCCACTCTTTCACGAGGCATGGATATTTTGCCTAAGGTGTTCTTGTGTGGTGGTCCGTTCGCCTATATCCCTGCATTGAGAAATATTTTCCAGAAGAAGATGAACATGTCCGACGAGGATGTCATCTACTCTGATTATTCAAATGTAATTCCAGCTCTTGGAGCCAGTCTTGCCATCAAGGAAGACGTGAAGTTCAAGAGCCTCAACGAATATATCACTCTTCTTAATAATTCCGACAAATCTGCAATCAAGATTAAGAAATCTGGTTTGCAGCCTCTATTCACGTCGCAGAAGGAGCGTGAGGATTGGGAGAAGGAGAAGAGCAACAACAAAATTGAAAACGTAGAGCTCGCCGACATCAAAAGCGAGGTTTGCTATATAGGTATTGACTCGGGAAGTACCACTACCAAGGTTGTGGCTATGGACGAGGACGAGAAGATCTTCTACACTTTCTATAAGAAGAGTTCAGGTCGTCCGTTGGAGACGGTGAGCGAAGGCTTGACTAAGTTGGTTGAGGATGCTAAGGCAGCAGGCAAGAACCTGATTGTCAAGGCGGCATGTTCTACTGGCTATGGTGAGGACTTGATCAAAACTGCTTACGGTCTCGACTACGGTATGGTGGAGACTATCGCCCACTACACTGCGGCCCACAAATTGAATCCAAAGGTTTCGTTTATCCTCGACATCGGTGGTCAGGACATGAAGGCAATCTTCGTGGAGAACGGAACAATCAATAAGCTTGAGATCAACGAGGCTTGCTCAAGCGGTTGCGGATCCTTCATCGACAGTTTCGCAGCTTCACTTAGCCATCCAATCGAACAGTTCGTAGAGAAGGCATTGCAGAGCACCAATCCACAGGATCTGGGTACACGATGCACCGTCTTCATGAACTCCAAAGTGCGTCAGTGTGTGCGCGAGGGAGCCACAATCGAGGATATCTCCGCTGGTTTGGCTTACTCCGTAGTCGGCAACTGCTTATATAAAGTATTGAAACTTAAAGACGTAAGCGAACTTGGCGACCACATCGTGCTTCAGGGAGGAACAATGCGCAACAAAGCCGTTGTGCGTGCGTTCGAGAACAGCATCAAGAAGACAGTTGCTGTTTCCAACTATCCAGAGTTGATGGGAGCCTACGGTGCAGCCCTATACGCAAAACGTATGGGAGCAGACAACCGTCGTGAGCTATCATCTATCGCCAACCCAGGCGAATACACAGTAGAGCCATTCAGATGTGTAGGCTGTGAAAACAACTGCCACGTCTTGAAGAATATATTTGCCAACGGAAAAGTGTTCTATTCCGGCAACAAGTGTGAGAAGGTCTACACCAATAAAGGTGAGGACGAGAGAGTTACCGGCTTCAACATGAGCCTTTACAAGAGCGAGTTGGCATTCAAGAAGAATATCCGTCTCGACGCTAAATCGAATCCAAAACTAACAATCGGCATCCCACGTGTGCTTGGTATGTTTGAGGACTACCAGTTCTGGTACACTCTATTCACACTGATGGGAATCAAGGTTGTGACAAGCCCACGTTCATCGTTCAAGATGTATGAGAAGGGATTGAACACAATCATGGCAGACAACATCTGCTTCCCAGCAAAACTTGTGCATGGCCACATCTTCGACCTTATGGAGAAGAAAGTCGACAGAATCTTCTATCCATACGTGATCTACGAGAAGAAAGATGGCGAGCACGAGAACAACACATTCAACTGCCCTATCGTAGCCGGTTATAGCGACGTCATCAAATCAGCTATCGACCCTGCGGAGAAGAGCAATATTCCAGTCGACAGCCCAGTTGTCTCATTCAAGGATGAAAAGCTTCTGAAGAAGGCTTTGAAATCATATTTGAAAGAGATTTTAGGCTCTGACTTCTCAGAGAAGACATTCAAGGAGGCATTTACAGCCGCAATCAAGGCAGAGAATACATTCGAGAACACATTGGCAGAAAAGGCGATAGAAACGCTTGAAAAAGCCAAGAAAAGCGACCGTATGGTGATTCTTCTTGCCGGACGTCCATACCACAATGATCCGCTTATCCAGCATAAGGTGTCGGAGATCATGACTTCATTCGGAATCGACGTGGTGACTGAGGATGTGGCAAGAGGTGTCGACGACGCCACTAAAGACTCTCATATCATTCCACAGTGGAGTTATATGAACCGTATCATGCGTGCGGCTAAGATGGTGGCTGAAAGCAAAGACAATATCCACTTCGTCCAGCTTACAAACTTTGGTTGCGGACCGGACGCGTTCATTCTTGACGAAGTCAGCGATGTATTGCGTCGCTACGGCAAAAACCATACCATTTTGAAGGTCGACGACGTGAATAACGCCGGAAGTCTACGTTTGAGAATCCGCAGTCTTGTGGAGAGTATCAAGTTCAAACGCCAGACAGAGGCAAAGAAGACAGCATTCAAGACAACGCCTGAGTTTACTGTACTCGACAGAAACAAGAAGGTGTTGATTCCATATTTCTCTGAATTCCACACTCCTATCATCGAACCGATGTTTGAGTTGATGGGTTACGACGTGGAATGTTTGCCACCAGGCACACCAGAGAGTGCAAAGGCAGGTTTGCAATACGCCAATAATGAGGTTTGCTATCCAGCAACACTTGTTGTCGGCGACGTGATAACAGCATTGCGAAGCGGCAAATACGACCCTACCAAGATAGCATTCGCAATTACTCAGACAGGAGGACAGTGTCGTGCCACAAACTATATTGCGTTAATCAAGAAAGCATTGCTTGCCGCAGGTTACGACAACATCCCTGTGATCTCAATCTCAGTGATGGACACAATCAACGACCAGAGCGGATTCACTCCAAACGTCAAGAAAGGAGCATTCCCAATCATCTACTCTATCTTGTTTGTTGAGGCTCTTGCAAAGATGTATTACGGCACAGCGGTAAGAGAGAAGATTCCAGGCAGTGCGAAAGCCTTGAAGGAGAAATACATGAAGAAACTTGTTGCTATATGCAAAAAGGGCGACAAAAAGGCATTGTTGAGCCTATTGCGTGAGGCTGCTGTCGAATTCAACGACGCGGCAAACGACAAGAAAGTGCCACGCATCGGAGTTGTAGGTGAGATATACATCAAATACAACAGTTTCGGACACCAGCATGTAGTGGATTGGCTAGTAAACGAAGGTATCGAACCAGTTATTCCAAGCCTCATCGAATTCTTCAGCCAATACTTCCCTAACGCTAAGTTCAACAGGAAGAATAATCTAGAGAGAGTGTCAATCTGGCGACGTATGCTCAACAATTTCATGGAGAATAAACTCGTCGGCATGATGAATGAGTTCGACAAAGCGGCGTCGGCATTCAGATACTACGAGAAGAGCGCTGACATCAACCACGAGATGGAGAACGCAGCAAAGATAGTCTGCCCTGCAGCTCAGTTTGGTGAGGGATGGTTGATTCCAGCGGAGTTCGTTTCATTCGCACAACGAGGCATCAACGCGGCAGTCAGTTTGCAGCCATTCGGATGTATCGCCAACCATGTGATAAGCAAGGGAGTCGAGAGAAAGGTGAAGAAACTATATCCAGATATGAACCTTCTATTCCTTGATTTCGACGGTGGAGTGAGCGAGGTCAACGTATTGAACCGACTACACTTCATGGCAAGACAGGTGAAGATGCAGAATCTTGATTAAATGGCAAATTAAGAATACGGAATTCTTAATTATATAGAAAAGACGGGGCAATGCTCCGTCTTTATTGTTTTAAACTCTGCCGACATATTTGGATTTAGTGAATTCCTCAATCCAGGGTGAGCACAAGGCATCACCCCTACGTTGCATTTTTTATGCAATTTTCAAAAGTGTAACACGTTTTGTTACACCTCGTGGTTTCCTTTGCATTGTGATTTAGCAATAATCACTTTGTAAAACTCAAAATCAATGAATATGAAATCAGAAATTGAAATTGCAATGGATTTGGGATCAGCCAATGCTATAATCATCCACGACAATCAGATAATTGTTGAGGAGCCAACAATTATAGGCATTGACTGCAACAATAATAAAATGATTGCGTTTGGGAAAGAAGCCAAGCAAATGCAAGGCAAGGTTCACAGTAACATTAGAATTACCCGACCATTTTGTGAAGGTATAATAACTAGCTATAGAGATTCCGAGTTGTTAATCAAAGGCTTATTAAATGCTCTTCCACCAGACATCTATCCATCATCTATAAAAATGGCAATTAGTATCCCTTCTAACGCCACAGAAGTAGAAAGACATGCGTTGAAGTATGTTTGTGAAAAATCAGGGATTAATGAAGTCTTTATGATTGAAGGGCCAATGGCAGCAGCATTAGGTATTGGCATAGACATAGAGAAGCCGAAAGGTAGTATGATAATAGATATTGGTGGAGGCATTACAGATATGGCAATCATATCGTTAGGTGGAATCGTAGCGAGCAAATCAATCAAGATTGGCGGTGATAATTTCACAAAAGATGTAATTAAGCATATAAAACACAAGCATATTTTTTCAGTGTCAGAAAAAACTGCAGAACTTATAAAAAACAATATAGGCATTTTTCATTCTAACATGTCAGAAGATTTCGCCATACATGTATCTTCACACACCGAGTTTTCAGTAAAACCAGGAGAAATTGCAATATGTTCAGAGAAGTCAATATGCAGCATTGAAGATACCATAGTAGATTTATTTGAGAAAATACCACCAGAACTATTTCAAGACTTGATTGAAAGTGGAATTTGGTTAACAGGTGGAGGCTCATTATTGCGTGGTATAGACAAACACCTAAGCAACACGTTTGGAATTAAATTTAAGATTGTCGATAATCCACTGCATGCAGTTGTCCAAGGAGTCAATTTAGTTCTTCAAAATTTTGAAAAATATTCTTACTTTATAAAATAAGAACATTTAGAGTAAAAGAAGAATGAGGATTAGGCATGTAGGAAGAAGCTACTACCAAAAGCTAAAATATGCCGTCTATAAAAATTCAGCAAATTATTATTGGCATTTATCATATTTACATATATTTGTATATTACTATCTTTTAATAAGTTTACATTATGAAATTCAACGAGCAATTAGACGAACTTTTCAACGATTGGGAAAAGTATACCGATTCCGACAAATTTTGCAAAGACGGTTTGGTGATGAAGTACGGCGAACCCAAAGATTCTGTTGACGAAAAATGGGAAAAAGCAGAACGCCGTGTAGCCTTTATCTTAAAAGACAATCCAGACGGATGGACTACAGATCTTAGGACTTGGTTATCAGAGGGAGAGAATTACGAGCATAATAGAAATCTGTGTGGAGGAAGAGTAGGTCAAACGGGATTCCTTCCTAACATAGCTCGTATGTTTTATGGTCTCTATGAGAATCCATGTATTGGCTTCGCAGATCTTAATATGGCAGAGGTCAAGAAAGTTTGGAACGAAGCACCTTTCGCTTTAATCGAAAGCAAAAAGATTGCCGGCACTACAACTGTCTCAGATCAAGAAATAAAAAAAGCAATAGAAACAAACAGAGATTTTCTTCAAAAAGAACTTGATATATTAAGTCCCAATATTATAGTTTGTTGTGATCTTTCTGGATGCTTATTTAAGTTTATCACGGACTACTATATGAGTCAAAATGGGAATGAAAATGATATAATCAAACATGAATACCAATATGTACTCGAAGATAAAGTCATTCCTAATATGATATGCTGTTCATGGTATTTCAAAAACATTAACGTGTTGGTTATTTTATCATATCATCCAACAAGACTGGGAAAATCGAATTGGAAAATCTATGAACGTGTGGTTAGTCCGTTACGTACATTCCCCCAAAAGGAAGATTTGAAGTTCAAACCCTTAAATAAGGATTAATGAATATACTTCAAAAATACATTTGGATAATAGACACTCTTAAGAATCAACGACTGTCGCTTGAAAAACTGAGTGAACGTTTCTGCAATAGTGTTGATTTAGATGTCTATGGAGATGGACTGAGTAGGCAGACATTCTACAGGTGGAGAAAAGACATTGCTGAGATGTTTGGCATTGAAATAGAATGTGAAAAAGGTGGCGAGAACCGCTACTATATAACCAATCCAGAGGTATTGGATAATAAAGGCCTTACACAATGGTTGCTGAACACCTATTCTACGCTCAATTCATTGGAAAACAGCATAAAGGTAAAACATAGAATCCTAACGGAGCCAATACCTTCCAGCGAACAATGTCTCAACGATGTCATTGAGGCCATGAAAGAGAATCGTATCATACGTTTCACTTACACGAAGTTTGGTAGTGTTGAGGGATCTTCCTACAGTGTCCGTCCTTATTGCGTCAAACTGTTTATGCAAAGGTGGTATCTATTGGGCTATTGTGAGGAAAGAAGCGATTTGCGCACCTACGGATTAGACCGTATCTCAAATCTTAGAATCACCGACGTCAAATTTGAAATGCCAGAAGATTTTGACGCCGAGTTTTTCTATGCCACACATTATGGCATTGAATCCAAGAAGGACATTCAATGTGAAACGATAGTGTTCAGAGCTTGGGAACCACACAACCACTATTTGAGGTCATTGCCCATTCACCACTCACAACAGGAATTGGAATCTGCCGAAGGTTACACCGATTTCCAAGTTCGTTTACGCCCTAACTACGAGTTTTATTGGAAATTGCTGAGTATGGGCAACTATATCCAAATTCTCAGTCCACAATCCGTACGTCAGGAAATGGCCAACATGATAAAAAAGGTCTTGGAAGGTTATAAGGGATGCTGAGAATGGCAACAATAAAAAGTTTAACTATAATCAATATTTTATGACAGACTTAAATATAAAATTAGACAAGCTCTTTGAGGAGTGGAAAGAACGCAATGCAGATAAAGCCCTTTCTAATATCATCAACAGAAAAGAAGTGTATGAAAAAGTAGCATTCACTTCAGATGGAGTTCTTAAACTTCCAAATAATAAACATTTTGAATGGACTAAACCCGAATATAAGCGTGTTCTTTTCTTATTGAAGGATCAATATCAAAATGCCAATGATGAAAATGCTAGATGGGATGAATCTATTTGTAATTGGCTAATATGGGACGATGAGAAAAATCCTAAAAAAGGAGAACGGAATCTTAACTTGGAACAAATAAAAAAAGGAGGAAAAAACATTTTCCGACCACTTGGAAGATGGCTTTTGGGTGTTCAGTCTATTCTTGAAGAAGACAAGTGTATTTCATTCAAGGAAGTTACTGACGATAAAGTAAAGGACTGTATTAAAAATAATCCTATGGCCATCATGGAGTGTAAGAAACAGCCCGGTGGTCCAAATCTGAATCCTGCGGTCTTAAAAAAGTATTTAGAAAGAGACAAAGACTTAATTAAAGAAGAAATTGAGCTATTGAATCCTGATGTGATTATCTGTTGCGATAAGTCTGGCATCATTTATAATAATATTGTCTCGATACTAGGTGAAAATTATAATTATAAAACTGTTGCAAAGGTAATGCACCATACCTTTGTTATCAATTCATATCATCCATCTTATAGTTACCGGTCTTCTTCTGCTTCTGAAAGATGCTATCATTATGTTGTAAATGCTTTGCGTGCAGCCATCCTATGTGAGAAAGTCATCTCTCATACTACGTCTGACAACAACAAAATAAAGCCAACTATAGATTGGAATGTTTGGGGAAATGCCCAAGTTTATGGAATAAATATCCAGTATCTAATTCTGCCCCAAACTAGAATAGGAATCGAAGCGTTATATGTCAACTCTAACACATTGCATATATATTTGCGACTCTGGTGGAACGTTGATGAACAAATAATAACGGAAATCTTTGGAGAATCTCACAAATGGAACGATATCACTGTGACTATAAACGCTTCCGATGGTACTGGAATAGCATTGTTAGAAAAGGTCGTTGGTTGCAATAGTGACGATGTATCTCAAAAAGTGGCTGTTTGGCACGAAAAGCTAACTCAATGGATGAATAAATAAAGTAGATTATATAGCGTCATCCAAAATAAGGATTGTAAAGGGATGGAACGTTCTAATCTCATTTACCCACACACTCCAAACATTTAGCAAAGAATCAATATTACATTCTTGCTAAATGCCGTTAAAATCAATAGATTTAGCAAATAAACAGCCTATAGAATTTGCTAAAAGTGTAAAAATATTGAAGATTTAGCAAAAATATCAGTCTATTTTATTGCTAAATCAACAAAGAGAAAGTACTTTTGTGGGAAAATCAGATGATTATGATGCTAGTACGAGAAGAACAATTCACCTATGGATCACGATTCGTAGGCAGAAAAGAAGAAATATACACATTGGAAGAGTGCTTGACTTCAGAGCAGTCGGAATTTGTAGCAGTTTACGGACGACGCAGAGTAGGCAAAACATTCCTAATCCGTTACGTACTAGAAAGACATTTTTCTCTATTTGCGACGGGATTGCCTGGCGGCTCATACCGTGAGCAAATCAACAACTTCTGCATGGCAATCGTACAAGGATTCAACGTAGATTATAGAGAATGTGAGAATTGGATGGAGGTGATGCGATATTTGGCGGACACCATCACCAACGACTTAAACTATAAGTTGAGAAAGAAAGTCTTATTCATCGACGAAATGCCGTGGATGGACACCCCCAAGTCGGATTTTCTGATGGCAATCGAATGGTTTTGGAACGCATACGCGTCGGCAAGGACAGATATATTCTTGATCGTATGCGGATCAGCCACAACGTGGATTACAAGCAATATTCTTCGCAACAGAGGCGGGCTATACGGAAGATTGACAAACCAAATCTATCTTGAGCCATTCACGCTCAACGAATGTGCCCAATTCTACGAGTTGAAGAAAATCTCAATGAGTCAGGAGGAGCAGCTACAGGCATATATGATTTTTGGAGGAGTCCCCTACTATCTGCAATATTTCAGGAAAGAACTGAGTGTCGCGCAAAACGTCGACAATATGTGTTTTTCGAAAAGAGGAATACTGGCTAAGGAATATGATAACTTGTACCGTTCAATGTTTAAGGGGTACACTTCCCATATCAAAGTAGTGGAAGCATTAGCCACAAAAAGCATGGGAATGACTAAAAAAGAGATCTGTGAGAAGACGGGAATGCCCGAATCAGGGACATCCACTACCGTCTTGCAAGAGCTCGTGGATTGCGGAATTCTGAATGAATATAGCCAAGTGGGAAAGAAGACGAAGGGGAAGATGTATCAACTGGTAGATTTCTTCACTCTATTCTATTTACGCTTTGTGAAAGACAACAAAGGAGAAGAACATTTCTGGACTCAGAATCTTAACACCCCCGTCGTCAACACATGGCAAGGATACGCCTTTGAGCAAGTATGTTTTGCCCATATCAAGCAGATTAAGAAAGCGTTAGGCATAAGAGGTATTTCGTCAAAAGTGTCGAGTTGGAGAAGCAACGACAAAGAGAACGGAGCTCAAATCGACATGGTAATAGAGAGAGCTGACAACGTAATAAATATCTGTGAGATAAAATTCGCAAGTGGAAATTATACAATCACAGCTGATTACGCCCAAAAGCTAAGGAATAAGTTGACGTCGTTCAAGGAAGAGACAAAGACAAAATCTGCTCTCCACCTCACTATGATCACGACATACGGATTAAAGAAAAACTCAGAGCATAACAGCATGGCTCAGTCGGAAGTGACGTCGGAATGTTTATTTGAATAAAACGTAAATAAAAATAGAAAACGCTTGCGGACTGATCCTGCAAGCGTTTTTCATATTCAATAAATGGGTTCATCAATCATCAAAAGTCCTGAAACACATTGTGGCAAACCAATCTACCCTCAACAACATCCCAATCAATAATGCTCCATAAAGCAGAAAGATAATCAGCACGACGGTTCTGATAGTCAAGGTAGTAGGCATGCTCCCACACATCAAACGTCAGGATTGGACGCAACCCATGACGCAATGGATTATCGGCGTTGGACATCTGCATTATGCTAAGTTTATTCTCCGCGTCGGCACAAAGCCAAACCCATCCGCTTCCAAAGAGCGACGTCGCAGCGGCATTCATCTTCTGCTTCATCTCAGCAAAGGATACAAAACTCTTTTGGATAGCCTCAGCCAAATCTCCCTTAGGCTCAGAACATTTAGGATGCGGAGTAAACTGTTCAAAGTAAAGGTTGTGGTTCAAGACCTGACCTGCATTGTTGCCGATAGCACCTTGTGCTTTAGCAGCGATCTCCACCAACGTAGAGTCGGCAAACTCAGTACCCACGATTAGGTTGTTAAGGTTGTTGACGTAGGTCTGCAAATGTTTTCCATAATGGAAACTAATGGTCTCTGCACTGATAACAGGAGACAGTGCGTCTTCGTCGTAACGAAGTTTCTGCATAACGAAATTTGTACTCATAAAAAAAGGTTTTATAAATTAAACGCATTACTGATGCAAATGTAAGCAAATAAATTACAATATTTTAGCCCAACAAATCGTCTATGCAAATTTTATACACAACAGAACACTTTTTCCGACGAATAGGAATAAAAAAGGTTCGACATGCAGTAACACATCGAACCTTATATCTTCTGATAAATTTAATTTATTTCTTTTTGATAGTCACTTGTGTAGTAGCATCAATAACTTTGTCTTCTGACTTTCCTTTGATTGAGCTTGATCCATTCATAGAATGCAACCACTGAGTAGACTTATCGTATGAACAAGTGTAATTGTCCACAATTTTCAAATCAAACGTTTCTTTAAACTTTTTCTCCAATTCAGCACGCTGTTCCTGCATCACCTTGTTAACGTCGACTTTCTCTTCTCCTTCCTTCTGGAACAAACCAGAAAGTCCATTCATCATCCCCACAGTCATTTTGATTGAGAAGTCGACAAATGCTGGCATTAGGAGATCATTTGATATCTCAGCAGACGTCTTGATATTAGCATAATTACCGTTAACCGACTGTAGTGTGTAGTGATAAGGAGCATCAACACTGAATCCAAAGATAGTTCCTTTCTTCATAGTCTGGTCTGCAGTCTTTTTGCCAGCAAAATCGACAGAATTCAAAGAATGGATATAATTGACCTCATCCAATATACCAGACAAATACAAATCGTCTGTCATGGTTGCACCCATCATCTGAACGAGAAATGCGATAGTTTTGTCTTCTTTTGCAGCCTTATCCATCATCGCCTTCATATCAGCTATGGCTTTTGTGGAGTCAGCTAAACCGGTAATTTTGCCAGACGCATCCAACTTGTAGTCGAAAGAATATCCTTCTGTAAGTTTCAAAAGCAAAGCTGTCATTTCATCAGAACCATTAGATGAAAGATTCGAAAAAGTGGCATTAAGAGTGTAGCCATCAGAAGTCTTGTCGACAACCTTCAAATTAATATCCATGGATTTTTCCTCTGTCGACGACTGCGTACCAGACTTTTTTATATCCTTCTGTACAAATTTGTAACTTACATTATCTCCAGATTTCCAATTAGGCACAAGAGACACATTCTGAGCTGAGATTGTAGCGCTTAACAATAAAGTCATGCAAGACACCATTAAAGTCTTCATATTATTCATTTCAATAAATTTTAATTTTACGACAAAAATAAGCTAAATATCATTATATATTCAGGATTTAACATATTTAACAATAATGAGGGTAATCACATAACAACAAAAAAGACGGGGCGTGCCCCGTCTCTACTGTTCATTTTTTTCTTCTATACTCAATTTCTAGAGGTCTCATTATTCGAGCCATCACACAAGGATGTTGGATCAATATATCACTAATATATATTTTGTCTCCTTCATTCATTCTCTTGAATATCTGTTTTACTTTTGGAGGAAATTCTGATCCGTGACAAATTGCCAAAATATTTGTCATTCCATCACGTTCTTTTTTTACACTATAACTCTGTATAAAAAAGCCATAACCTTCCGGTTCGATCTTTAATCCATCCGAGTAGACAAGAGATATCTTGTTGTCGATGACACCACCATAAAAACGAACTGAGTCTTTTCCCATTATATACACTCTGGGTTCCGGCATTTGTCGTCGTTGAATATTTGGGTTTGCTTGACCCCAAAGCGTCAACGGGAACAACAACCCAATCAACATGCTAATCAGGACTCTATTAAATGAATCATTAACCATCACACTGCTTTCGTAAACATGTCTCCTACAAGTTTGAAATCCAAACCAGAATGAACTGGTGTGTTGTCCTCCTCTTCTTCAACGATCTCTCCATTTTCATCCATGACCACTTCTGGTGCCGGAGCATCGTCGTCAGCATTATCCGACTCATCTGACGCGGACGTCACAGAAGAAGACGACGAAGCCGCCTTCTTACGGTATTCCTCCAAGAAATCCATCAGCTGACGATTGATAAGGATTCTATGCATTGTCTTGAAGTCAAGACGGGAATGTGTGCCTTCGTTGACCTGAATCAAATCAATATTGAATGTGGCTCCAGTATCGTCTGGAAGCAAGAACTGGCTCACTCCCTTGATAAAGTCCTCAGTCAACGCTTTGTCTTCCAACATCAGGCTAAGATGCATCTTCAATCCATCCTTTGCCTCACTCATCAGTTTGAAATCATTATAAGTGATACGAAGTTGTTCCGGACGGAATCTATCTGGTGCGATAGTAGCAGAGAAAACAATACAGTTGTTGACCTGCAAATAGCTGACCATACCGGAATCCCTACCCCACAATGCGATCTCTTTCGCTCCTGAGTAATCCTCAATCTTTAGGATGACGCCGGGAGTTCCCTTCTGCGAGGTTTTATGAGTGATGGCAGTGATGATTCCTCCTGCCGTGATCTTATTGCGTCCTTGTATCTTCTCAAGATCTTCAAGCTCGGTGACGCGGGTGTTGCAGATATACTTCAATAGGATATAGTAATCGTCGAGCGGATGGGCCGACAAATAGATTCCCACCAACTCTTTCTCTTTCTGCAGACGTTCCAACGCTGTCCACTTCTCAAACTTTGGCAACGGTGGCAATGCGATAGACTGTGTCATCTCCATCTCACCGAACAGTGAATTCTGCGATGAATTGTTGGCAAACTTCACCTTCTTACCAAAGTCGGCAAGCACCACGCTAAACGGCATCTCTTTCTGGTTGAGCGCGAAGAAATGCTCACGCTCGATTCCCTTTAATGAATCAAAAGCACCAGCCATGGCAAGACACTCCAAATCCTTCGCTCCACAGTTGACACGGCTCACGAAATCATAGATATCCGTGTATTTGCCGTTCTTCTCTCTCTCGGCGATAAGCTCGTCGACGACGGCACGCGACATTCCCTTGATTCCCTGTAGTCCAAAACGGATATTTCCAGCGGCATTGGTGCTGAAGAAGCTGTCGGATTCGTTCACATCCGGGCTCAACACCTCGATGCCCATGTGTTTGCACTCATCCATAAACTTACGCACATCCTCAATCTTATCCATCGAACGGGTAAGGTTGGCTGCCATATAGTCGGCTGGGTAATGTGCTTTAAGATAGGCAGTCTGGTAGGCAACCCATGAATAGCAAGTGGCGTGGGATTTGTTGAAGGCGTACTTGGCAAACTCCTCCCAGTCGCGCCAGATCTTATCCAACGTGTCGGCATCATGTCCGTTCTCCACTCCCTGCTTCATGAACTTTGCTTTTAGCTCGTTCATCTTCTCGATCAACTTCTTACCCATCGCTTTACGTAGGGCATCACTCTCACCACGGGTGAAGTTGGCAAGCTGACGAGAAAGAAGCATCACCTGCTCCTGATAAACGGTTACTCCGTAGGTATCCTTCAAGTATTTCTCCATACATGGGATATCATACTCGATAGGCTCTTTTCCTAGTTTACGGTTGATAAACTTAGGGATATACTGCAATGGACCCGGACGATAAAGGGCATTCATGGCAATCAAGTCTTCAAACACCGTAGGCTGAAGCTCACGTAGATACTTCTGCATTCCGGCAGACTCAAACTGGAATGTTCCGACTGTATCGCCACGAGAATATAGTTCGTAAGTCTCTTTATCATCGATTGGAATCTTGTCGATATCGAGGTCGATTCCGTGGGATTTCTTAATATTTTTCAAAGCCTCCTTGATGATTGAAAGTGTCTTCAATCCCAAGAAGTCCATCTTAATCAGTCCGACCGACTCAATAACGTGTCCGTCGTACTGCGTCACCATCACCTTTGATTTGGTCTCCTTATCCTCCACTGTAGAGATTGGAGCCCAGTTGGTCAAGTCGCCCGCACCGATGATTACACCACAAGCGTGGATACCTGTTTGGCGGATAGTATTCTCAAGCTGCGACGCGTAGATTAGAGTCGACTTGATTTGCTCGTCAGTTCCCTCCACAGCAGCCTGCATCTCAGGCACATATTTGAAACAGTTTTTCAAATTCACCTTTGGCACCTTACCCGTCTTAGGATCGGCAAGACTCTCATCGAAGGCGTCTGGCACCCATTTCTTCATCTGGCTCGATAGACTCAACGGCACATCCTGCACACGTGCGACGTCGGCGATGGAACTCTTCGTCGCCATTGTACCGTAGGTGATGATATGCGCCACCTTCTCTTTTCCATACTTCTCAGTAACCCAGTCGAGCACTTTACCACGTCCGTCATCATCGAAGTCGACGTCGATATCGGGCAAAGAGATACGGTCTGGATTCAAGAAACGCTCGAACAGCAGGTCGTATTTTAGAGGATCGACGTCGGTGATCTTCAAGCAGTATGCCACCACCGAACCAGCGGCTGATCCACGACCTGGACCTACACTCACTCCAAGTTCCTCACGTGCAGCACGGATATAATCCATCACAATCAAGAAGTAGCCAGGGAATCCCATCGTCTTCATGATATGAAGCTCGAAGACGATACGCTCAGTCTGCTCATCAGTCAGGTTCTCACCGTAACGCATGTGAGCTCCCTCCCACGCAAGTTTATTCAAATAGTCAGCTTCGAGCTTAATACGGTAAAGTTTGTCGTATCCACCGAGTTTTTTGATTTTTTTCTCTGCGTCTTCCTGGCTCAACACCACATTATGGTTCTCATCCTGAGTAAACTCATCAAATAGCTCTTTCTCAGTGATACGCTGACGGTACTCCTCCTCAGTTCCGAAATCTTCAGGAATCGGGAACTTAGGCATGATAGGATCCGACTCAATACTATAGACCTCAACCTTATCAGCAATCTCAAGCGTATTAGTAAGAGATTCGGGAATATCGCTGAAGATTTCAGCCATTTCATCGGGCGTTTTAAGCCACTCCTGCTTAGTATAGGTCATACGTTGAGGATCGCTCAACAATTTGCCTGTCGACAAGCAGACCAATCGTTCGTGGGCTTCAGAGTGCTCCTCCTCCACGAAATGGACATCGTTGGTGCAGACAATCTTGATATCAAGTTTTCTGGCAAGATCAATAAGCTGAGGATTGACCTGTTGCTCGATCTCATACACCGACGTATTTCCATTCGGTTTGTCAGTCTTATGACGTTGGATCTCTATATAGTAGTCGTCACCGAACAGATTCTTAAACCACATTGCTGTCTCCTCAGCAGCAGCCATGTCACCAGACTGAATCTTCTTTGGAAGCTCACCTCCCAAACAAGCAGAGCAGACGATGATATCCTCGTGATACTGCACAAGGAGATCCTTATCAATACGCGGACGGTTGTAGTAACCGTCTACCCAAGCCTTAGAAACGATTTTACAAAGATTCTGGTAGCCATGCTTGTTTTTGGCAAGCAGGATCAAGTGCCAACCACTTGAGTCGGCGATAATGTTTTTGCCAGCCTCATCAATACGGAAAGTATTGTCGTGGTCGGTATGTTTACGACGTGCGCAATAACACTCACAACCGATAATAGGTTTGAAGATCTTATTCTTCAGTTTGGCGATCTCCTCCTCAGCCGCAGCCTTAGCCTCATCTGTCGACTCAGGATTATCGATGATAGCCTGTTGCTCTCCGATTGCACCCTTAGTCTTCTTGTTGACCTTGATAGTATAATCAGTAAGTTCCTTGATACCAAACATGTTGCCATGGTCCGTTAAGGCCATAGCGTTCATACCAGTCTTAAGACATTTATCAATCAAGTCGGGCACCTTACTCATTCCATCCAAGATAGAATAGTGGGAATGGACATGAAGGTGAACGAATTTATTTGCCATTTATCGTATATATTTATTTACAAAACTAAAAAGGTTCTTTTTATTTTTGCCGCTCGCCCTACGGGCTCGCGGTAAAGGAGGGGCAAGGGCTTCGCCCTTTGCAATCCTCAACTATTTGTATGACTCTATTCGTTGGTTAACGTCAACGTTATCGTCAACGTTTTTAGTCCTCGATGCGGACGGTACGGACCGGTCTGACACGTTCAGCACTGCTCTTGGAGCTACGGCCGATAATATTATTCTTGAAGTTGATAGCCCACGAGAACACATAATCGTATTCCGTGCTGCTCCAATACCAAGCGTTAGCCAGGCTGACACCGCCCTCAGATTTCAGTTTACGGTTGATACGGTTGATATCATCCTTTAGAGTACGAAGTTGACCGATGCTTGGCAGATACCAATCCGTCTTGCCAGCAGCCTCATAGGATTTGGCAGCCAACGCCGCACGTTCCGTATTATCCATTGTGTCGTCGATATATTTGCAGATGGCGGCAGTGTTTTCTGGGCCACGCATATCATAATTGGCCTCATGCCACTCACGCGTCGTATACGGGAACTCACCCTTAAGATCCACCTTATCGGCGCCCCAAGTGTAAGTTTTTCCAAAGCCGACGTCGGTCATAGCCACGATATAGCCGTACTCATAATCTTCAGAGACGTAGAAAAGGATACCACCCTCCTCCTCGATATAGTCGCCAATCTGATAAGTGTCAAGACGACGCACATCAGGATCCGACTTCGTATTCTCCATCATACGCCAGTAGTCGCTATCCCTAGTGGAGAAAGTCAGCGTCACAAGATTTGATTTATCATTCGTTTTCAGCATCACACACTCATTTCCATTACGGTAGAAAGTCTTAGTGCGAGTCTGGAGCACCAAACGATATCTCGACAGATTATTGTTGACGAACCTGTCCGCGTTGAATTTTGTTGTAGTCATCACGACGTCGGCCAAACGCTTCCATGTGCGTTCAAACGACATTTTGTAGTCGATACCATACGACCACTCTTGCTGAGTCACATCCTTGTCTCCAAGAGATTCTGGAGCAGTAGCAAGCCAACCCTTACGGTTGAGAAGCAGATCCACGTCGGCAAACGTCTTCTTTTTGCGAGCCTTGTTGAGCTCAGAGACAGTTATGAAATCGGAAGAATCGGCAAAAGCAGCCGACACCTCCGTCAACATCATAATACACAATAATACCCTAATCATATACATACAGTCCTCCTTTTCTACAAAGATAGGATTAATTTTGAAAAGATATATGATTTGGATTTTAATGTTGGGGATTAAAGGTATCTATTCTATTTTCTTCATCTCCTTTAGCATTACATCTACATTGAAGGTATCCATTCCTCCAATCTTAAAGAAATGCCCGCTTTTATCTACCTTAAAAGTCCCAAAGACTGTCTTTTCGTACTTATACATCTGACTTGATATAGTGTCATTTATCAAATAGCCATCAGTAGTTGTCAAGTTATAACTGTCCCCAAGATTCTCAACTTCGTCCTTTTTACTGTACCAAAGATATATATACTTTCCAATGGAGTCATATAAACATTCGGGGGCAGAATCAAATTCTTCATCCGGACAATTAACTCCATAGGAATGATCATCCATCACAGCCAAGTTGCTGTCTAACACAACAAAATGAACATAACTTAAACATTCTTCTCTAAAATTATCACTATATTGAACCAAATGATATTTGTCATTCAACTGCTTATGTGCAACAAAATTTGCAAACTTCATTTTATAGGATTCATTAAGATCTGTCAGATCTCCATAATGACGAAAATTTTCCAGTTCAAAGTCTCCGAAATAGCGTCTAACACTGACAGTATCATTATTGTAGCTATCAAGATGCTTGAAATACAGCGATGGCGAGACTTTTCTCAAACTGTCACGAAGAGAACATTCTCTTTTCCAGATACTTACTTCGACACTCTCTTCATCCTCACTAACCGAATCCTGCACTACAGTATTGTCAGCAGAAACAGTTTCCGTTTGAGCGGCCTCTTTATTACCACAAGCCACCAAAGAAAGAAATGAAATGAAAGTAAAGCACTTATTAAATATCTTAATACGCATAACTATTATATATTAAACAAAACTCATTAAGACAAAGATATGAAACCATACAGAATATAATCCCCACATGCTAATCAGCTTCATCAAAACAGCTCCGCCGGATTCATCTTCAAGAAAGACTCTGTTGGGAATCCATTTGGACCAACTACCAAAGTATTAGAGCAATTGAAATGTTCTTTTACATATTCCAAACCTTTATTGGTCATTTCATCGTTACTTTTCACTTCAATGGCAACCAATTCGTTCTTCTTCTTTATTAGATAGTCGACCTCCATATTGCCTTCTCTCCAATAGTATACCTCGTAATTTCCAATCAAGGCATTTGTTACAATATGAGCACCTATAGCAGACTCGTAGATGCGTCCCCATAACTTCGAATCTGACAAAGCATCATCAATACGTTTATTGGAATACACATTTTTCAATGAGTTATTATAAACCTGGAATTTGGGCACTGACGCCCTTTTTCTTGCCATATCTACAGCATATTTCTGCAACCCCGTCACCAAGCCACTGTCATTCAAAAGGCTGAGATAAGACGACAACGTTGTCGTATTACCAGCGTCTTGCAATGATCCTAACATTTTTGTCAGCGACAATATTTCTCCAGAATATGAAGATGATAATTCAAACGTTTGCCTTAATAAAGCAGGTTTGTTTATCGGAGTATTCATAAGAATATCCTTATTTATAGTAGACTCAATTATTGAAGAATAAATATATTCCTCCCATCTTTCTGCATCATGTATAAGGTCGGCAGCTCCGGGATATCCACCATAATAAATATACTCTTCCGTTGTGAATCCAAACGCGTCTTGCATCTCCTGTAAATTCCAATGAGACATTTTTATAGATTCAAATCTTCCAGCCAAACTTTCAGACAACCCCTTTGCAATCATAACACGAGATGAACCCAAAAGAACAACCTTGACGGGAATTTCATTAAATGAATCCATATCCCATTCTTTCTTCACGATTTCGCTCCAATTGGAAATTTTCTGTATTTCATCTATCACAAGAATTATTTCCGATAGGTTTTCTGATTTCAAACGTTGACGAGCCACCGACCAACATTCACTTATCCAAGCATAATTAGAAGCGGGTACAGCATCAGCAGTGAAAAACATATATGGTTTACCACATTTCTTTAATGCTTGTTTAACACCTGTCGTCTTACCAACCTGACGTGGGCCCATAACAACCTGTATGAACTTTCTCGGTTCACAAAGACGATCTATTATTTTTTTTATACCATTTCTTTCGTACATAACAAATGTATTTTCTGCAAAGATAACAAAAGGTCAAAGAAATTACTCAGCGCATTGAGTAATTTTACTCAACGCATTGAGTAATTTACACAAAGCTCTCGTAGAGACGCACGGACGTGCGTGTAACCGCGTGTAACACACGATAAATTTTTACGCTCAACCTACGGACTCACGTTTGGGGATGAGCAAGGACGTTCCGCCCTTTGCGATCCTCATTTTCGAACATCTCCCCAAATTATGAATTATGAATTATGAATTATGAATTATAAAAACGTAGTCAAACGTACCAAACCACATACACAAGAATATTTATCAAGCTTTTAACTTTATCTACTAATTCCTTGGATTATGATTTTTTTATTTTAGCGTCCGAAAAATATCTATTACCATTACATATTAGACCATGAAGAAAACACTACTAACTTTCGTTGCATCGGTTGCAACTTTGTTTGGCGCCGCACTCCAATCTTTCGGAGTCACGGTCTCCAACCCTATCATCTATTCGGATGTGCCAGACCCATCGGTCATCCGTGATGGGAACAAGTATTATATGGTGAGCACCACAATGCACTGTGCTCCTGGTGTGCCAATCATGATGTCGGAAGATTTGTCTAACTGGCGTACCGTCAACTATGCATATCAGACTCTTGATAATGGCGACAACCAGAATCTAAACGCTGGCAAACATGCCTACGGAAAGGGTTCATGGGCATCTTCTCTTCGCAAACACAAAAACAAATATTATATCCTTACTCCGTCGTACACTACAGGAAAGACTCATCTTTTCTCTACAGACGATATTGAGAACGGCACTTGGGACGAGGTGCGTCTGCCTTTCTATCACGACCCGTCGCTTTTCTTCGACGACGATGATCGTGCCTACATCATCTACGGTGGTGGTGAGTTTAACGTCGTGGAGCTAAACAGTGATCTTAAGAGCGTGAAGAACGGTGTCACTAAATTGAATATTCCTATCGACCAGACTACTGGTACAAACAGCTATATCGTGAAGTGTGAGGGTGCTCACATGGAGAAGATCGACGGCAAATACTATCTTTTCGCTATCTCTTGGCCAGGCGGCAAATGCCGTACTGAGTTGGTGTTCCGTTCAAGCAGTTTGAAGGGCAACTACGAGGGTAGAATCGCATTGCAGGAGAACGGTGTGGCTCAAGGTAGCGTCTTCGACACTCCCGACGGCAAATGGTATGCGATGCTATTCCGCGACTCAGGTGGTGTGGGACGTATTCCTTGGCTTATCCCTGTGACGTGGGAAAACGGTTGGCCTAACATGGGTAAGCAGGCGGCTCGTACTCTTAACTTGCCTAACGCAGTTGAGCCTGCTTATAGCATGGCGACGTCGGACGATTTCGAGTCGACTACCCTACCTCTTGAATGGCAGTGGAACCATAATCCCGACAATTCTAAATGGTCGTTGTCGGCTCGCCCTGGATTCTTACGTATCACAACAGGACGCACAGACAAATCTCTATACTGGGCAAAGAACACTTTGACACAGAAGACATTCGGACCAAAATGTTCTGGTCGTGTGGCTCTTGATGTGAAGGGAATGAAAGACGGTGATGTTGCCGGACTTGTCGCTCTACAGGATTCCTTCGGATTCGTAGGCGTGGAGAAGCAGTGGGGGAAATATAACATCGTGCAGAATAAGACAGTCGTAAGAAACGCATCTGTTCCTTTGAACGCAGATAAGGTTTATTTGAGAATCGACTTCGATTTTACTAAGGATAGAGCTTATTTCTTCTACAGCACCGACAATCAGAAGTGGAATTCCATCGGAAAGGATATTCCTCTTCCATACACACTTGGAATGTTTGCCGGATATAAATTCGGATTGTTTAATTATGCGACGTCGCAAACAGGAGGTTACGCCGATTTCGACTGGTTCAAAGTGGGCGAGGATGTGAACGACGAGATCTATCTTGATGCGATTAAAGAGCCAGAGGTTGTTGGACCATACAATGAGACTGCAGCACAGATTCCAGGCGTTGTGGAGGCTGAAAACTATAATACTGGCGGAAATAATATCTCATACTACGATAAAGACAGAAGCAATCGTGGCGGAGAGTACAGAAAAGACGGAGTGGATATCTATGCGTCGGATGAGGCAAACGGTTTTGCCATCGGATATTGTGAAGCCGACGAGTGGATGAACTACACTGTGAACGTGGCAGAAGAGGGCGAATATGTGGTGACTGTCAGATCCAGTGAAGAGGGCGACGTCGAGGAAGGAACTGTCCACGCTACCCTATCCAATGAGGCTGGCGACGCGATTGACATCGAGATCGGAAGCACAGGAGCATGGGACACTTACGGAGAGTACAAGCAGAAGAGCAGAATCAAGCTACCTGCAGGAGAGACAACGATCAAGTTGACAATCAAGAAATCGTGGGTTAACATCGACCGTTTGTCATTCGCCAAGTGGGATCCTTCCGACGCATCAATGACAGATGCCGACAAGGTCACCGTCGTCGCAACACCGTCGACAATCAATGTTATCGGTATCGACGAAGCATTTAAGGCAGAAATCATCAATGCTGAAGGAAAGATCATTATAAGTAGAGACGCGAGATCTCGCGTCTTCACAGAATCCCGCGTCATAACAGAGATTTCCACATCAGGAATTGCGTCTGGCATCTACACAGTCAGAATCACAACAGAAAACGCAGTGGTTTGCAAAAAAATCACACTCAAATAACATAATACCCTTTCGAGAAAAAAATGCCGTGGCGAAGAAATTCACCACGGCATTTTTTATGTCAACGTTAGCGTTAACTATATCATTTTAACTCCACAATCTTTCCCTGCAATGGGAAGAAAAGTATCATTGCATTTACCTTGATGCCACTCTTTTCTACCGCATCCTTATAAGCACAAAGTTGAGGTGCATAACTATTGCCTTTTGCTATCAAATCGTCATCTGTAGCAACGGTATTGTCGTCCTTCATACTCTTGAAATCAACGATGACTGCCTCTTTATCAGACAAGCACCACAACAAGTCGATCTCTCCATTCATAATCTGGCCGTTAGCCAGCTTGTGCATTACCGGCAGTTCATGATACAATTCAGAATATTGTCCATATGTTGGTTTCAAATAGTCGTAAAGTTTGACTATTGCATTAATAAAATCTCCAGATTGTGGTTTAATGTCATTGCGATTGTGCAAAACGCATATCTCCTCTGCCTTTGCAACCATATTTGGATCTTTCTCATCAAAGACAGCGTAGATATCATGGATACATGTGCCGATCTCGTTCATTGGCACATTCCCCACAGACAGAGAAATCGGATCATTAATCTTTACGGGATTCTGAGCAGATACACTGCCATGTTTATGTCCCAACTTGCTTGGAGAGATATAACGTGGATCTGCATTGCTTCCCGTATTCACTGCAGTATTTTTAATCTCATCATAAGTGGCAGCAACCATTGCTAAAGGAGCGACGGTAGGGATATCCGTCTTGAAGATGACATCTCCTGTATTTGTATCGTCAACAATGATATCCCTTACTCCATAGTAATCCAACATAGAGAATGCACTATTTCCGTATGACAACGCTACCACGTAATCCCTGGCACGAGTGAAACCAACATACAGCAATCTGGCTCTCTCCGTCTTTACTCTTTCATAAATGTCCCCACCATGAGACAAACGGTTTGAAATCTTATTTTTTAGCACTTCAGGCAAATGTGTATTTCCTGAGACCACTCTTGGGAAAATGATGAGATACTCATCTCTACCCGCGCATGTGATAGCATTAGGGTTTGTCGCAAAGCTATGGACTCCAAAGAATTCTCTACTGATAAGTCGCTGTTCATTCAGAAACTCATCATTCAAACTGTCAAGAATAACGATAGGCCACTCCAGACCTTTAGACTTATGGTATGTGATGACACTCACAGCATCAGGATCTTTTATGAATGGAGTTTCGACATCAACGGACTCTGAATCATAATAGTTGACAAAGCCCATCACCGAACATGCAATATCAAGCAGTCGTGTATGTTCTTCATAACCTGCCACAACTCGTAGGAATGTATTGATATTAGCATGTCGACGGGATACATTTCCCCACTTTGCCACATGATTCCAGATGTCGAGTCGAAGCAAAAGAGTCTCTATCAACTGTAGTACAGACAAACCTTTAGACTCCAACAAAATTTCATCAATTTTTTTCAAGATAGGAACTTGATTCCACTTGACATTGGAGATTCTATCAGAAATAACATCTTCTACCTTTTTGTTGTCCCAAAGATACAGGATCTGAGACATACTGTATAAACTCTTTTGTAGACTATAGTTGAGGATTGCCATTAGAAGTTGAATCTCAGCCATACCCTTGATATTGCTTTCTACGGCATTAACTTTGACACCTATTTTATTCAATGCGTCGACCATCAAATTAACGTCAGCTGTCTTACGTGCCAAAATAGCGATATCTCCTGCTGAGATTGTATTTTTCAAAATGCGACCATTCTTGTCGTACACAGGATTACCAGCAGAGTCTTTGGTTATGCCATATTTCTCCACAAAATTTTGTGGTGCAGAAATGCCATTAATCAACAATTTAACCTGTTCGGCAACATCTGCAATATATTTATCCTTACTTGCATTATTGGAATGCCAATTGTATATAGCCGGTTCTGATTTTCCAAGAGCATCATCCAAATCATCTTCACCACCTACCTCTCTGATAGGCAACAACGTTCCCCCACCAAACATTTTTGTCGCCATACTATTAGCTTTATCAACTAACTTTTTACGGCTACGGAAACTATATTTAAGTGTGGATTGAGACAATCCACAAGAATTTTTGCCTGCGTTAACTGATGGGAATTTTGCAATAACAGACTTAATAAACTGCATATCGCTGCCACGGAATCCGTAGATGGATTGT
The DNA here is from genome assembly GCA_024401495.1 of Paludibacteraceae bacterium. Next base: position 36,706 of record JAKSKW010000015.1, read on the forward strand.
TTCTCGTCGCCTACCCAAACGGAACATCCTCCATTCGACGCAATTATTTCAGAAAGCATATCAAAAATCTCAACTTGAAGAGGGTTGCAATCCTGAAACTCATCCACCATCACAAGCTTATACTGGCCTTTGATATCGTCTTGCACTTGGGAATTACCAAGAAGTTCCTTGAATTTCAACTCCACATCGTTGAAATCAACCAAATGATGAGCCTTTTTGTATTTTGCATAATCATTCTGCCAATTCGCAGCTATACTACAAATTTTTCTGACATACTCCTTTAACAAATTACCCCAATACACACTTGTCAAACACTCGTTACAGTAGGCAGCATAGGGTTCACATGATTTATCCAAAAAGACACTGTTTCCGAAACCGACTTTGGGAACAGGGTTAGTGTGATCCCAAACCATAGTTCCATTTTCATAAACGTCAAGTCCGTCCGAATAATATTTAGCAGACAAAGCGGTGGCGGCTTCTTTCAGTGTCGGGAAATCTTGCGTACGGAATGAAATTTCCTTTAAGTCAGGTAGTGTGACTACAGCAGGAGCTGTTTGAGTCTTCTTATATTTTTTTGATGAAGTAAAAGAAGGAAACGCACTAGTCCATGTGATAGACGTCACTTTATTATTATTGAACATCTTATCAATTTCATCGCAAGATTCCTTTTCCGTTTTTGCGAATGATTTTATTCCATAATTTCTACTCAAATTGATTATGCGTAGGAGGTCATCCTTCCAAAAATCAACATCATCAACAAAATTATCGTTTTCTTTTTTCTTGAGGCCAAATGATTTTCTTACCTTTTCAAAAAAAGAAAGATCTGCAGGCGTTATCAATTTGGAATCAATAAGAGAGTTAGTCTGATAGAATTTTTGCTCTGAATCACCCATCAGATTTAGCTCAGGTGACATTCCAAGCAAATACCAATACTTTCTAACAAAAGCCTCAGACACAGAGTCGATTGTGCCAATCATCGCTCCGGATAATTGTATAGCCTCGTTGTAAAGACCTTTTTTTCTCAATTTGGCTGCGGCTTTGATCTTAAACTCCTCTGCGGCTGCCTTTGTGAAAGTGGTCAAAATCACCTGATCCGTCTTGAGACCATTAGCGATTGCTTCCGACAATTTCTCTGTAAGGGTGAAAGTTTTTCCTGAACCAGCACCCGCTGTGATATATTCTATATTTTTCATTACTTACATTCTCCCTTAAATAATCCAAAATGGCTGAATCTATTGACACTCTTTTTTCCCAGATTTGTCCCTAACGGATACAAATCAGGAGTAGTATGGTACGTCAAACCAGTCACATCACAAGTTTCTCCCTCTTCCAACAGATGTTTTGAATTAAACTCATCAAAACGGAAGTTGTAACTGTCCCGTACCATATTCATCACATTTGATTTAACCTTCTTTGGTTTTATCACCTCTACATTATTAGAATGAAGCAAGCCACCATAAGTAGTAAACAGACAGCCTAACTTAAGGTTGAAATAACCCACCATCTCCACATTGGATTTACGATTCACGTCATTCATCACACAATATTTGTAGATATCAAGCTGCAAAGCCGAATCATCAATCAATTTTGAGCGATAATAAGTTGGGCTTCCATACTTAAGGTCGAAAATATATTTATTACTATGCGCGTCTTCTAGCACCAAGTCGCACTGAGCCGTCAATTCATTGCCACCAACGATTGGCGACGGACTTTCCAAATAATCCACCTCGCATCCAACAATAGACAAATTATTTTGACTGATAATGTCAAGAAGATTACAGAACGACTTCCCTACTTCATTCTTAAAGGTTGTCAACAAGAATGAATTTTCCGGCCGCAACAATAAGATGCCATTTTCCAATGCAGCTTGCTCAATATAGCCATCCAAAACTGTTTGATTCGTGATTATTTGTTGCACATTTGAAACATTAAATCCAGTTGTGTTACAAATGGTCTCCAATGTTCTATGAGCCACGGTTCCACAAATACGATTCAAGCCATCCAAAGAGTCTATCGACGGTGCATAGAGTCCACATACATACTTAAGCACATAATCGAAAGGAGAATCTATCAGTAGTGCAAGGCTCGAAAAACTCTCATGTTGTCGCTGCGGGATTGTAGTATTCGGATTCAAATTGTAGTAAGGCGTTCCAGCTTTACTTGCAAATGAGACTACCGGATTTGAACTAAGAGTAAGCGAATAAGTCAATGCCTTATCCATATCAGCACCCAACATTGAAATCAAAGGCGACGCTGCCACTCTCAAACCATCTGCGTTTTGAGGCACAAACAGTAGCACTTCTTTACCAGCATGTTTTGCTGACGATAACAAAAGTGAATTCTTGGCTGCCATCTGATCAACCTTCGACCAAACAGACACTCCTAAAGCAGTCAAATTCTTAACATCGTCTGGAGACAAGAAACTATAGTCATAATCAGCGACAAGTTCTCCATAACAGTCCACCCAAACTATCTTTCCGTCCGACACACTATCGTGGATACAACCAAGCGAAGGATAAACGAAAAACGAATCAACCTTAAACGAATCAACGTCCATAGCTGAAGATGTGTTAGCATTGTCTACCAAAGTGGTTATATCATCAGCGTTATAGGTTTTATTCACATTGATCAAAAGGTTCAATCTTCTGCATAGGTTTCTAAGATTAGCCTTCTGTCTGCTTACGGTCTGCCCAGCGCGGCTGTTTTTTGTCCAGTTGATCAAATCGTCTATACTCTGCTTGATAGCCACTCCACTCACCGCAGATGGGTTGACTACATGAAGGAATGATTTAAATCCTTTAAAGTCATTTTGGATATCTTTTATTTCAGTAGAAGTATATGGAACACTTTTTTGTGTTTTAGAATCCCATTTATTCCAGGTTGGCACATTATTAACAAAGTCGTTCCATTCAGTAGAGTCGCCCCAACCACAATGGTTAAGCAAATAATCACCTAATCTGTCACCACACAGAACTGGGCAAGGCGACGTCTTCAAATACGATACAACATTTCGTAAATTCTTAGGATCCGCAAACATCAGCAGCCTAAGTTTGAAAAGTTGCAATACAGACGAATTTGAATCGTCTATCGTGGCTTCGATTGAGGAATGGCCAACTGATTTCAAGACATCGTTGAATGCAGCGGAATTCTGAGACACAACGACATCCTTAGTAGGATCTAAAGTGAGTGCGGCGGCTCTATAAGCGTCGAACGCATTTTTAAACTTATATATTTCTATACCACTTTTTCCACCACTTGTCTTTTCCTCATTTTCACCATTCACATTTCCACCATTCTCATCAGAAAGAGGTTCATATTTAGCACCTAACTTATCCAGTATATAGGCAATAGTAGGATGAATCTGAGACCTGTCGCAATTCGCCGTGATATTGATCAACAACGATTTACCTCCATCAAGATATCTTTTGATAGCAATCCATCTGTCGGAGATTCCTACAATAGAAGAATTAAAATTACTTTCAATTTCCGCAATATCATTCAAGACGTCGGAATACGAAGGGTTGGGGTTGAAATTCCAATCCGCCATTCTTAACGCGTCGCGCCAACGAAGAATCTGTCTTGTAACGTTCACCTCATCCATCGCAAAAGATGCAGCCAAACACTTCAAAGACGATTTTCTGATAGCAACCTTATATTGTTCTTCTCTTTCACAATCATCATTAGGAAATTCCGCATGTATCAAACCAGCCTTCAATTCCAAACGAGAAAGCAATCCCATATTTCCGAAAAACGATGTGCCGATAGAATTTAAGTTTGCATAATCCACATGGACATGTCCGTCATAATCAGGATGGTAAAAATATTGTTCAGTCATAATAAAACCTTTTACGTCATCTATAAATCACTCCTTCAACCACGTTCTATACTTAATCCACACATGTAGCCAAATACGTGCGATGGAATCAATCGCGTCGGAGAAGATCATTTTATTATATGCATCAAAGTTCTTGCCCCATTCAGTTTGGGCTGTGAACTCAGCAAAATTCTGGTTAGTAGAGAAACTCTCTGGCACCAAGAAGCGGGAGAAGAGATAAGAATATTGCGACACACCGCTCATGTAATCCCAAGTGCTGGTGTTGTTAGTGCCCCATCCGTGCACATACGGACGAGATTGAATCTCTTTCTCCACCTCTTCCAATAGAGTCGATACCTTCAACGGCAATGGATAACCGTCGGGATCATAAAAGAAACGATTATTATCGACGTCGATCTTATACGACTTTTTGATCTGGTCCTCCCATTTCTTCTCTATGATGCCATGCATACCCTTCTCGTCGCTGAACGGACGATTGTCGCAATGGAAAGGCATGTGACAGTCGGCGACGTAATGGCTAAGGATAAAGAAACGCATAGCGATATGGTTGTTGGTCGTAGTGATTGGGCATCCACGCTCCTCCTTCTGAAGCATTTTGAAATTGTCGACGATACTGTGAGCGATCGACTCACAACGGTCGGCACAATTTCCCTTCACGATAGAATACGGCTTTTTATATAGAGGCGACGTCTTCTTCATCATCGCACTGATGGAATGAGTGGCAGGCATATTGCGGAACTCCGTATAATTGCCATTAGGCTCATACTTCACAATATGGCTCGAACTCATATCCTTGAACACCTCGTCGGGATACCAAGCCCCTTCAATCACAAAATCACGGTAGTTTCTAAACCATTTCCACAAAGCCTTAGCGTGCTGACGTACATCGTCCGACACACCTTTGACAACAGTTTCATCTTCTGTGGTAGCAATAACCTCCAGTCTCTTCATAGCCATAAAGGCTATCCACGCATGCGAGTATTTCTTCATATCTATGTTTTCCTAATATGTAAATTCTATATGTACAAAGATAGCAGAAAATTAATTTGGAATCAAAATAATAGCGGATATAAAAAAGCCGTAGTGAAAAAATTCACCACGGCATTGATGAGTATCAATCTTTTGAAAAATCGACTCTTAGCAAATATTTATTGGTATTATCTCACAATAACTGTTTTGCTCGCGTTGTAGGAGGGACAAGGACGTTCCGTCCTTTGCAATCCTCATTTTGGACAACGGCTATATAATCTCCATCATCAATCATTAATCATCAATCATTAATCATTAATCATCAATCACGCCTCTCCCGTGCCATTGAAGCCCATGAACGACGGTGGGACAGAACCGTTGTCGCTGCCATTACCATTTCCACGAGGGTTAACAGGCTGATCGTTGATTGTTCCGAATGTCTGCTCATATTTAGCGACGTTGTCGGCCAAAGCGCGAAGGAGACGTTTTGCCTGAATCGGAGACATGATCACACGGCTCTTTATTTTGGCTTTCTGCTGTCCAGGTATAGTCTTGGCAAAGTCGAGCAGGAATTCTGTCTGAGAATGGCCTACAAGAGCAAAATTGGCATATGTGCCTTCTGCTATCTCTTCTGTGATTTCCACTGGAAAACCACGACGCTCTTTATCGTTGTTATCGTTATCCATAATTATATATTATTTAAGCCTTTTACATACAAATTCTCCAAACACGCTTATTTATTATACGCTCGTCATACGGACTCGCGTTGGTGTGGTGGTTAGAGGCTTTCGACGTTTATTTCTTTACACAACCGTTATATTCTTGAATCAAACGAGCATATCCTTCTGTTTCAGAGGCGTCGTCCCAAAAATGGTAGATTCCTTTAATTCCTTTCTCCTCCAATACACTCTTCAACTCAGCACACTCAGAGAAAATTTTTGCCACATATTTACCCATTGTCTTTTTAGCCAAGTTTTTGTGAGCTTCCAAGAAAGTGATTCCATAGCCCCAGTCGTCTCTGTAAACATAGTGGTCGTAGACTGTAATGTATGCTCTACCATTATACTGCTGGCTTTTAACCATAACAAGTGATGCAGGCGAACCTTCATATACGACAGTACCCCATCCGGCATCATCAAAGATCTTCACCTCTCCCTTCATGAATTTCTGAGCCGAACAAGCCTTGAACCTAAGGACTTTGACTCCCAACACTGTAGAATCTCCGTCCTGGACATAATACTGATAATATTTAACGTCATTAGCAGGCAGAGTCTGTACGTCGCCCTTTGAAACTAACTTATATTTAAGTTTGTTGCCTATAATATTCTGGTCGATATCCGCGCACTCAATTGTTTTTCCGCTAACGAGCGTGATCAAACCAGGAGTCTCCTTGGCTAATGTTGAGAAAACAGTCATCAACATTGCCACAAAAATCATTACTGTTTTTTTCATATCTTATCTTTTTAAAATCCTACTGATAAATGAATCTCAAGATAACTGTGACGAGTCAGATCACATCCGTCGGCATCCATATCTTCATCAATATCCCAATCAAAGTAATTTGTACGTTTACGATGGAATTCCGCAGATATCATCAAAGCCTCGACTTTCTCCATTTGCCAACCATATCTGAGACCGATATGATATCCAGCCTGGAAACCACTTTCATAGTCGAACCCGCCAAGTTCATAACCAGCACTTCCTAGCACGAATGGCATAACAAACTGTTTGCGTGAAGCACCAAGAGCAAGAGGGAACTGCACACCCATACGATAGTTAAGATCAATATGTTTCTCTTTGCGTTCTGTGATTGGGCCATCATCTATTCCAAAATCGCTCCACTCACCTTTGCCTGGCATATGCACGTAATCCCATCCATAACCAAGACACCAACCAAGGAATCCGATCTTTCCAAAAGTGATTGAAGGCATTATCATAAAATGATTACCCGAAATACTAGTCATTGGCAACTGTGTTCCGAAATCCAACTGGAATGTCCAACCTGGCTCAAAGAAAATAGATTCGCTCGGATCTTTTATAATATCGTTGACGCTGGCAGATGAGTTTGCAATTTGAAGTCCCTCAACTCCATTCTTCCAAATCAACTCTGATTTTTTGTTCTTGTAAGTATAAGCCGACTTAAATCCATCAGCATCGTCGACGACGCTTTCAAGCTCTACTTTGTTAATGTCATCATTAAGATTAAGCAACTTGTCGGCAAGCATTCTTTTCAACACAGTCATCGGATCCTCATTGCGCAACTCAGATTTCCTTTGTGTGGAAGAGGTCTTAACCAAACTAGACACTGCGTTTTTGTCCAACGACAACACATATTCGTCGGATATGTATTTCGACATGTCGACGTTGCCACTTTTAGCATCATCCAAAAACTGTTTTGCAATCTTATTTGAGGCAGCCGTATTTGAAGCAGCGGCAGTAGGCTCATTATTCATTGCCTTTACAATCTCCTCTACAGGAACAGAGAATCCAGTGTTTTCTCTAAAAATGGCCTTCCAAGTATTGATTCCAACAACCTCGTAGTCATCTTCACCTTTCTTTACTAGCAATGGGCCACCAGAACTTCCAAAATGAATCTGTGCTGTGTGCTGAATTACAGAAATAGAATCAACATTTCCAAAATGCTCATTCTTCACACTATTGTTCGACACAATTCCTTTTCCAATCTGCCACGATGGAGCATGATCCAAAGACGGAAATCCAACAGACCATACCTCAGAACCATCTTTAGGTCTGGAAGCGTTTATAGGCAATGGTATTGCTTTTACCGACTCAGATGGAAAACCTACAAAAGCAAGGTCGACATTTTGAGACGTATAGAAGACAGGACAATGAGAATATTTCACCGTCGCACCGTCGACTTCAAAATTAAGGTCGACATGTTTGAACGACCCAACAACATGTTTGTTGGTCACTACTATTAGTTTTCCATTTGAATCTTTGATTACAAATCCAGATCCAGAAAAACCATGTTCGTAGTTATCCTTAAATCGTTTAGACGCATTGATGTAGCTATTCTCACGCAATGCATCCACGATCTGCTCTGACTTATCAGTTGATCCATCTGATGATTTCTGAATATAACATACAGACTCTCTTAAATTAGCAGCATTGGCCAATACAGATAGAGAAAAAACAAAAACCGATAATACAATTCTATTTAACAAGTGCATTAATTTATAATATTAAATTCAAGTTTTCTTCAAAATTAAGAAATTTCAATTAAATACATAATGTTTGGATAAAAATAGGAGGTAAAATAATCTACATAAAAAAAGCAGGCTGCGATTTGCAGCCTGCTTTTATATAGTTTAATTAGAGAAATCTAATTATTCGTTCTCAGTAGGGAACTCAACAGCGAAGTCGCCATCCTCATAATCGTATGATGACTTAGCGTAAACTCTTTCCATCTCCTCCTTTGGTCCGACAATGACATTCTGCCACTTAGCAAGACCAGTACCAGCTGGGATCAACTTACCGCAGATAACGTTCTCCTTCATACCCTCAAGGTAATCAGTCTTACCACGTAGAGCGGCATCGTTAAGAACCTTAGTTGTCTGCTGGAATGATGCAGACGACATGAAGCTACGAGTCTGAAGAGCAGCACCTGTGATACCCTGAAGAATCTGAGTAGCTGTTGCAGGGATAGCATCACGTACTGTAACGATCTTCAAGTCACGACGCTTAAGCATACTGTTCTCAGCACGAAGGTTACGAGCTGTAACGACCTGACCTGGCTTGAAGTTTGTAGAACCACCAGCGTCGACAACGATCTTCTTATCGAACAACTTATCGTTCTCCTCCATAAACTCTAGCTTGTCAACTAGATCGTTCTCCAAGAACAATGTATCACCTGGATCAGAAATCTGAACCTTACGCATCATCTGGCGTACGATAACCTCGAAGTGCTTGTCGTTGATAGCCACACCCTGTAGACGGTACACATCCTGAACCTCGTTCACAATGTACTCCTGAACAGCAGTAGGGCCAAGGATAGCAAGGATATCTGATGGACAGATTGCACCGTCAGAGATTGCGTTTCCTGCACGAACATAGTCACCCTCCTGTACCAAGATCTGCTTACTTGTAGATACAAGATATTTCTTAACCTCACCGAACTTAGAAGTTACAGCGATTTCACGATTACCTCTCTTAAGCTTACCGAATGAGATCTCTCCATCGATTTCAGCAACGATAGCTGGATTAGATGGGTTACGAGCCTCGAACAACTCCTGTACTCGTGGAAGACCTCCGGTGATATCTCCGGCCTTACTTGAAGCTCTTGGGATCTTAACCAAAAGCTGACCTTTCTTCAACTTCTCACCATCAGAAACAACGACTGTTGCACCCACTGGCAAGTTATATGTTCTCTCGATGCTACCATCCTCGTTGATGATATTACATGAAGGAGTCTTAGTCTTATCCTTAGACTCGATGATGATCTTCTCCTCGTGACCTGATGAAGAGTCGATATCTGAACGACATGTAACACCCTCGATCAAGCTCTCAAACTCTACCTTACCGGCAACCTCAGTTACGATAACGGCGTTGAATGGATCCCACTCACAAATCTTATCGCCAATTTTAACTTCCTGACCCTGCTTGAAGAATAGTTTAGATCCATAAGGGATCTCAGTACGAGTTAGCTCAATCTTAGTCGAAGGATTGATGATCTTAGCCTCACATAGACGACCGACAACAACCTGAACTGGCTGATCGTTCTCATCTGTAGTGTCGACAGCCTTCAACTCCTCGAACTCGATGATACCATCATATTTAGATTTGAATCCGTTATTTGTTGCAACGTTACCTGCAGTACCTCCGGCGTGGAATGTACGAAGTGTCAACTGAGTACCTGGCTCACCGATAGCCTGAGCTGCGATAACTCCAACTGCCTCACCTTCCTGAACCATACGTCCTGTAGCCAAGTTACGTCCGTAACATTTAGCACATACACCTCTCTTAGACTCACAAGTAAGTACAGAACGGATCTCTACCTTCTCAATCTTAGCAGCGTTGATTGCGTCAACCTGATCCTCTCTGATCTCCTGACCTGCCATCACGATCACCTCTCCAGTCTCTGGATTAACAACATCGTGAACAGATACACGACCTAGGATTCTATCACCCAACTTAGCGATGACATCATCGTTCTTCTTGATATCTGTGCAGACAAGACCACGCAATGTACCACAATCCTCTTCGTTGATGATCACATCGTGAGATACGTCAACAAGACGACGAGTCAAGTAACCTGCATCGGCAGTCTTCAAGGCAGTATCGGCAAGACCCTTACGAGCACCGTGAGTAGAGATAAAGTACTCAAGGACTG
>JAKSKW010000016.1 GCA_024401495.1 Paludibacteraceae bacterium
CTAAAAGAAGGAAAAAAGTATTAACCAGTTGTCAAAAAATGGGGAGTACTATAATTAATAACGAGCGCCTTTTTCGGGTATAAAGGCGAAAAGGATTTAAATTAGGAAATTTATGAAAAAAATTTTTAATTGCGCACTACCTATAGCAGTATGTGCAGTAGCATTGTCGTCATGTTCAAATCCTGAAGAGGAAGCAACAGAATTAGCTAAACTATACAACGAAAAAATCATCGACATCGAGGGGTTGAGTACTCCAAATGATTTCAAAAGCAAAAGATATGATGCAGATCTTGCTATCAAACATAAATGGCGAGAATTTGAAGAACAATATTCTAGTGATACAGCGTCTTGGAATTTGTTTGTAAAAACTTTTAACGGTTCAACAAATGCCAACAAAGCAAAATTCAACGAAGCTTTAAGCAAAGCTGTTGTAAACACATTGGAGAGTAAAGAGAACTGGTTCCTAAACTGTGATAAGAATGGATTTTACATCTTCTCATTCAAGAATGATGCCATAACAATTGTAGGTGCAAAAGAGAGTGTACCCTATACTCTTAATATCGATACTTTAACATTTAACGACAAGGAAAATACTAAAGTTATCGTATCAAACAGTGGCAACGATTTAGTGCTTAGTGGCATCAATGGAGGTCAAGCATATTTCAAAGAGGTAGAGACATTCCATAATTTCTTTGGAACTTGGTCAATAACTATAGACGGATGGCCATTTAAAATGGCATTCAAGACTAACAATACCATGACTATGTCATTTGGAGGTAGATCTGAAACACGCAAGTGGAATGTTGACAATGATGTATTGGTAATTTCAGGTAATGGAGGTAAAAATAAGTTTAATATTGTTGATGTCAATACTATCAAGCTTCTTCAGTCTGGAACACTTCGCAGAAACAAAAAGGCTACACCAGATAACATGGGCTTTATTTTTGACAACGAGGATCTTCCTGACAACACTCCAAAAAGAAGCTCAAATTTAAGTTCAAGCTCAAGCTCTGACATTGACGCATTGCTTGACGACTATGAAGAATATGTAGAAAGCTATATAAGTCTAGCTAAAAAGGCCCAAGCTGGAGACATATCAGCTATGTCAGATTATGCTAATATGTTGTCAAAAGCACAGGATATTCAAAATAAAATTTCAAGTGCTCAAGGACAGATGAGTAGCAAACAGCTAAATCGTTTCAACAAGATCATCTCTAAGATGTCAAGTGCGGCAGGATTATAATTAGATCGCATTAACAAGGAGAAATACAATCCGAAGAGGAAGAATATCTAATGATATTCTTCCTCTTGTTTTACAGTATTTTTTCTATTAGATAGAAATAATCTAAAAGAGGATAAAATCAGACCTATAGGTCAAATTGCGTGGTGCGACATGTTCAAACCCATAGTATAGACTAACTTGCTGAGAATTTCAAAACTCAAAAAAAGTGTTATGAATAGAAGCAAATGTCCTGTATGCGGATCAACAAACACAATTAGATTCGGCAAAAGAGGCAAAGTGGTTTTTCCCTGTTCCAAATCACGAATAAAGTTTACCACCCAAGCCAGACTTCATTGCCAATTCTTCCTGCGTAAAACCATATTCTTTACGTATTTTTTTACTGTAGATGAAAGCTGTGTTTTTGTCATAAAATTCAAATCATATCCTATCGGACGCAAAATCACAACATTTTCCTTAAATTTATAAGAGATTATAGCAGTTGTCCAAAATGAGGATTGTAAAGGGCGGGACGCCCTTGCCCCTCCTCCAACGCGAGCCCGAAGGGTGAGCGTATAAAGAAAAAGCGTGTGTTGGACAACTCGTATATAATTGCCTTTACAATTTTATATTAGATCGGATATAATCAACTCCTTCAAACTCGCATATTCTGACAAAATTCAAAATATCGAATAAAATCTTCAGAATCCATCATACTGACTATCAAACAAAAGAAGACGCGGGAAACGATATTCCCCACGTCTTCTTTTTCTATGTTATTTTCAAGATAATGTTTTTACCAGTTGATCTTCAATCCCAACGAGTAATCAGGCTTGGCATAACTGTCTCCTCCACCGAATAGCACCCACTGTCTGCCTTTCAACAATAGTGAGACATGGTTCCATGGCACAATCTCCAATCCAAGACCGGCATTGGCACCAAACATTACGCAATCATGTGTCCAATCCATCACGGTGCATTCCCAAACGTCGCGACCGACATTTGCACAAACACTCGTCTGCACAAACAACTTCGGTTTCGGATTCCAGACATTAAAGTCGGCTCCGACTCCCAATAAGAATTTATTGTTGAACTCGCTGAACTCAAACTTTGCACGCTCTCTGTCAAACTCTACCAACAATGCAATTTGATTGTTGAAATGATAGTCGTACATCATTCCGACATTCCATCCATGATAGGCACCTCCACCTCTGACTCCCAAACTCATCTGCCCTTTTGTATGCACCAACTGTGCTGACGAAACTCCGGCAAAAAGAGTCAACAAAAATGCTAAAACTATTTTTTTCATATATCTTAATCAAATTATTATGGGCAATTATATACGCCTTACGGGCTCGCGTTGGAGGGAAGGTTAGGGCGTTCCGCCCTTAAAAATCCTCATTTTGAGCAACTGGTATATAATCTCCATATTATTTGTCTCAAAGTTTATTTTTGAGCTAACTCTCTAATCTATTTTTTAAAGATTTTGAAAGAATACCAGTCATCCACAACCACTAAATAGACTCCAGAAATGTAATCATTCATAGAAATCTGTATAGTTCCTGAGAATGAAGCAATGTAAAGAAGTCTGCCTGACTCATCTGTCAATATCAACTTATGACTCATCTTATCCTTTACATTGACATTAACAACATCGCTAACAAGAGTCGGATAAACGTCTATTAATTCAACAGAATATCTTTCCTCGCTATAATCCAAAGGAGACAACTCCTTGTTTTCATAATCCCAAAGATCATTCTCCATCATCATAGCACGGGTAAAGCTTCTTGTTGCTTCAGAAATATAAAGAGAAGTGTCCCTAATAGTCTTCTGACAGAATCCATCCGAAACAGTCAATGACACAGGATAATAGCCTCCATTATAATAGTAGCAAGTCGGTGTCTCCCTCTCACTTGTCAGTCCTTCCAAACCATTTCTTCCGCCATAGATTTGCACATAATTCATGTTAAGCGGCTCTTCAAGTACCCACTTGTAAGAGACCTCCGCATTAGCCACATTGGAAGAAACGACAGGAACAAAACGAACTCTGTTACCCTGCTTGATCTCGTTAACCTTATTCTCTCCCACCTTAATCTCAGGTTCATTTTCTATTGACATCGCAAACGATGCGTCAAAAGTATTCACTTTCAATTTAATGCTACGTGTAACTGACAATCCTCGAACCGTATCATGTCTTGTGACAAACAATGTGACATCGTCACTAGGCATCTGACGTTCTCCATTCTCGTCCAACTCAAAGATACTGACAGTCGTTTGTGGCTTCAATAAAGATTCATCAGTCAAGACACCTAAGCCATTACCCCAAACAACCACATCGGCACTGCTTTCAGCCCTATAAGAATATAAATATCTTTGGTTAATCGCTCCCTGTGTGCTGTTTGTTCCTGTAGTATGCAAATTGAATTTCAAGTGATCCTGCTTGTTGCCAATTGCGTTTGTTCTACAAACAAACGTGTCTGTCTTCATCCAAGCGATCTGTGCGTCAGTGATAGGCTCAAGATTTGCTGCTAACAGTCTGACTATTGAACTTGTATCAGCACCGCACGCGCTCTCCGCTATGAATCTGTAATAAACAGTCGAGACAGTGTCCTTTACAAGCATTGAATCTGTATTTTCAGACTCCAATATCCATGCGATATTATCATAACTCTTCTGCCAATAAGTTTTATCCGCATTGCTGGCAGTATCAACAAGAGACATAGCCATGACATCTGAGTTAGGGATCCACTGATAATACTCATTCTGAGAATAAGTCAATCCCATCTCCTTCAAGTCCTTCAACGGAATGCTGGCGGCAATCTTGGCAACACTTGGCAAAGGACGGATACTCATTGTAAGCTCGTTACTGATTGACTTATACACTCCATCCGTTGCCACTCTTCTATAAGTTGTGGCAAGATCAATAGCAGATGGAGTATAGCTTTTATTTGTCGCTCCCTCAATATTGATGAAATCAGGAGTGCGGTCATTCTTATACTGCCACTGATAAGAAACAGCGGCAGACGCACCCTCCAATTCTGTTGCGACAATCGGTTTGATATCATCACTGCCACAAATATACATATCACCATCAAAGCTTATGACTCCACCTCGCAATGGTTTGATTGCATAAGGAGTGACGCAATATGTCTGGTTTGCGTATACCTCAAGAACAGTGTCCTTATAGACATCATACTTGTATGGGAAAAGAATGCTGTTCGACGTCACATTTGGCATCTCTCCGTCGCCATCAAAATAATATTCCTCGCTGAATTTCTTTGATCCGAGAATATTCATTGTCACGCTGCTGTCCGCGACATTGCTCACAACCTCCATCGCCAACACCTTCTCATAATCATAACGGAACACCATCTGACCTTCGAGATGAAGGATATTGCTTGTATCAGAGACACATCCGTTATTCGCAACTCGTTTGACCAACATGTCATCATTAGCCCTGAATCTCAAATCAGGTTCAAATTTACCTATTTGCTCAATGTCATTCACAAACCATGTGTATTTGATCTGATCTGAGTACGCACCGCCTAATTTCTCACCTTTGATCTTTACCAAACTCTCATTGCAAGGAGTAAAGTTCTCTATAGAGATTACATTATCGGCCTTATTGATTGAAGGTTTGTTGTGTGCCATCATTACTATCTCCTCACTCTGACAAGTGACTTCGTTTGTGTCAGTCAAATAATGAATGAAAGAGAATGCCATGCTATCACCTGCGAAACCTTCCATCTGGAACTTCTTACCTCCCTCCATAATCTTCTCACCACCAAGAGTCCAATACTCAGAAGCGTAAAGAGTATCTTTTTCCGCAACCACAGAAGCCGAGAATATTCCGTTCGGACATTTGAAATCATCAAATACCAAGTCCTCCGGACTAACGGTAACCTTCTCACGAATACCCACATACACGATCTCCGAAGTGTCAGTATCGCACATGTCGACTATAATTCTTCTGAAATAAGAAGGAACCTTCATATATTTGGACGGAAGCACAAGATCCTCATTTGTTGCGTCCACAATATCAGCGAAATCATCTTCCCTTCCTGTTGTGCTTATCTGCCACTGGAATGCTTTCTCTCCATTTCCACCAAGAGGAGCACCACCCTTTATCTCCAAGTCGCTTCCTGCACAAATAGCAGAAGGAGCGTCAGGTCTTGCCTGTGTCAACTCCGGCAGACTGTCCACATTGAAATAGAAGTAATCGCTTATACAACCTGTCTCATCATCCACGCTCTTGACTCCATACAGACTTGTCGGCATCTGGTTTCTAATTACGAGCTGGCTGTCACCTACCGATGTCCAAATGACCTTTTCTGTATATGTTGTATCCAACGGATCAATATAAATAGCGTTCCAAGTGTAAATCTTCTTCACGCTTTCCTTGTAAACGACAAGATTGACAAGCGACGCATTACAACTGTCATTGTTCTGATATAGAGAAGGAACGTTGTTTCTGCGGTTGAAAACAACCTCTATTCCCTCGCTTTCCACAGAATCGCACATGTCATAATATACGCACTTGATATTGACTATATTATTGACTGACCTGTCTTCAATATTATCAATTATATATCCCAAATACAGACTGTCAACATCATTCTTTTCATAAGAATCCTTTCCATTGATGCTATATTTCCAAGATATTCTTCCGTTTCCATTTGTTCTTCCTCCTTTTGCAGATGTTGTCTTTACAAATCCAAGCTCGTCATAAGTACAGAACTTATTTGTCTCAGATGTCAAAGACAATTCTCCAGGAACAAACTCGTCATAATGAACCAATGTGATAACGTTACTGTATCTCACTCTTCCCTTCTCGTTTGTCGCAACACGACGAACGACCAAAGGATCAGTTTCTGACACCGATTTTGCTACAAGGTCATTAATAATATCCGCTGACAAAGATTCTCCTGTTGCTCCATCTATAATACTCCAAACCGCTTTTTCAGATGTGCTACGCTTAAACTGCCAAGAATAAGACCATTTCATAGCCACATTCTCAGGAGCTATATAATAGCCATTGGCAGTTTTGATATTCAAGATATCCGAATAAGAGTCATTCTGGCAAATGATAGTGTCCAGAATACCGATTCGTCCTCCTTCCGAAGTCGTTCCATAAGCAAACGGAATCTCGACTGCCTCTCCCAAACATTCGCCACGCTTTGCTTTGGCGTAGATATATGCTCCGTCAGTGGACATCATTGCAGCCACACTCTCATCCAACACCAAAGAGCAGTATCTGTTTCCGTTCATCAAGGTGTCGGTACAAAGCATATCAGAGAACCACACAAGATTACTTACCTCTCTATCCTGGCATACAAAGACAATGGAATCGCCAATCTCATATCCTTCCTTGATAGCACCCTTCTCACTGATTCTGTTAGTCATCTCAGGAGTGAAGGCATAAGAACTTACAGTATCGGCATTCACCGTCTTGTCAAACAAAGTGAAGACAACCTCGTTACTTGCCAAAGAAGAACATCCGTCACTCATCACCCTTCTTACAGAGTATGAGCCATCCATGTTATTTGTAAGAGTCGGTATGTAATACTTATCCATTCCAGCATATTCAAATTGCTTAGAAAAGTCATAAGACTCCTCCTGGATCCATTCGCCCCCATCCTTTGAATATTCATAATATGTCACAAATCCGCCCTTGTGTTTTTTATCATACAACCAAGGACCGATATAGTTCTTGTAGTCACTCCACAAAGAGAACAAATTATCCTCATTTGTTAAGTTGCCAACTACAGCATCCGGAGCATCACCAATACAATATTGCTTTGTGATACCACCGTTCTCAATCTTAATTGTACCGGCAAACGAGCCATGATCTCCATATAATCCTGACAAGGCGTCACTCACACTCTCCAATGTAGGCACAATATTCAAGACAAGCGTATCACTTGACAAATTTGTCTCCACATTATCTACTTTCACTGTTGTCATTCGGTAGATCTGAACTCTTTTCGCATCTCCGTTTCCGTCATTTGTCAAAACCTTAGGATACAATCCTGTCGCACCAAGATTTATCTCAGGAGTTGTGACCGCTTTTCCCTCACTCATAATAGCCAAAGGTTTGCCTCCGTCAACCTTGTAGTACCAAAGGAAAGAGCCAGCTCTTGCGTAATCATCACTCAAGATCTGAATGTCACTTTCTCCACTGCATATCCAATATCCGTTTGGTTTGCTGTCTTCATCCTCAAAGAAAATGCTTCCTCCGGTCTGATTATACACATAAAATTCCATTGGCAGTTTATTCACGCTTCGGCATCCATCCTTCACTGCCTGAGCATAATAAGTCACCATCATGAAATCATCACCTGTCGGAACTGTCAACGCATCAGACTCAAAAGGTGTTCCTGCAGATGTTCTGCCGTTCTTAAACTCTTTTGACTCCGACTGCCACCATATGTATTCATCATAATCATCATTTGTACCCGTCATTTCCGCCCTGTCGTTGTTGGTAACAACTCGGTTGTAATCAACGTCGGCAGACAATATGTCAAAGGCATCCCTTACTCCTATAGTCTTTACCTCACTTTCAAGACTTGTCTTACATAATGTATCAGTCACGACTCTCTTGAAGTAAGTTGTCTTTGTAAGATTGTAGGCTCCTCCAAAGTTTCTTGGCGCGAAGAAAGGCTCCCAATCCTCACCCTTCACAACCTGCTCAAACGACTTTCTGTCCTCGCTGCTCCACCAAGTGTATGAATATCTGCCACTGCCTCCTTCTGCCAAATATCCCTTTATCGTGTCGATGGCTGTATTGTAACATATCTCCTGAGGAGTCAGATCTATACCCTTATCTCTCAAAGGAGCGTACACCTCCATTGCGACTTCATTTGACATAACGTACTCACCAGGATATTTGTCCTTATCACAAGATACCAAAGCTCGCACTATAATAGATTGTGTCTGATTTAATATCGACATATCCTGAGAATAATTTTCACCGACAGATGTTCTTATCTCACCAAAATCTGCAGTAAACAATCCCTGATTGTCTCCCGCAACCATCACTGCCCAATCAGCATCCTCGTTCAACTTATACTGCCATGCCACATTATATGTAGTTGGATCTCCACCATTTATTCCATTCAACGTCAAATATTTTGCAGATTTATTGTTTGGACAAGTTATTCCAAAATCAGTAGTTCCCAATTTTGGAGTCGCCAACCTCTTATAGATATTGAAAGAATAATGCAAAGTGTCAGATACACACTCCTCGTTTGATATTTTGGCAAGCTCTGTTCTTAAAACATCAACTTTGTTTTCTCCAAAGTGAAGGGCTTTTGTAGAAACTCTCTGCGAAGTTCCTCCAAGATCCTCACTTTCTCCCCACCCTACAAACTCATAAGGAGTTGCATGCGTTGATTTTCTGCTGAAATCAAGCGTTGTAGGCAAAGGCTCGGAAGAAGAGTAAACTTTAGGGCTTGTCATAGCCACGACAGGAAGCTCAATATTCTTCTTGATCTTGACCTGCAGCATATTCTTACTCTTACTTACTGTTACATTGTCACAATTATCCTTTGCCTCCACCTGGAAATAGAAATTCTCACCTTCGTTCAAGACAAGCGAATCCACACTGATAGTTATGACACCTGACCTTGTCGACTCCTTTCCATTCCAAGTTTCAGGAACATCCTTCCATGTGCCTGCGGCTCCTGTCGGACTATATTTCCAAGTGAAATCAACAACGTCCGGATCAAGCTCGCAAGTCATGGTGATTTTCATCTCACTCTCCTTGTTGTTACAGAACTCCACAAAATTCTGCGATGAATACTCACCTCCGAATTCAATTCTGCCGACTTCGATGCCCTTGCTTCCCTTCACAACAAACTCACCACTGCTGACCTTACGCAATGTTCCGTCGGAATCCTTTCCGCTGAACACGACGTTATAGACATTCGTTCTTCCCACAGCCGCAGTCGCAGTATATTCAGCGACGGTTGTCTTAGCCACAACGCTGTTGTCCTTGAACCAAGTCCATAGGTTGTCTGTCATTTTTGTAATATTCTCTCCTGCGAAGGTCATCAAGCTCACATTTGAAACCGCAAGCTCCACCTCCGTTCCGCCACACACTTCTATCTCCTGGTCCTTTCCGTTACCTGTCAAAGCAGGCACTCCCTCAAAGCCGTCGTTCACACCAAAAATCTTTGTGGCTGAACTTGTACAGCTTGACAATACAGATCCAACACGTCTGACAGTCATTTTTGTATTGTTGTTCGCCTCAAACAAAGTCTCGTCCATTTTAACAGACAATCCTCCGGTAGCTGGATAAACGACCTTTGTCTCCGTCTCGCTATCTCCCAAAGTGTAATACAAGGTCTCATCAGGCAAAGCTCCCTCAATAGTAACTGGAACAGAGATAACACCATCCTTGAACTCGTCCCTTGTGATCACACTCTTTGAAGATGTGATTGTGAAGGCAAGATCCTTCTCCACCTCAACAGCCACCTTATCGCTCTGAGTCTTATAAATGTCATTGGAAGGACAGTTGTTGTCCTCCGCAATCACATAGAAAGACGTTGTGGCTTTCAATCCGTTCACATCAAAATCCACCGATTTGCCCTTTGATACCTTGTCCGACGAAGCGACATTTCCTGGCATCAAAGTGAAACTATACGATGTCAGACTTCCTCCACCCTCTGATGTCGCAGTAAGTTTTATATCCTCTCCATTACAGATTTTAGAATCTGAGACCTGTAATGTTGGAACATCGACCTTAGGATAAGTGGAAACAGTCACCTCATCAATTACAGAATAACATTTCTCCTCTCCTATCTTATAGCTCCATTCTCTCGCCACCTTATAATCGGTGCCGGCTTCAGGGAACTTATACGAAGCTGACGAATTGTTTCCGTTCTTGATATACACTCCGTCAACACTCCACTGAAAATCCTTCATCTCGTCATTCAGCGAGGTACTGAATAAAGTGACATCAACGTCAGCACACACCTTTTCGTTTTTGTTACCGTTTGCTCCAATCTCTTTAGGCAGCACCTTATCCAAAATATCCTTATCCTGGATTGTTTTCTTTACTTTTGACGTACATCCTGTTTTTGTGTTCTCTATATCCACAAAATACGTGTAAATCTGTTTCTTCGCCAACAATATTGTCGCAACTGACTTGTCCGTCTCGTCAGGATATTCCACACTGCTGCCGGATATCGCACAATCAAGATCCTCACCGGAAGCCTTGACCGTCACCTCCTGCCCTACTATCTTACAAGCACTGACAATCGGTGTCACGTCCATTTGCGGATAAGTCTCCACAGCTACGCCTGTTTTTGAGTAAACCATGTTTCCGCAATAGTTAACTCCGGAATGTATCACATAGTTTCCTTTTACTTGAAGCGCGTGATCCTTATTGATATCATACTCATCTATCTCGTTATAATTCTTACCGTCAAAATTATAATAGCCATATTTAGAGATATGAGACGCCTTCATTACTTTCTGCTGATCAATCAAATCCTGATTGACAGACATCGACAAGTTGACAATATCATCATAACACTTTACCGATTTTGAATTATCCGCAGTCAGCGTAATTGTAGGAGAAGGCTGTGCGAAGGTTGTGACCATCAATGACTCGCTGTCATTCGAGTCTATCTCCTCTCCGTTCAGATATGCCTTTACATTTCTTCTGACATATAGTTTCTCACCCTCCTCTATCTCTTTTGTCCAATCTCCAAGATAGTATTCGCTGTCCATGAAATGCTTGTTTCCAGACTCATCTGTGTTCTGCATTTCTTTCCATGACATATTGTCTCCGCTGTATTGCCAACTGAATTTATATGTCATACCAATCTTCTGTACCGGAGCTGAAATATTTGTGTTGTCAAGACGCGGAACTTTTGATCCAGCACACACATAAATCACATCGTCGTAGAACTGGTTTCCTTCAATCTTTTCCCTTTCAACAACCATTACCTTTACAGGTTTGCTCAAACACTTGTACCCGTTTTTGGGCTCTTTATACACATAGAATGTTTTTGAAACTATAGGATCATTATATGTGACAAATCTTGTCAATCCAGTTCCGTCTTCACTTGCACTATAATAGTAGTTGTAGAGCGACTTGTCATCATCAGAAATTTCTAACTTAAACTGACTTCCCTTCAATCCTTGAACAAGGACATACTCCTCTTTAGACACGACATCTGTCTCATAAGAGAAACTTATGTTGCTACTTAGATTGACGATATTTTGTGCTGAGAATGCGGGAAGCTCATGCACCTCAAGGCAGACTTCCTTCTCTATCTTGTTTCCGCAGCCATCAGAAAGACTGACATTCAAGCAATGGTTCTCCTGGACCTTGCCATAACCTCTCTGCTGGTCCACTGAATAATCTTCCCCCTCCTTATCATCAATTTTCCAAGCATACTTGAATCCGTTCTTATCCTTTACACTATATAATATAGGATCTTCACCCTCATACTTGGCAATGAACAGAACATTATCCAATTCCTCATCGAAACACGCCTCGTTTGGAGTAACAGACACATTCAAATTATCCTTATCCAAGCTCTTGCTTACACGTACAGTATAATACTTCACAAGACCGCTGTTCTCCGGAACTGTCGCCTCAATCACAGCATCACTTCCAAAATTTTGGAATTTCACATACTGCTCAAAATAATATGTTCTTTTAGGATCCAAAGCATATTGGGGCAAATGAAGACTAGGACTATTTTTGTCATTGTTATAATCAAAAAGTTTATCACTTCCGATAATATCATTCCCATTCTTGATTACCAGTTCTTTCTTTGCTGAATTTCGATCTGTCCAATATCTCCAGCCATAAACTGTCCCGTAAGTGGATTTATAATCCTCAAATCCATTATAGTCACAATAGTTTCCGTGTAACTCTATAAAATCTACTATATCACTAACTTGATCACTTGATGAATAGTCTGCAGTTATAGGACACACTACTATTTCCGATTCCTCTGATTCAAATCCTTCTAATGAAGGTTCTGGAAAAACCTTGAAGTCAATGGTATTGCTGCTTTCGCATTGACGATCTATGAATTGCGAATTTGTTTTTGCTACAATGCGTTCCAACGTGAACATCTTTCCAGGAGTCAAATTGTTTCCAAATGAAATTTCATTTTTAATTTCCCCTTGCAAAGTCGTTAAATCATTACTTTTGTGCCAAGTCCAAGATTTTTCTTCTTCTACGTCTCTTACAAGATCTCCAACGGTCGTTCCTTTATATCTTCCGACATTAGAACAAACTGTGATTTCAGTATTAATATTATTAGACTGATATAAGGCATATCCATTTAAAGAATCGCCATTTATTGGGGGTACATTATCACTGATTTTTATAGTTCCTGCATCACATCTATTAATAGTGATATAACTCCACTTATTATCTGGTTGACGAATATAGGCTGTATGAGTTTTAGTATCTCCATGTCGATTGGTTCTATAACGCAATTCTACAAAATAAACACATCTAAAATAGATCTTTATTGTACCATTGTTATTAAATGATGCTAATGCACCGGTATTTCCTTTTACTTTGTTCCATAAATCGTTAGAATATACAACATATGATTCAGCATCAAATTTATAATGTTGATTATACTCCCAATCCGATGAATTACAGAACTCTTTGTCAGCAGAAACTATCAAATCATCAATGCAATACCAGGTATTGGAGTCATAGCTCCATTCTACACTTGTAGTAAGACATACTCTATCAAACTGAACCGCACTATGATAACTTCCTCCTGTATTTTCACCATAACCCATTATTTCACCTCTTTTTATAGAGATTCTTTGGTTTTGATTGACAAATTCCGATTCTGTATATGTAAGAATCTCAGAATTATTTACTGTTACACTATAACTTACTTTATCCGAATTATCATTTCCGTTCCAGTCGCAAGGAAAAAAGAATTTACTTTCGTAATTGTGTCCTTTGTTAAAAACAATATCCCAAAAAGTCACACCTGGAAATTCAGTTCTACTGGGTGAACTTGTTTTTATACCTCCACTTTGGCATAACTCCACACCTAAGGCACTAGAACAACAACCTAAAAGGACCAACAATAATATAATAATTTTTCTCATCTTGATTTTTATCACGATTTAACATTAACACTCAAAATTGTCTTTTACAATCACTCCACATTAATTTTTTCACTATACCACATTGACCAAATTCCCATATCATCCATACAGCGGTAGTACACTGTATGCTCTCCTGTTGTCTGAAACGAATGATTCACACTACTCAAAGTTGTCGCTGTTATGTATGTGCCGCCATACGCTGCTTTACCGGACTGCCAATTGCCTTTTTCACCCTCTAATCTATTATCTGCTATTTTATATGGTACTATATTACCGTCAATACACCATTCATATTTTGCAATCTTTCCTCCTAGTTCCGATCGCTTTGACATAGATAATTTATATTCATAGTTATCGATAAGCTTCTCAACTTTAATAATAGGAGTAACAGGGACAGGTCCATAAACATTTACCTCTACTGTATACGATTGGTCATTTCCAAAAATATCAAAAGTTTTAGCATGCCCACTATATGTCGCTAATAAAAAAGCGAGCGAATCACTGTTGAATAAGACAAACTCATCACATATATATATATCAAAAAGTTTTAAGCATAAAGCATTATCCTCTCCTATCTCAAACTTTCTTCCTCCTTTTATTGTCAATCCTTCCAAATTAACAGCTTTCATAGGATAGCTTCCTTTATTGTCTATACCTCTTATGCGTACATATAAAGTATCAGTAAATAAAACGCCCCTATCATTTCTTACTGTATTAAGATTAACAACTATTTTTCTCAAATCACCCTGCCTGATTGTGTCCAACTTTCCGTTGATGCCAATCTCAATATCAGGGAACTCGCTATTCTTCTCAAACCAATCTTCTCTTGTGTCGCAAGAGACCATTCCTAATAATAGGAAAAACAGATTCATTAACTTCTTCATGTATAATCAATTTACTTTTTTCTATTTTACCAATTCACTTTTACTCCGACTGAAAAATCCGGTTTTAGATAATTCATTCCTTTTCCATAAATCAAAAACTCTCTCGACTTAATCACAAAAGAAAGAAAATGCCATGGATAAAATTCAAATGCCAATCCTCCATTTACACCACCAACAACGTGTTTTTCAGTCCAATCCATAAATTTACATTCCCATTGATCAAAACCAATATTGCCGCACACATCCAAATTCATATAAAACCAAGTGCATGGTTTCAACACTGCGACTTCACAACCAGCCCCAAGCAAGAACTGATTAGTGAAATAACTTGCCCAAAATTCCGACTTCTCTCGATCAAGCTCTACCAACAAAGCCAGTTTTTCATTTCTATACAGGTTGTAGAACATTCCTACATTATAATCGTTCCTAGTTCCTACTCCCCAACGCAAACCAGCTCCCATCTGACCTTTTGTGTGAATAAGCTGGGCATCACAACATCCTACGACACAAAACAGTGTCAACAAAATAATATATACGCTTTTCATGATTACTCAACGTTAATTTTTTCACTATACAACATTGACCAAATTCCCATATCATCCATACAGCGGTAGCACACAATATTATTTCCATAATAATTTTCATACCAATCTAATCCACACAGTTTGATGATGAACGTAGCACCTTCACCTTCTTTTGCGAACCAATCTTCTCTGGAATCGCAAGATGTAAACACAGTCATTGATGTACATACAACAGAAGCATAGACTAACATCTGCCTCAAGACACTCTTCGATAATTTCATTTTATTCTTATTAATAAGGACTTAAACATTGCAAAATTAACCAAAAAAGTGTTACACAACAACTTTTTAGTATTGTAATTATACAATTTCAATCCGTTTGTCGTTCGTTTACTTGATATAAAATTAAAATTTTAAAAGAGTTTTCACTCTCATTTTTTATTTGTTAACTGTTATTAATACATTATACCACAAGCTCCACAATCCAAGATTGTCCATACATCTGACATAGACAACATGGTCGCCTTCTGTCTGGAATGCGTGCTTCACCTCATTGAGAGAAGTAGACGTCACATACGTACCTCCGTATGCACCTTTGCCAGCAGGTGCCACAGTCGGATCGCAATCAAATATCGGGCGTTTGTAAATGACTACTTCGCCGTCGATACATATCTCGTACTTCTCCACGCTTCCATCCCTGTCGAAGCTTTTGCTTAAATCAAAGACCTTCTCCATAGGATGTCCATCCACATCCTTTATATCCAATACGGGCATTGGTGCTATATCTCCCAAACAATTAATCTTAACATGACAATAGTGCTTGTTTTTGAAGGAATCCTCAAGTTCCATGATCATGTGTGCTGTATTCAACACTGGAGCAATAGTGTCAGTATTTGTTGCCGGATCACCATTAAAATTCCTAAAGTTATACCAATTATCTTGTATACTTACAAAATTAGGTTCTGTAATATCAGTTGTCACATTCATATCCAGAAAGGATTTTTTTACCATTTCAACCTTTCCTCTAAGACCTTCTGTGTCAAAATGGACACACTCACTTGCGTAATTAATTTTATGATTATATTTATCCAAATAGACTTTGTTGACTATCACGTTATACTCGACAACTCTATTGTTGTCACTGTATACTGTGTCATTCCTAAACTCGTACTGCACACCATCTTCCCACCAAGCACTCTTGTAAGATTTGATGATGAACGTAGCACCTTCACTTTCTTTTGCGAACCAATCTTCTCTGGAATCGCAAGATGTAAACACTGTCATTGATGCATATACAACAGAAGCAGAGACTAATATCTGCCTCAAGACACTTTTTAATAATTTCATTTCATTCTTATTTAATAAGGACTAAATCATTGCAAATTTAGCAAAAAAGTGTTACACAACAACTTTTTGAATGCTTCTATTATATTATTAAATAGTAGAGACAGACATACCCCGTCTCTGCAAAATGGCCCAAAATACCGAACTCATCTCTCTGAAACTTAAAAATTCAGACGCTAATTTGATTTGGGCGTCAAATTTTAGAATTTTGTAATTCGCTAATAATCAACAACAAAAGAAGACGCGGATTTTCACGTCTTCTTCAACATTTGCAATCTATATTACCCTTTAATGACCGCCATTGGTAAAAGTTCAACAATCGGCTTAACCAAATCTGACTCGAACTGCATCACAATATCAATATCCTTGTAGGCTCCAGGAGCTTCATCCAAACCATCGCGTCGCATACCATGAATAATTCCCTTCTCATCCATCTTACGACATTCATCTTCCAAAGAAAGCGTCTCTCTTGCCATTCCACGACTCAAACGTCTACCCGATCCATGCGAACAACTTTCAAATGAGTCTGCATTTCCCAAGCCTTCTACTATAAACGACTTAGTGCCCATAGAGCCTGGAATAATGCCTATTTCGCCCTTTCTAGCCCGCGTCGCACCCTTTCTATGCACAATCACATTCTCGCCAAAATGAGACTCGAAAGAAGCGTAATTATGAGCAATATTTATGATAGGATCAAATTCGACGTTGGGCTTTATAAGACGGAATCCTTCCATAACAAAGTCCATAATCACCTTGCGATTAACCAATGCAAATTCCTTACAGTAGTTCATCTCATTGAGGTATTTTTTTCCTTCCTCAAACTCGATAGGAAGGAATTCCAACCCAGGCATCGTCTCAGAATACCACTTTGCACACCACTCAGAAGCAATTCTCGCATATTGGTTTGCAATAGTTAATCCGACGTTTCTGCTTCCCGAATGAATCATAATCCACACGTCGTCATTTGACGCATCTTTTTGAATCTCAATAAAATGATTACCACCTCCAAGAGTTCCAATTTGACGAAGCATTGCGTTTTTCATATTTTTCAAATATGGCAACTTATCAAAATCAGCTTCAGGCAAAAGACTCTCATCCATTGGAGTTTTACGATGATCAAATCCTAGAGGAACATTCTCGCGAATATGACTCATAATCGAAGTGACGTCGCTCCTTACCAGCTCACTTGCTTTTATGTTTGTACGAACAGCACACATTCCACAACCGATGTCAACGCCCACTGCATTAGGGACAACGACTCCCTTTGTTGCCAAAACACCCCCAATAGGCATCCCTTTACCAGTATGAGCATCAGGCATGATGGCAATATGGTGAAAAGCATAAGGAAGCGACGCAAGACGTACTATCTGCTCCATACATGAATCCTCCACGTCGTCAAGCCAAAGTTTTGCTGCCAACTTTGTGCCAAAAATCTCTTTCTTTATCATAACCTTAATATTTTTTAATCACACGACAAAGTTTCGAACCAACTACGACACTTATTGTCGTAGTTTGAAAAAAATTTCACATATTTGTAAAAAAATAACCATGCCAATAAACAGAAATACTTTAATGCGTATGCGAGTAATAGACCATTGCCTGCAACGCAGACAACGTCAATGGACATTAGAAGATTTACGTGAAGCATGTGAGAAGGAACTGCTTGAAAAAGAAGGTATATGCGGCATAAGCATACGCACAATACAAAGGGACATAGAACTTATGCGAAGTGATAAACTTGGCTATAACGCCCCGATTGTGGTAAAAAATAAAAAGTATTATGCCTACGACGATGGAGACTATAGCATTACAAAACTACCATTGAGCGAGAAAGACCTGAATGAGCTTAGCAGTGCTATGGAAATCATAAAACATTATAGCGGGTTCACAAACATGGGAGGTCAGGAAGATATTCTTGCAAGAATGCAGGATAGAATTGACTGTCAGACGGAGAATCATAAGGTGGTGTTCATAGAGACCAACGAAAAATTAAAGGGATTGAATTTTCTAAGTCAACTTTTTGATCATATAAAGAAAAAAGAACCGATAAGAGTGGAATACCGATCATTCAAAGCAAAAAGAGAATCACGTATATATATTTCCCCATATGTATTAAAAGAATTCAACAACAGATGGTTTGTCATTGGAATGTCACCAAAGAAAAATATGATGTATACTTTGGCCTTGGACCGAATCATGGAAATAAAAATTGACTCAAGCCATAAGTATTTGGAAAACAGATTCTTTGATCCAGAAACATATTTTTCAGAAATGATAGGTGTAACACGTGACATTGACTCAAAAAAAGAGACTATTATACTATGGGTATCGTCAAATCAGACGCCATATGTTGAGACAAAGCCGTTACATGAAAGTCAAATTGTATATAAAGAGCATGAAGACGGGAGTAAAGAGTTTAGATTAGAACTCATCGTCAACAATGAGTTTGAACGTAAGTTGCTTGGGTATGGATCACATATCAAAGTTATAAAGCCATTGTCTCTAAAACAAAGGATAGCAAACGAACTGATATTGGCAGCAGAAAGGTATAAGGGATAAAGAAACGTCACAAACTAAACAAAAAAGAGTTGTCTGCTTTCGCAAACAACTCTTATTATTTTGAGAAAATCTTTTCAGATTATTCTGCAGTTGCTGGTGCTGTCTCAGCAGCTACCTCTACAGCCTCAGTTGCCTCAGCAGCCTTCTTGCTACGAGAACGACGAGTCTTAGTAGTCTTCTTAGCTGCGTCACCCTTAAGCATGTTTTCGTTGTAGTCAACAAGCTCGATGAAGCACATCTCAGCAGCGTCACCTAGACGGTAACCAGTCTTGATGATACGAGTGTAACCACCTGGACGGTTAGCAATCTTCTGAGCAACCTCCTGGAACATTTCCTTAACAACTTCCTTATCCTGTAGGTAACCAAATACAACACGACGAGAAGAAGTAGAATCGTCCTTTGCCTTAGTCAAAAGAGGCTCAACATACTTTCTCAACTCTTTAGCCTTAGCTAGAGTAGTAGTGATTCTCTTTGCTTTGATCAAAGAGCAAGCCATATTAGAAAGCAATGACTCTCTATGAGCTTTTTGTCTACCAAGGTGGTTGAATTTCTTATTATGTCTCATGATTTATTCTTTATCTAATTTATACTTTGAAATATCCATTCCAAATGACAAGTTCAAGTTGTCGAGCAACTGATCAAGCTCAGTCAACGACTTCTTACCAAAGTTGCGGAACTTCAATAGATCTGTCTTGTTGAACACAACTAGTTCGCCAAGAGTCTCTACATCTGCAGCCTTCAAACAGTTCAAAGCACGTACAGACAAGTCCATATCGACCAACTTTGTCTTTAGGAGTTGGCGCATATGAAGAACCTCTTCATCGAATTCCTCATTATCGTTGTCAGAAGAAGAATCAAGAGTGATTCTCTCGTCTGAGAACAACATGAAGTGGTAAATCAAGATTCTTGCTGCCTCTCTCAAAGCATCTTTAGGATGGATAGATCCATCAGTTTGTATCTCAATAATTAACTTCTCATAGTCAGTTTTTTGCTCAACTCTATAGTTCTCTACAGTGTACTTTACGTTTCTGATAGGAGTATAGATAGAGTCGATAGCAATCACACCAATCTCAGAGCCGCTAACCTTGTTTTCATCAGCAGGAACATAACCACGACCCTTACCAATCTTGATATCGATCTGGAAAGATGCCTTAGGATCGATGTGACAGATTACGAAGTCTGGGTTCAAAACCTCAAAACCTGTAAGGTGCTTAGAAATGTCGCCGGCCTTGAATACCTCAGTTCCAGATACGTTAATTGAAATCTTCTCCTCCTCAAACTCATCCACTTTTTTCTTGAAGCGAACTTGCTTAAGATTAAGAATGATGTTAGTAACATCTTCAATTACTCCAGGGATTACGTCAAACTCATGGTCAACACCTGCGATCTTGATTGAAGTGATTGCAAATCCTTCAAGAGAAGACAACAAGATACGACGTAGAGCATTACCTACTGTAATACCGTAACCTGGCTCCAACGGACGGAACTCAAACTTTCCATGAAAGCTATCCGCCTCTAACATTATAACCTTATCCGGTCTCTGAAATGCGAGTATAGCCATGCGTTAATTATTATTTTGAATACAATTCGACGATCAACTGCTCCTTGATATTCTCAGGAATGTCTGCTCTCTCAGGAATGTGAAGGTACTTACCTGACATTGAAGAGTTATCCCACTCCAACCAAGCGTACTTAGCGTGGTTGAAACCAGACAATGAGTTCTCGATTACCTCAAGAGACTTAGACTTCTCGCGTACAGCGATAACCTGACCTGGCTTAACTGAGTATGAAGGAATGTTAACAACCTGACCGTCTACAACAATGTGCTTGTGTGATACTAGCTGACGAGCAGCTGATCTTGTTGGGGCGATACCCAAACGGTACACAATGTTATCAAGTCTACACTCAAGAAGCTGTAGAAGGATCTCACCAGTAATACCCTTAGCTCTTGCAGCCTTATCAAATAGGTTGCGGAACTGGCGCTCCAAAACTCCGTAAGTGAATTTTGCTTTCTGCTTTTCGTTTAGCTGAACACCGTACTCAGAAGACTTCTTTCTTCTGTTAACACCGTGCTGTCCAGGAGGGTTTGTTCTCTTGCTCAATACCTTATCTGGACCGAAAATAGCTTCACCAAATCTTCTAGAAATCCTAGTTTTAGGACCTATATATCTAGCCATTATTATTAAAAATTAGTACCCTAATCTCTTAATATCTAGCCGCGATTGCAGAGAGGATTTTTGCAATCATTCAAAACCAAAAGATTAGAACAATTAGTAAAAAAATTAAACTCTGCGCTTTTTAGGTGGTCGACAACCATTATGTGGTAGTGGTGTTACGTCAACGATTTCAGTAACCTCGATACCAGCTCCGTGTACAGTTCTAATAGCAGACTCTCTACCATTACCTGGACCCTTAACGTATGCCTTAACCTTTCTTAGACCAAGGTCAAATGCTACTTTAGCACAATCCTGTGCTGCCATCTGGGCTGCGTAAGGAGTATTCTTCTTAGAACCTCTAAAACCCATCTTACCTGCTGAAGACCAAGAGATAACCTGACCCTCATTGTTTGTCAAAGTAACGATGATGTTGTTAAAAGAGCTATGAACATGCAACTGACCGTTAGCATCAACTTTTACTACCCTTTTTCTTGTTGCTACTGCTTTTTTTGCCATTGTATTTTAAAATTAGCTACTTAACTTAGCTTAAAATTACTTAGTTGCTTTCTTCTTATTTGCAACTGTCTTCTTCTTACCCTTTCTAGTACGAGCGTTGTTCTTAGTGCTCTGACCACGCAAAGGCAAACCTAGACGATGGCGAATACCACGGTAACAGCCGATATCCATCAATCTCTTGATGTTCAACTGAACCTCTGAACGCAAATCACCCTCTACCTTGTAGTTTGCACCAATAATCTCACGAATTTTTGCTGCCTGATCATCAGTCCAATCCTTAACTTTGATGTTTACATCAACACCAGCCTGGTTAAGAATCGAAGTAGCTAGACTACGACCGATTCCATAAATGTAAGTAAGACCAATCTCACCTCTTTTGTTCTGTGGAAGATCCACACCGACAATTCTAACTGCCATAAAATCTTATTTTTTTTGCAAAAATAAAAAAAATCAACCCTGTCGCAACTTAAACTTAGGATTTTTTTTGTTAATTACGTACAAACGACCCTTTCTACGCACAATTTTGCACTCTGGAGTACGTTTTTTTAGAGAAGCTTTAACTTTCATTTGTTTTTTTATTTATATCTGAATGCTATTCTTCCTTTCGACAAATCGTAAGGAGAAATTTCTACTCTGACCTTATCTCCTGGCAAGATTTTGATGTAATGCATTCTCATCTTTCCAGAGATGTGGGCTGTCAACTGGTGACCATTCTCAAGCTCTACCTTAAACATTGCGTTTGATAAAGCTTCAAGAATTACACCGTCTTGTTCGATAGCTGCCTGCTTTGCCATAAACCTAAAATTTATTCAGCATTATCAGTAGACATCATACCGCTTCTTCCTCTGATTGGACCGTTTTCCATTAGTCCATCGTAGTGGTTCATCAACAAATGACCCTCTATCTGCTGTAGAGTATCAAGAACTACACCCACCATGATAAGCAATGATGTTCCTCCAAAGAATTGAGCAAACTGACGATTTACATCAACCAAGTTTGAAACAATTGCAGGCATAACAGCGATCAATGCCAAGAAAATAGCTCCAGGAAGAGTGATCTTTGACATAACATCATCGATATACTCTGCTGTGTCTGTTCCTTGTTTTACTTTAGGAATAAATCCATCATTTCTCTTCAAATCCTCTGCCATTTGATTTGGCTGAATAGTGATCGCTGTGTAGAAATACGTAAACACGATGATCAAAAATGCAAATACAAGATTGTATTGCCAGCCATTCAAATTCATGAAGTTTTCTACAGCCTGTCGTACCTCGTCACCTCCAAACAATGGAGCAACTGATGCTGGAATAAACATAATTGCCTGAGCAAAGATGATTGGCATAACTCCAGCAGCATTTACCTTCAAAGGAATATACTGTCTTGCTCCACCGAATCTGTTTGCTGCAGATCCAGACTTTGTAGCCATTGCGACTGTCTGCTTAGCATACTGTACAGGAATACGACGTACCGCCTGAACCAATGCAATAGAAGCCATAATAACAACAAACAAGAACACGAACTCCAACAAAAGAATAATGAATCCTCCTGATGTGCCAGAAATAGCTGAAACAAGCTCCTTAGCAATAGCATCTGGGAATCGAGCCAAGATACCGATCAAGATGATAATGGATATACCATTACCAATTCCTTTGTCAGTGATTCTCTCTCCCAACCACATCGTGAACATACTACAAGCACACATAATCACCACAGAAGAACACTTAAAGAACCAATCTTCAGGTATAACACCGGGTGTATTGTGAAAAGTAAGCGAAAGGTTGGCGATATAAGCAGGACCCTGAATCAACAATATGAGAACAGTCAAATATCTCGTCAACTGTGTGATCTTCTTACGTCCGCTCTCACCATCCTTCTGAATTTTTTGGAAGTAAGGCAATGCGATTGTAAGCAACTGCACCACAATAGACGCCGAGATATATGGCATGATTCCAAGTGCAAAAATCGAAGCATTAGAGAAAGCACCTCCAGAGAACATATTTAGCAAAGACATCAAACCTTCGCTTGTCTGGTTCTCTAAAGGTTTAAGTCCTTCCGGATTTACACCCGGAAGAACTATAAATGATCCAAAACGATATACAAGAATCAAGAGAAATGTGAAAAGAATCTTATTTCTCAAATCCTCGATTTTCCAAATGTTTTTTATCGTTTGAATTGCCTTCATTACTTCTTAATTTCAACACTACCACCAGCAGCCTCAATAGCAGCGATTGCACTCTTAGAGAATGCAGCAGCCTCTACCTTAACCTTAGCAGTAAGTGTTCCATTACCCAAAACCTTAACGTTGTCAGACTTACCTACCTTACCTGCGTTCAATAGAGCCTCCTTGTTAACAACATCAATCTTTGCTGCATCACACAACTCCTGAATATCAGACAAGTTGATTGCCTTGTAGATATTAGGATTGCATACATGCATTTCGCCATACTTAGGAAGACGTCTCTGCAAAGGCATCTGACCACCCTCGAAACCAATTTTCTTTGAATAACCAGAGCGAGACTTAGCTCCCTTATGACCTCTTGTAGAAGTTCCACCAAGACCAGAACCTGGACCACGTCCAATTCTCTTGCGTGTCTTAACAGAACCTGCAGCAGGTTTTAAATTACTTAGATCCATTACACTCAATTTTTTAATCTACAACAACTACTAATTGTTTAACGGCCTCGATCATTCCTCTAATGGAAGCATTATCCTCATGCTCAACAACTGCATTAAGTTTCTTGAGACCTAGTGCTGCCAAAGTAGCCTTCTGCACCTTTGGACAACCAATCTTACTTCTAACTTGCTTAATTTTAATTGTAGCCATAAGAATTAACCTTTAAATACCTTTTCCATTGATACACCTCTGTTCTGAGCCACAGTGAATGGATCTCTCAACTCAGAAAGAGCCTTGATAGTAGCCTTTACTAGGTTGTGTGGATTTGATGAACCCTTTGACTTAGCCAAGACGTCTGTAATACCTACGCTCTCCAATACGGCACGCATGGCACCACCAGCCTTAACTCCAGTACCGTGAGATGCTGGTCTCAAAAGAACCTCTGCACCACCGAACTTAGCTGTCTGCTCGTGAGGAATAGATCCCTTCAATACAGGAACCTTTACAATATTCTTCTTTGCAGCCTCTACGCCCTTTGCGATAGCAGCAGTAACTTCACTTGCCTTTCCAAGACCGTATCCTACTACACCCGACTCGTTACCTACAACGACGATTGCAGCAAAGCTGAATGCACGACCTCCCTTGGTAACCTTAGTTACACGGTTTATAGCTACGAGTCTATCCTTCAACTCTACATCAGAGCTTACAGGCTTAACATTTTTCGTTTCTACCATGTTTATTAAAATTTAAGACCACCATTACGAGCTGCATCTGCCAACTCCTTGATACGTCCGTGATACAAATAACCGTTTCTATCAAATACCACTTCCGAAATACCGGCTTCGATAGCTTTCTTTGCAATAGCCTCGCCAACCTTAGCAGCCTGCTCCTTCTTAGCAACCTTCTCAGTCATCTTCAATGAAGATGCTGATGCTAGAGTTGTACCTGTCTCGTCGTTGATTACCTGAACATAAATCTGCTTATTGCTTCTAAAGACAGTCATACGCGGCTTTGAAGATGTACCAGATACCTTTGATCTGATGCTCTTCTTTATCTTAATTCTTCTTAGAGTTTTTTCCGTCATAACAACATGAATTTATAATTACTTAGCACCAGCAGACTTACCAGCCTTTCTTCTGATTTGCTCACCAACAAACTTGATACCCTTACCCTTGTAAGGCTCTGGCTTACGGAATGAACGAATCTTTGCACAAACCTGACCTAGCAACTGCTTGTCGCAACTCTCCAAAATAACAAGTGGATTCTGGTTCTTCTCACTCTTAGTCTCAATCTTGATCTCAGCTGGCAACTGCAAGAAAATTGCATGTGTAAAACCTAGTGAGAACTCGATTGTCTGACCCTGGTTAGAAACACGGTAACCGACACCGACCAACTCCAACTCCTTCTTGTAACCCTGAGAAACACCAACTACCATGTTGTTAACCAACGCACGGTATAGACCATGCTTTGAACGGAACTCAGCATCCTCTGAATTTCTTGCGAAAGTAATTGTTCCATCCTCTACCTTCATCTCGATAGATGGATCTACATACTGTGACAACTCACCTTTAGGACCCTTAACTGTGACTACGTTATCCTTAACTGAGACAGTAACGCCTGAAGGTATGCTGATAGGCAACTTTCCTATTCTTGACATCTTCTTTCCTCCTAATTAATAAACGTAACACAATACCTCACCACCTACCTTAAGGTCGCGAGCCTCCTTATCTGTCATAACACCTTTCGATGTAGATACAATCGCAATACCTAGTCCATTAAGAACCTTTGGCATGTCCTTGTAACCAACATACCTACGCAAACCTGGAGTAGAAACTCTCTTCAAGTTCTTGATAGCGTTAACCTTGTTAACTGCGTCGTACTTCAACGCAATCTTAATTGTTCTGTTAACACCTTCCTCTACAAACTTGTAGTTCAAGATGTAACCCTTGTCCATCAAGATCTTAGTGATCTCTTTCTTAAGATTAGAAGACGGAACTTCCAAAACGCGATGCTTTGCATTGATAGCATTGCGAAGTCTCGTTAGATAATCTGCTATTGGATCAGTCATAATAAAATTAAATTAATCAAGACAAATGCCTGACAATATTTAAACTTAAAAATTAATAATTACCAACTTGCTTTCTTTACACCTGGAATCAAACCAGCAGATGCCATCTCTCTGAACTGAATTCTTGAGATTCCAAACTGACGCATGTAACCCTTAGGTCTACCTGTCAACTTGCATCTGTTGTGCAATCTTACTGGCGAAGCGTTCTTTGGAAGGTTCTGTAACTCATCGTATTTTCCTTCCTTCAACAACTGAGCACGTTTCTCAGCATACTTCGCACAAAGGCGAGCACGCTTTACCTCGCGTGCTTTCATTGATTCTTTTGCCATTCTAATTACTTTTTAAATGGTAAACCAAATTCCTTTAACAAGGCAAGACCCTCTTCGTCTGTCTTTGCTGTTGTTACGAAAGTGATATTCATACCCATAAGCTTCGAAATCGAATCGATGTTGATCTCAGGGAAGATGATCTGCTCTGTAACACCAAGAGTGTAGTTTCCTCTACCATCCATCTTAGAGTTGATACCGTTGAAGTCACGGATACGAGGAAGAACAACCTTGATAAGACGCTCCAAGAACTCGTACATTCTCTCTCTTCTTAGAGTGACACGACATCCGATTGGCATCTTCTTTCTTACCTTAAAGTTTGCGATATCCTTCTTAGAAAGTGTTGGAACAGCCTTCTGACCTGCGATTGCAGTCAACTCGTTGATTGCGATCTCAATCACCTTCTTATCAGCAACTGCATCTCCTAGACCCTGATTGATAACGATCTTCTCAAGAACTGGAACCTGCATTACTGTAGAGTAACCAAACTTCTCCTTCAAAGCAGGGACAATACGCTGCTTGTAATCTTGCTTTAAACTAGCTGTATTCATTTAATAACCTCCCCTGACTTTTTAGCGACACGAACCTTCTTGCCATCAACCACCTTGATACCAATACGAGTTGGCTTTGGCTGGTCTCCTGACTTAGGATCTACCAAATTCAAATTAGAAACATGGATTGGAGCTTCCATCTTAACGATACCACCCTGAGGATTCTGTGCACTTGGCTTAACATTCTTTGAAACAATGTTAATACCCTCAACGATAGCACGGTTTGCAGCTACCAATACAGAAAGAACCTTTCCTGTTTTACCTTTGTCCTTACCTGCAAGAACGTAAACTAAGTCGCCCTTCTTAATATGTAACTTACTCATTACCTTACTTTTTAATTATAGAACTTCAGGAGCCAATGACACAATCTTCATATTAGAAGCACGCAACTCTCTTGCAACTGGACCGAAAATACGGCTTGCTCTCATTTCACCAGCACCATTCAACAATACACATGCATTGTCATCGAATCTGATGTATGAGCCATCTGCTCTACGAACCTCCTTCTTTGTGCGAACAACGATAGCCTTTGAAACGGCACCCTTCTTCATATCACTTGAAGGAATTACGCTCTTCACTGTAACTACAATGATATCGCCTACAGTAGCATATCTTTTCTTTGTGCCACCCAATACGCGAATACACAATGCCTCTTTACCACCGCTATTATCAGCAATAGTTAATCTTGATTCTTGCTGTATCATAATTACTTAGCTCTTTCAACGATTGATACTAATCTCCATCTCTTTGTCTTACTCAAAGGACGAGTCTCCATGATTCTCACAACATCACCAATATTACACTCATTCTTCTCATCGTGAGCGTGATATTTCTTCGTCTTGTTGACGAATTTCTGGTAAATAGGGTGTTTCTCTTTCCACTTGATAGCAACAGTAATGGTCTTGTCCATCTTATTGCTTGAAACGACTCCCTGTCTTTCTTTTCTTAAATTTCTCATTTTCTCAAACTCTAAAATTATTATTTAGACTCTGCCTGACCCAAGATAGTCTTCATGCGCGCGATGTCCTTACGAAGAGACTTAATTTGAGATGGATTCTGCAATGGAGTAATCGCATGGTCAAGACGCATGCGGTTCAATCTCTTTTCCTCAGAAGCAATCTTCTCCTGAAGCTCCTTGCTTGACATGTTCTTAATATCTGCTACTTTCATGATTAAGCATTTTGATTTTGCGCATCGTAGTCGCGTCTAACAATAAACTTTGTAGTTACTGGAAGTTTCTGAGCTCCCAATCTCAACGCCTCTTTAGCGATCTCGAATGGAACACCCTCAACCTCGATAAGAATTCTACCTGGAGTTACGCTTGCAACGAATCCTTCAGGGTTACCCTTACCTTTACCCATACGTACATCAGCAGGCTTCTTAGTGATTGGTTTATCAGGGAAAACTCTGATCCA
Source organism: Paludibacteraceae bacterium (assembly GCA_024401495.1). The sequence goes on from JAKSKW010000016.1 coordinate 28,281, forward strand.
AATCTGACCTTGACGTTGCATATATCTTGTGACAGCAATACGCGCAGCCTCAATCTGTCGTCCTGTAATCCACTTAGTACCAAGTACCTTGATACCAAAAGATCCAAAAGCCAATTGGTCTCCACGATGTGCAATACCTTTTGCACGACCTTTCTGCTGTCTTCTGAACTTAGTTCTTTTAGGTTGTAACATCTTTCCTTAATTTAACTCTTAAACAGATTGTTTTCTTTTCTTAGAGAAACCGCCCTTCTTTCCAGCAGGATTGTTAGAACGTACAGTCTCCTTGCTTGCAACGAACTGCTGAGAAAGATCCTGCTTTCCATACTTCTCGCCGCGGCAAATCCATACCTTGATTCCGATAATACCTACCTTAGTAAGCGCCTCTGCCTGTGCATAGTCGATATCAGCACGGAATGTGTGAAGTGGTGTACGTCCTTCCTTGTACATCTCAGAACGAGCCATTTCAGCACCATTCAAACGGCCTGAACACTGCACCTTAATACCCTCTGCACCAATGCGCATTGTAGAAGCAATTGCCTGCTTTACGGCACGACGGTAAGCGATCTTACCCTCTACCTGACGAGCAATATTGTTTGCTACAATAACTGCATCTAACTCTGGTCTCTTAACCTCGTAGATGTTGATCTGGATCTCCTTGTCAGTGATCTTCTTCAACTCCTCCTTCAACTTATCAACTTCCTGTCCACCCTTACCGATGATAATGCCAGGTTTAGCAGTGCAGACTGTAATAGTAACAAGTTTAAGAGTTCTCTCTATGATAATTCTAGCAACACTAGCCTTAGCAAGACGAGCAGACAAGTACTTACGGATCTTTGAATCCTCTAGGATTGTGTCACCGTACTTCTTTCCACCATACCAATTGGAATCCCAACCTCTTACAATTCCTAAACGGTTGCTTATTGGATTAATCTTCTGTCCCATCTTTTATTCGTTAGTATCGTTAGAAATAGCATCTACAAAAATTGTCACATGGTTAGAGCGCTTGCGGATTCTGTAACCTCTACCCTGAGGTGCAGGACGAAGTCTCTTCAACTGACGAGCTGAATCTACGTAAATGTTGCTTACGTATAGCTGGCCCATTTCAGCCTTAGTTTCATTCTTCTGCTCCCAGTTAGCGATAGCAGAACGCAACAACTTCTCTAGTTTGATAGAAGCTTCCTTTGTTGAATATCTTAGGACACCCAAAGCGCGGAAAGCCTCCATTCCACGTACCATGTCAGCGACCAAACGCATCTTACGTGGAGAAGTAGGAACATCATTCAACTTTGCAAAATAAAGGGACTTCTTCGCCTCTTTTCTTGCATCAGCTGATACTTTTTTTCTTGAACTCATTTTTCTCGACCTTTAATTTAAATTAACCACGCTGATTACTTCTTCTTGTTACCACCGTGACCTCTAAAGTTACGCGTCAAAGAGAATTCGCCAAGTTTGTGTCCCACCATATTCTCTGTGACAAATACCGGAATAAACTTATTTCCGTTGTGAACTGCAATAGTATGTCCGACGAAATCCGGAGATATCATTGAAGCTCTAGCCCATGTCTTGACTACAGACTTCTTGCCACTCTCGTTCATGGCAAGAACCTTCTTCTCAAGCTTAAGGTTGATATATGGACCTTTTTTTAATGAACGACTCATAAAAATACTTTATTTCAATTATTTCTTTCTTCTTTCAATTATGTACTTATCAGAAGCCTTCTTTGGTGAACGTGTCTTGTAACCCTTAGCCAAAAGACCCTTTCTTGATCTAGGATGTCCACCCGACTGACGACCTTCTCCACCACCCATTGGGTGATCTACTGGGTTCATACATACAGCACGAGTGCGAGGACGACGTCCCAACCAACGTGAACGACCTGCCTTACCTGATCTCTCAAGTGAGTGGTCTGAGTTACCAACTGTACCAATTGTTGCCTTGCAAGCACACAAAATCTTGCGAAGCTCTCCTGAAGGCAATTTTACGATTGCATACTTACCCTCACGAGATGTTAACTGAGCAAAAGTACCTGCAGAACGTACAAGCGCAGCTCCCTGTCCTGGATGCAACTCCAAGTTGTGGATAACTGTACCTAGTGGAATGTCCTGCAATGGAAGCGAGTTACCTACCTCTGGTGCAGCATCAGAACCAGACATAAGCTTCTGACCAACCTGCAATCCCGCAGGAGCCAAAATGTAACGCTTCTCACCATCAGCGTAGAACAATAGAGCGATACGAGCCGAACGGTTTGGATCGTACTCGATTGTCTTTACTACTGCTGGCACACCGTCTTTCTCTCTCTTGAAATCAATTACTCTGTACTTTCTCTTGTGACCACCACCGATGTAACGCATTGTCATCTTACCGACGTTGTTACGTCCACCAGTCTTTCTCATGCCTTTCACAAGAGATTTTTCTGGTGTGCTCGAGGTAATTGTCTCGAACGCACCAATAACTTTGTGTCTCTGCCCCGGTGTTGTGGGCTTAAATTTGCGAACTGCCATTTTTATTTAATATTGCTATAAAAGTCTATTGCTTCACCCTCCTTCAATGTTACAAGGGCTTTCTTGTATGAAGGCATCTTTCCTGCGATCACACCAGCTTTTGTATAACGAGCTTTATTCTTGCCATCAACACGCATAGTATTGACTGACAAGACCTTAACTCCATACAAATCCTCTACTGCAGCTTTAATCTGCGACTTAGTAGCGCTATTCACTACCTTAAATCCGTAGCGATTGCACTTATCCTGCAAACCAGTAACCTTCTCTGTTACGATTGGCTTTAATATGATCTCCATTTCTTTTAATCCTTTAAAGTATTCTCTAGTTCTGCAAGAGCAGCCTCAGTTAAAAGCAAACACTTTGCATCCAAAATCTTATAAGTATTCAACTCATGTGTTAGCAACACCTGAGACTTCTGAAGATTCTTGGCTGACAAAGATACATTTTTATTTGGTTCTGACAAAACCAAAACGTTTTTCTTATCAGAAACTTTCAAATTTTCTGTAAAAGCAACGAATTCTTTTGTCTTTGGTGCCTCAAAATCGAAATTCTCTACAACAATGATAGCGTTCTCCTTAGCCTTGTATGCCAATGCTGACTTACGTGCCAACTTCTTCACTTTCTTGTTCAACTTGAAAGAGTAATCTCTTGGCTGAGGTCCGAATACGCGTGCACCACCTACCAATACTGGTGAGTTGATATCACCGCGACGAGCTCCACCGCCACCTTTCTGACGACCCAACTTCTTTGTACTACCTGAGATCTCGCTTCTCTCCTTTGACTTGTGTGTACCCTGACGATTGTTTGCCATGTACTGCTTTACAGCCAAGTAGATAACATGGTCATTTGGCTCGATTCCGAAGATTGAATCATTCAATGTGACCTTTCTTCCTGTCTCCTGTCCTTTTACGTTATATACGCTTAGTTCCATTACTTATTTACAATTACAATTGAACCCTTAGCTCCTGGAAGTGAACCCTTCAAAACAAGGATGTTATTCTCAGGAATTACCTTTAACACTTGCAAGTTCTGAACTGTAACTTGCTCACCACCCTTACGGCCAGCCATACGCATTCCCTTGAATACCTTTGCTGGATAAGAACAAGCACCGATTGAACCTGGAGCACGAAGACGGTTGTGCTGACCATGTGTAGACTGCTGTACTCCACCAAATCCGTGGCGCTTTACTACACCCTGGAATCCCTTACCCTTAGATGTTCCGATTACATCTACGAACTGGGCTCCCTCAAACAAATCTACAGTGATAACATCACCTAGATTGTACTCCTTATCGAATTCTTTGAACTCGGCCAAGTGTCTCATTGGTGCTGTTGCAGCCTTCTTGAAATGACCCATCTCTGCTGCGTTTGTGTTCTTCTCCTTCTTCTCGTCGAAGCCCAACTGCAATGCAGCATAACCATCATTTTCAATAGTCTTAATCTGTGTAACAACACAAGGACCTACTTCGATAACAGTGCATGGTACGTTCTTACCCTCGGCACTGAATACGGATGTCATTCCGATTTTCTTTCCTAATAATCCTGGCATTTCTTTTCGATTACTATTAGTTTACCTTAATTTCTACATCAACTCCACTTGGAAGCTCCAACTTCATAAGTGCATCTACAGTCTTCTCTGTTGTGCAATAAATGTCAATCAATCTCTTGAATGAAGAAAGCTGGAACTGCTCTCTTGACTTCTTGTTGACAAATGTTGAACGGTTAACTGTGAAAATACGCTTGTGTGTAGGTAGCGGAATTGGACCACTTACAGAAGCTCCTGTTGTCTTCACTGTCTTTACGATTTTCTCAGCTGACTTGTCTACCAAGTTGTGATCGTAAGACTTCAATTTAATTCTAATTCTTTGACTCATCGCTTTGAATCTATGTATAAATAATTTAATCTCTATTGGATTGAAAGTGTACCCTCATTGCTGAGGATACACTGTTTTTGTTTCTTATAGCAAGTCTACTCTACCCTTAGCCTCTGTTACTACTGCCTTAGCAATAGCTGAAGATACCTCTGCGTAGTGTGAGAACTCCATTGAAGAAGTCGCACGACCTGATGTGATTGTACGCAATGATGTTACGTATCCGAACATCTCTGCCAATGGAACTTTTGCCTTCACGATTCTTGCTCCTGAACGGCTTGTCTCCATTCCCTCAACCTGGCCACGACGCTTGTTAAGGTCACCGATAACATCTCCCATGTTCTCCTCTGGTGTCACAACCTCTAGCTTCATGATTGGCTCCATCAATACTGGACGTGCCTTTGCACATGCTGCCTTAAATGCTAGGTTAGCTGCGATTTCGAATGACAACTGGTCTGAGTCTACTGGGTGGAATGATCCATCAACAACGACAACCTTCAACTGGTCTACTGGGAATCCTGCCAATACACCATTCTTCATTGAAGCCTGGAATCCCTTCTGGATTGATGGGATGAACTCCTTAGGAATGTTACCTCCCTTAACTACATCCTCAAACTGAAGTGAGCCCTGGAAGTCTGGATCAACTGGTCCTACCTTAACTACGATATCAGCGAACTTACCACGACCACCTGACTGCTTCTTGTAAACCTCCTTGTGGTCAACTGTCATTGTGATAGCCTCCTTGTAGTTAACCTGTGGACGACCCTGGTTACACTCTACCTTGAACTCACGACGTAGACGGTCGATGATGATATCAAGGTGAAGCTCACCCATTCCTGAGATAACTGTCTGACCTGACTGCTCGTCTGTCTTAACTGTAAATGTAGGGTCCTCCTCAGCTAGCTTTGCAAGACCGATACCAAGCTTATCAATATCAGCCTGTGACTTAGGCTCTACTGCGATACCGATAACTGGATCAGGGAACTCCATTGACTCAAGAACCATGTGTGTCTTTTCGTCCTCACCACAAAGTGTATCACCTGTGCGGATATCCTTGAAACCTACACCTGCACCGATATCACCAGCAGCAACTACCTCAACTGGGTTCTGGTGGTTAGAGTGCATCTGGAACAAACGTGAGATACGCTCCTTCTTTCCTGAACGTACGTTGAAGATATATGAACCTGCATCTAGCTTACCTGAGTAAACTCTGAAGAAGCATAGACGACCTACGTAAGGGTCTGTTGCGATCTTAAATGCAAGAGCACATAGAGGCTCGTCCTCATCTGGGTGACGAACGATCTTGTTCTCCTCGTTTCCTGGCTCAGAACCAATGATCTCTGGAGTATCTAGTGGGCTTGGCAAGTAAGCACAAACTGCGTCAAGCATTGTCTGTACACCCTTGTTCTTGAATGATGATCCACATACCATAGGGAAGATCTTCATTGCAAGTGTACCCTTACGGATAGCTGCCTTGATCTCGTCCTCTGTGATTGAATCTACATCACCCTCAAGGAACTTCTCCATGATTGCGTCATCGCAGTCAGAGATAGCCTCAAGCATCTTCTCTCTCCACTCGTTAGCCTCGTCAACAAGATCAGCTGGGATATCCTCTACATCGTATGCAGCTCCCATTGTCTCGTCATGCCAAACGATAGCCTTCATCTTTACTAGGTCGATAACTCCCTTGAATGTCTCCTCTGCTCCGATTGGAATCTGGATTGGACATGGGTTAGCACCTAGAACCTCCTTTAGCTGTGCTACTACGTCGAAGAAGTTTGCACCTGAACGGTCCATCTTGTTAACGTAGCAGATACGAGGTACGTTGTACTTATCAGCCTGACGCCATACTGTCTCAGACTGTGGCTCTACACCACCTACTGCACAGAATGTTGCTACAGCACCGTCAAGGATACGTAGTGAACGCTCAACCTCTACAGTAAAGTCAACGTGTCCTGGAGTATCAATCAAGTTGATCTTGTACTTCTTGTCAAGATACTTCCAGTATGTTGTTGTAGCAGCTGATGTAATAGTGATACCACGCTCCTGCTCCTGAACCATCCAGTCCATTGTAGCTGCACCATCGTGCACCTCACCGATTTTGTGAGTAAGACCAGTGTAGAACAAAATACGCTCTGAAGTTGTAGTCTTACCAGCATCGATGTGAGCCATGATACCGATATTTCTCGTAAAATGCAAATCTGCTTTTGCCATTTGTCTAAATTGTTGAAGTGTTAAAATTAGATTGATTAGAATCTGAAGTGTGCGAATGCACGGTTAGCCTCAGCCATCTTGTGCATATCTGCCTTCTTCTTAAACGCTCCACCCTGGTTGTTGTATGCGTCTGCGATCTCAGCAGCCAACTTGTCTGCCATTGAACGACCTGCTCTCTTACGTGCGAAGATGATTAGGTTCTTCATTGAGATAGACTCCTTTCTCTCTGGACGGATCTCTGTTGGCACCTGGAATGTAGCACCTCCGACACGGCGAGACTTAACCTCTACCTGTGGAGCTACGTTCTCTAGAGCCTTCTTCCAGATCTCTAGTGGCTCCTTCTCCTCGTTTGGAAGCTTGCTCTTTACAGTCTCCAAAGCTGAGTAGAAGATTGAGTATGCTGTACTCTTCTTTCCGTCGTACATCAAATGGTTAACAAAACGTGTTACCATTACTTCGTTAAAAATTGGATCTGGCAAAATGATCCTCTTTTTAGGCGTTGCTTTTCTCATTTTCTTAAATCGTTTTTGTTTTGGTTGCTTCTGTCGCTTCAACGACCCATTCGGGTCATTTACTCAACCCTCATCACGCTACCAGTAAAACTAAAACTTAGTTTTTTGTTTTTTACTAAAAGAATTTGCTAGTCGAAGTTATAATTACTTCTTACCCTTTGCTGGTGCTGCCTGTCCTGGCTTTGGACGCTTAGCTCCATACTTAGAACGTCTCTGAGTTCTTCCGTTCACACCTGCAGTATCCAATGTACCGCGAACGATGTGGTAACGTACACCTGGTAGGTCCTTAACACGACCACCACGTACCATTACGATTGAGTGCTCCTGTAGGTTGTGGCCCTCTCCTGGGATGTAGGCGTTAACCTCCTTCTGGTTTGTCAATCTAACACGTGCTACCTTACGCATTGCAGAGTTCGGCTTCTTTGGTGTTGTTGTATAAACACGCATGCAAACACCTCTTCTCTGTGGACATGAATCCAACGCAGGAGACTTGCTCTTGTCCTCAAGACTAGCTCTTCCTTTTCTAACTAACTGTTGAATAGTAGGCATTTTGTTTTACTTTTAAATTTTTACTGATATTCTATCATTTAGAATGCAAAAATAGTCATATATTTTAACATGACAAACAAAAACAGAAGAAAAATAACGTTATTTATCAACATTTCAAAGATTTAGGTTTTTCAGCACTGTTTTTCAATTTCAACGTCGCTTCTTTCTTAGCTACATCAAAAATATATTGTAAAACATAAAAAATCACATGCTATTTTTTTGCTGTCCTCATCCATTTTCTGCCCCAAAAACGAATATTGCTATATAAATATGTATATAAATTGAGGATTGTTACTCGTATATAATTACCATTTAAGTAACCACAGAGACTCAGAGTTAAAGAGAAAGGCTCCGACTTTTCAAGGAGGGAAAAGAGATTTTGCATTTTTTTTGTGCAGTTTTATGCAAAAACTGCATTTTTTTTGTGCAGTTTGACTACATTTGTACAAAACACAACTAATATGGAACGACTTTATGAATTTTTTAAGCGCAAATTAGAAGAAACTCCTAACGATTTTGTGCGATACAAATATAATGATATCAATTGGGAAGGTCGAGCATTTGGTCTAATCGGTCCACGAGGTGTAGGAAAATCTACACTTCTCCTTCAACATATCAAACAAAAACTAAACTCAACAGACACTCTTTACGTATCTGCCGATCATCTATATTTCTCATCAAATACTTTGGTTGACTTAGCGGACAAGTTTGTTAAATTGGGTGGAAAGCATCTTGTTATTGATGAAATACATAAATATGAAGGTTGGTCTCGCGAATTAAAACAAATTTATGATAGCCACAACGATCTCCAACTGATAGTATCAGGATCTTCAATTCTCGATATCTATCAAGGATTAGCGGATTTAAGCAGACGTGTGCCAATGTATGAGATGCAAGGCCTTTCCTTCAGAGAATACTTAAAACTTTTCCATAATATAGACGTTCCAGTATTCTCTTTGAATGAAATAGTAAACAATAAAGCGTCCATACCCGACGTCAAACATCCTCTAGTATATTTTCAGGATTACCTGAGACGAGGGTATTATCCATTTGGGGTGAATGACAAAGAATATCAAATGGAATTGCTACAGGTAATAAACCAAACAATGGAAGTGGACATTCCTCAATATGCTAAAATGAACATCTCTGTGAGCAGAAAATTGAAACGTCTACTGATGGTAATCTCAGAAAGCGTTCCATTCAAACCAATAATGCAAAAATTGGCAGATTTAATCGGAACAAGCCGTAATAACATACCAGACTACCTAATATATATGGAGAAGGCTGGTTTAATTTCTCAACTTCGAGACGAAACTGGAGGTCTAAGAGGATTAGGGAAAGTGGAGAAAATATACTTGGACAATACTAACATTATATATACTCTCACACCTAGCACCGCTAATATAGGAAATATAAGAGAAACATTTTTTATGAACCAAATGAGAGTACGTCAATCTGTGATAAGTTCTTCCGTTACAGATTTCAAAATAGAAGATATGTCTTTTGAAATTGGAGGAAAAAAGAAAGGACAAAAGCAGATAGAGACTATCGACAAAGGATTTGTCGTGAAAGATGACATCGAATACGGATATGCGAACATAATCCCATTATGGGCTTTTGGTCTAAATTATTAATAAAAAAATCCGTGGTCATTTGCCACGGATTCATATTTAGCATTCCAGAAATAAGAGTCTCAAATCACCATTGCGACAACTGTCATAATCGCAAACACCATCATATTGCGTGAGCTCTCGCCAATCAACTGGTTGAGTGCCTTTCCTCTCTTGATTTTAATCAGTTTGGTGTACGACATCAAATGCAATATAATATATGGTATATAAAAGAATGAAAGGGCTAAATGTCCTCTGAAGACGTAGAGCATCAAGGCGACGGCTCCGAATCCACAGCCTAAATAAAGCAATTCTCCGAATCTCTCACCTAATTTCACAATCAACGTGCGCTTGCCATCTGCGGCATCAGTTTCACGATCACGATAGTTGTTGACCACCAACAATGCGTTGATTGCCAATCCCGTCGCCACTCCTGCCACTATACATCCTGGATCTGTGAAGCAATATGGATTCTGGCAGTAGCATGTGAAACAAGTGGCCACGATACCAAAGAAACCGACAACGGCGACGTCGCCCAATCCATTATATGAAAGAGGGAATGGTCCTGACGTGTAGAAATAGGCGAAGAAGATACAGAATATGCCGACGCCGATCATCGTCCACACCTGTTCTTCCATAATGATAGGAAGCATACACAATCCGCATACTGCAGCAAGCCCCACCACAATCGCTATTCCAATCAGCATGGCTTTCTTCGTGATCCAGCCCTGAGCCATAGCTCTCTCCGGACCAAGGCGATCCTTACCGTCGCTACCCTTCAAGAAATCAAAAAGGTCGTTGATAAGATTGGCTGCTATCTGCATAAGCGACGCGAACAAAAAGCAAATGACGAATTTTCTCCAGTCGAACACGAATGAGTCATTCAAAAACACACTCAACGCCGAGCCAACCAACACTGGCACCACCGCAGCAGCCAACGTCTTCGGACGTGCCGCCAATATCCACGCTTTTGCCGAATTTACCTCTACCATCATCCTCGTCTTCGTCTTCGTTTTCGTCTTCGTTTTCGTTTTCGTCTTCGTCTTCGTTTTCGTCTTCGTCTTCGTTTTCGTCTTCGTCTTCGTTTTCGTCTTCGTTTTCGTTTTCGTCAACGTTCCAAAATCATCTTCATCTCAGGGCTAACGAATGCCTTCAATGCCTCCTGGTAAGCTTTGTCCTCCAAATTATACGACCAATAGAAAGGTCGCTGCTTATGATCATCCGAACCATGGATCGAACGGATCAAATATGAGACAAGCAGACGCATGATTCTCTGCTGTGTGGTCGATGATGGCTCTTCAACATCACCATATGACGGAACAAATCCTTTCTCCTTCTTTGCATAAGCTAAGAATTCATAATATACACTATCGTGCATCAAATTCTTATACGTAAGCATATAGTCGCCCTTCTTCTTATACGACTCAATTTCAGTTGGATGATTCTCAATATACTTATAAGAGAATTCATAGATGACGTCGCTCAAAAGAACCTTCTTTGCGAATTCCGACATATTTGTATCAAGCGGCACGAAGATATCAGGCACGATACCACCGCCTGCGTAGACCGTACGGCCAAGCTTGCATGTCTTGAACTTCAAACTGTCGTTCTCAGCGGCCTTCTTCATGCTGTCGACGTTGGTCATCTCACCATGCTCGTAGCGATGAGCTGTCTCAGCGCGATAATCGTAATCCTTACCGTAATATTTCTGCACGCATCTTCCCGAAGGAGTGTAATATCTTGCGACGGTTAGACGCAATGCCGCTCCACCTGAGATTGGAACCTGCTGCTGCACAAGCCCCTTACCGAATGAACGGCAGCCTACGATGACTCCCCTATCGTTGTCCTGGATGGCACCAGCGAAGATCTCACTCGCAGAAGCGGAGTTCTCATTGATTAGCACCACAATCGGAGCCGAGATAATAGGATCGCGTCGAGACATCAATACCTCCATTGGATTCTCTCGCGTCTCCCCACGACCGCATGTGTAGACGATAGTATCACCCTCGTCGAGAAGATAATCCAACATCTCGCCAGCGACAGGAAGATAGCCACCTCCATTATTACGTAGGTCAACAATGAAACGTCGAGCACCTTCAGTCTGAAGCTGAAGCAAAGCCTCATAGAATTCAGCATGAGTCTTTTCGCCAAAACGATCCACTTTCACATAACCCGTGATATCATCAGCCATATAGAAAGCATCCACAGTCTCCTGAGCCACCTCACCACGAATCACCTCATAATCAATAGTCTCAGGCACTCCTGCACGCTTAATGCCAAGTTTGACGTGGGTATTCTTAGGTCCACGTAGTTTTCTCACCACCGTCTCGTTAGTCAACTTAGGTCCGACGAAAACACTGTCGTCGACAGCGATAATCTTATCTCCGGCGCGAAGTCCGACCTTCTCCGATGGTCCGCCCGAAATCACCTGCACCACATTCACCGTATCGTTGTGGAGATTAAACTGCACACCGATACCGAAGAAACTGCTGGCAAGCTCGTCGTTAGTGATCTGAAGATCCTCCGCCTTGATATAAGCAGTGTGGGGATCAAGAGTCTCAGTAAGCTGAGGGATCACACGATCCACAAGGTCAGCCATATTGACAGTGTCGACATACATCTTCGACACATAGTGAAGCACATCCGACATCTTGCGAGCGGCAATCACGTCGGCCTCACCTTCAAATGTTTTATGTTGTGGTTTTGAGACATTCTCAGCGGTATATACATATCTTATACCGAATTTTGCACCAAAGATAAAAGCAACGGCAGTGAACACACCGAGCACAACCGGGATAAGTGCTAATTTAAGTTTGTCGTTAATCTGCATAAGGTTCTTGTTAAATTATATTCACTCTTTATAATCCTGTTCATTTAAATATTCCACCTTAACGCCGGCACGTTCCAAAAGGTCAATACCATCAGTCAAGCGGTATTTCTCCGAGTAGACGACGCGTTTGATTCCAGCCTGAATAATCAGTTTAGCGCACTCGATGCAAGGCGACGCAGTGACGTAAAGAGTAGCACCGTCGCTACTATTATTGCTTTGGGCCACTTTAGCGATAGCGTTAGCCTCAGCGTGAAGAACGTAAGGGAACGTAGTATCGTTGTCATCCTCACAGATATTAGGGAAACCAGAAGGCGTACCGTTGTAACCGTCGGAGATGATAGTCTTGTCTTTAACAAGGAGTGCACCCACCTGACGACGCTTACAATAAGAGTTTTCGGCCCATATTCTGGCCATTCTGATATATCTATAGTCGATTTTCTTTAATTTGTCCGGGTTCATAAGTTCTTTTTTAACGGTGACGCTGACGTTAACGATGACACCTATAATAGCATGTTAAAATCAAACAACATACAAAAGTAAAGAAAACTATGGAATAATCAGTGATTTGCGAAAAAAAGGAAAAGAAGAAAGTAAAAAAAACGAATAAAAGTTTGTGGGAAACAAAATTTAGACTACCTTTGCACTCGCAAAAGAAAAAGAAACGCTCTTTTACATACTGCGGAAATAGCTCAGTTGGTAGAGCACGACCTTGCCAAGGTCGGGGTCGCGGG